>CALATN010000227.1 GCA_937891895.1 uncultured Clostridia bacterium
GGTGCGATGTACATACGCAAGGGTATACGTGTTGCTCCGCTTCTTATGGGCGGCGGTCAGGAAAAGGGCATACGCTCGGGTACCGAGTCCGTGCCGCTGATTGCGGGATTCGGGGCGGCTGTAAGGGCGCTTATGCCGACTATGTCCGTGGCTTACAGCAACGCTGAGGAGATTACCGAATATCTGCTGAAGAAGCTTGCTAAGCTTGATTATATCACGATCAACTCTGTTGCTGAAACAAAATCGCCTTTTATCACAAACTTTTCGGTAAAGGGCATCCGTTCGGAAATTATGCTTCATTTCCTTGAAAGCAAGGAAGTTTACGTTTCAAGCGGTTCCGCCTGCTCAAAGGGTGCACACAGCTCGGTGCTGACGGCTATGGGTGTTCCCGACAAGCTTGCTGACTCGGCTATCCGTGTTTCAATCGGACGCACCACAACAAAGGGCGAGATTGATGTGCTTGTTAACGCTATTCAGGAAGGGTATCAGTCCCTTGCTAAGACTAAGTAATCAGGAAGGTAAACTATGAAAGAACTTATCATATTCAAGGAGGGCGAAATTGCCCTCAAGGGTTTAAACAAGAGAACATTCGAGGACGCTTTTATCCGCAACCTCAAGCACCGTCTGGGCAAGCTGGGCAAGTTTGAGTACACAAAGGCGCAGTCCACGATTTACGCTATTCCGAAGTCCGAGGATATTGACCTCAACGAAGCTGTTGAGCTTGGCTCTAAGGTATTCGGTGCGGCGGCACTTTGCCGTGCGCTTGTTGTGGAAAAGGATTTCGAGGCAATCTGCCGTGAAGCGATTGCTTACATTGAAGAAACAGCGATGATGTCACGCACTTTCAAGGTTGAGGCAAAGCGCTCCGACAAGAAATTTCCAATGAAGTCCCCTGAAATCTGCATGGAGCTTGGCGGAAAAATTCTTGAGGCTTACCCACACCTTACTGTTGATGTAAAAAATCCGCAGATGGTTGTAACTGTTGAAATCCGTGACACTGCTGCTTATGTTCACGCGGGCAATCTCCCGGGTGCAGGCGGTATTCCTGTGGGCACTTCGGGAAGCGCTATGCTTCTGCTTTCGGGCGGCATTGACAGCCCTGTTGCGGCTTACATGATGGCTAAGCGCGGCATAAAGCTTTCCGCTATTCACTATGTTTCTCCTCCGTACACTTCCGAGAGAGCACGCCTCAAGGTTGAGCGTCTTTGCGAGAAGCTTACTCCGTACTGCGGTGATGTGGCTTTCTACTGCGTACCGTTTACAAAAATTCAGGAAGCGCTTCGTGACAACTGTCCTGAGGAGCTTTTCACAATCCTTATGCGCCGTCTGATGATGGAGATTGCACAGCGTATTGCTGAGGAAAAGGATATGCAGGCACTTATCACGGGCGAAAGCGTTGGTCAGGTTGCGAGTCAGACTATGGGGGCGATTGTGTGCACAGATGCGGCTTGCAGAATGCCTGTTTTCCGTCCTGTAATCGGTATGGACAAGACTGAAATCGTGGAAATTGCAAGAAAAATTGATACGTTTGATATTTCAATTGAGCCTTATGAAGACTGCTGCACGGTATTTACTCCGAAGCATCCTAAGACAAAGCCTGTTCTTGCTGATGTTGAGGCTGCTCAGAATGCGTTTGACTTCGAGCCGCTGATTGCTGAGGCTGTTGCGGGAACTGAACTGAAGTACATAAAGCTGTGATGAAGACATTATATCTTACCGACCTTGACGGAACTCTGCTCAACAGCGAGCAGAGGGTTTCCGAAAAAAGCTGTGATATTCTCAACGGGCTGATTGACAAGGGGCTGCTGTTTTCATACGCAACGGCACGTTCGGCTGTTACTTCCGTAAAGGCTACAAAAGGGCTTTCGGCGAAAATTCCGATTATTGTTTACAATGGTGTATTCACGATTGACAGCGGCACGGGTGAGCGTATTCTTTCCAATATGTTCAGCCGTGATGAAGCGCTGTGGATTTATGATGTACTGCTGGAACATGGTATTGACCCGATTGTGTACTCGGTAATCAATGGTGTTGAGAAGTTTTCCTACATTGCTGAGCGTTGCACGGTTGGTATGAGGGAGTTTCTCAATACAAGAAAAAATGACGTTCGTGAACGAATTGCTGCAAATGAAGATGAAATGCGTGAGGGTGAAATTTTTTATTTTACCTGCATTGACGAAGCAAAGAAGCTTTCCCCTGCTTGCGAAATTCTGGAGAAGAAGTTCCGATGCATTTTTGACAAGGACATTTACAGCGGCAATCAATGGCTGGAGGTTTTGCCTAAAGGTGCAACGAAAGCTAACGCGGCGCTTGAACTGAAAAAACATTTCGGCTGTGACAGGCTGGTGGTTTTCGGTGACGGGATGAATGATATTCAGATGTTTGAGGCGGCGGATGAATGTTACGCTGTTGCAAACGCTTCAAGTCAGCTTAAAGCTGTTGCTGACGGTATTATCGGAAGCAATAATGAAGACAGCGTTGCAAGGTTTGTTCTGGAAAATTTTGAGAGTCAAGAAAAAATTTGAAAAATTTCAAAAAAAGGCTTGACAAACATAATTCGACGTGATATAATAATTAAGTCGCTGAGGGAAATCTCACGAAAAGTTAATATTGCGTTTGCGGCAGTGCTGGAATAGGCAGACAGGCACGTTTGAGGGGCGTGTGTCTTTGACGTATGGGTTCAAGTCCCATTTGCCGCACCAAGGTTAAGGTTCGCAAATCACGCAAATGCGTGGTTTGCGGATTTTTTTATTCTGTAAAATATGATTTTGTCCGTTGTTTGTCCGTTATGTCAGACAGCGGATTTGTTTTTGCTGAAATCAAGAGCGTTGGTAATTACATCGCAGGTTTTAGTCCTTGCCTCTGCGAACATATGGCTGTAAATTCCTAAAGTCGTATTGGAATTGCTATGTCCAAGCTGATTTGATACGGTTGTAACATCTACGCCAGACGAAATAAGCACTGAGGTATGAAAGTGACGCAGAGAATGGATGTTGCAAAAACGCACATTGTTATTCCTGCAAAACCTTTTCAGCCAGTTGTAAGGAACTGTACCGTTGATAGGCTTGCCGTCCCAAGTGGTAAAAAGCCTGTCCGTTTCAACCCATTTGGAGCCAACCTCTATGCTCTGGTCGCGCTGTTCTGATTTGTACTCTTTAAGCAAATCAAGCATTACAGGCGGAAGCTTTATCACACGCTGGGACTTTTTGGTCTTTGTTGTGTCTGTGTACATTCCCTCGCCTGCTACATAATTTGATGTGCGTCGGATATGTACAAGACCTTCATCAAAGTCAATGTCCTTCCATTCAAGACCAAGCAGTTCACTTCTTCTGAAACCGCTGTAAATGGCAAGATTGAAAAATACACGGTACTTCATAGGTGCGTCCTGCAACAATTCCGAAAGACGTTCAACTTCTTCAATGGTATAGAATTCACGCTCTTTAGGCTCACCCTTTGGAACAGTAACATTCCTGCAAGGATTGTTCTGAAGCATCTGCATCTTTATCGCAAAATCGAATATTGTTGAGATGTACGAAAGATAATGCTTGATTGTCTTATGGGAAAGACCGCCGCCTGTACGTTCATTGACACCCTCGGAAGCAAGACTGTTGATGAATTTCTGTATATCCCTTGATGTTATTTTATCCATTCGCAAGTGTCCGATTGCGTTGTCGGTACGCTCTCTGAGATATTCTACTCTTGCGTAGGTTGTTTTTCTCAGATTCAGCTTTGCGTAATCATTGAACCAGATTTCAGCAAATTCAGAGAACTTTTTCGTTGTTACAATCTGACCGTTGGCACAAGCCTCCTCAAATTTCACAATCTGACGATTAAGCTCTTTTTCAATCTGCTTTTCAGTCATATTTTTGTCAGGCTTCCAGGTCATAGACTGCTCCACCTGATTGCCGTTTAAATCATAACCGCAGGAAACTCTGATCTGATATGAGTTTCCTCTTTTTCTTACTGTTGCCATAAAAATATCTCTCCTTCTGATATTGTAAACTTTATGACATACTCCTGTATATTTACAGTTTAACACTTTACAAAGTAAAAGTCAAGTGTATTTGTCCGTTATTCTGTCCGTTATAGAGTACGCCAGTAAAAATATATATTAAACAAACTTGAAAAAGTGGCGTGCAGGCGTGCAAAGCCCGATATTGCGTTGTTTGAGAGCCGTGCGAAAGATGTGCGGCTTGTTTTTCGCACGCCTTGTATGCACGCCATCCGCACGCCTGAAACGACGTATTTATGCGGTTCGCACGCCTGCACGCCTTAAATCAATATTGTTTTATATTTTGTACACATTCCTTTGAAACCACGAACGTGACCACCGTTCTTATTCGGAACGTGGTAAACATATTTAATGCCATACCGCTTCTCATTGGATTTAAGCCAACTGACAAAAGTATCTTGTTTTAGAGCTGTCAGAGCGTTTTCGGCACACCAATGAAAATATCCGCCGTAAAGTTCGGTGCTGCTTGTCTGAATGTCACTGTCAAAGGTAACATAACTTTTATCAGAAAGGAACTCAATAATGTTGCAGTTCTCTGCCATAACCTCCGAAATATTCTGTTTTGTCTTATCAGAAACAGTAAAACGGAAGTTATTCTGTATAAGTCTGCGTAAACCATCAAACATCCAGCAGAAAATCTTATCCTTTTCAGCAATAAATTTATCAGCAAGGAACGGATCATTGCATCTGTTTTCGGGAACAGGCTTTGTAGTGAGAATTATCAGCCTGCGAGCAAAACCATCGGATTTATCGTAAAGTGCCTTCGGAGAGCCGTTGCCGAAACAAAGAAAACGTGAGTACAGCATAGCCTGCTGTGACTGCTGTCCCTTTGCTTCGACATCAACGGGAATTTCAGCGGTAACAAGATTTTTTATGTAACCTGTCGAGGGTAATGCACTCATCTGCATATCGTCATCAAGCATAAGCAGCTTGTTCTGTAAATTGTAGCGGAAGAATTTGTCCGTTTCGATACGTTGAAAGCTGCCTGTAAGCATTGCAGACTTGAATACCTCCTGCAAAACAATACCGATACGGCTTTTACCCTCACCGCCGTTACCGATGATAAAAAGCATAGCCTGTCCCTTTGTTGAGGGAATAAGACAGTAACCAAGATACTCCTGCAATGTAGCAATATCGTCCATATCAAGCATTTCCATAAGAAACAGCATAAAATTGACAGGATAATATTCACCATTCCATATATCAGGATCGTATGTAATGTTAAGTCTGTTCACGCAGAATTTCTTTTCGGGAAGCCAGGATCCGTCTGTTTTAAGAATTCCATTCAGCAAATGAATTTCATCCTCTTTCGGAACAATAGGCTCAGAAAAGCAGTACAGCTTCAAAGCTTCTGTCAACCGCTTTACAACTGCCGCAACATTGTTGGTAACGTAAGGCATAACCTTTTCGGAAATGCTGTGAGAGATAACGTCCTCACTGATTTCACCGTCTACGTTGTAAAATCTGTTGTCAGAAAAAATGACAGGGCAATTTGAAACAAATTCTTTACAGAATAACGGTTCGTTTATCTTGCCCTTTTCCTCCAGCCACACAGGTGATGAAACTGCGGCGGTATTCACATAGTCTTTGTTCAATACGGCTCACCTCCTCCCTCATAGCAAGACGTTCTGTCTTACTGCCTTTAATAAAACATTCGCAAAGATATTCTATGTAATCACGATTTTTAATGCTCTCAACAAATCGCAAATCGGGAATTTCCTTATCATATACAGGTGCATATTCTTCACGCCATTCGCAAAGCAGTTTGTAGTAGCTTACAATTACAAGCCAGGCATTTTTCTCCCAAGCGGAGTATTCCTCTGCTTCTTGTTTTCTGCGGCGTATCAGCTGAATTTCTCTGCTTGAAAAAGGCTTGTCAACATCCAATCCAAGATGAAAATCTTCATTGATACGCTTTGCCGCTTCAAGCTGTGATGTTCCGAAAAGGCGTGCTGTAAAATCAATTACGTCACCGTGAGCACCACAGCCAAAACAGTGATAGTTTTTGTCATATATTTTCATTGAAGGTGTTTTATCATCGTGGAAAGGACAACAGCACATATTACTGCGATTAACGGTTAAACCGTAATATTCCGCTGCCTGTTTTACTGAAACAGCGTCTTTAATATTTTCAAATATGCTCATCAAGCAGCACCTCCAAGATATTCAAGCAGAGCCGCCTTGCTGATAAGAATTTTGCCACGCTTGCCCTGACCTGTGCGGATATATGGTATCTTTTTCTGTGCAACAAGCTGACGGACAGTATGTTCAGATAAACCGCTGACAGCCTGCGTACACTCCTTGATGGTGAGCATTTCAACAGGTGCAGAGGTCTTGTTTTCGGTTGTAACATCTGTATTTTCATCAATAAGCTGTGTTAAAAGGGCAACAATCTGTGCCATAATTTCTGTTTTGTTTTCCATAGTAAATTCTCCTTATCTTTCGTAATAATTTCTTTCTTTTGTTTGGTTTGTTCTGAATAAATTCTTTGCAGTGGATTCAATTTCATTATCGAGTCCGCAGTTGAAAAGTTCGCTATCTTCGTTACGTTTCTCAAAACAGTTGATAGCAAAAAGAGAAATACTTCCTGCTAAAGCTTTTGCCCAACCGCTTAAACCGACTTTGCTTTTATCTGAATAAACAAGCTCATTTACAGCATAAGCAACTTTTCTGAATTCTTCTTTAACCGCTGAAAGCTGTTTACGCAGAGAAACAATAACCGATTTATCTTCTTCCTGTTCTTTAAGCTTATCCTTGAAATTGTCAATAAGCATTTTCAGCATATCGGGCAGTTTTATGCTTTTTCTCTGCTGATAACTTAAATGAAGCTCTTTTGCAATGCACTGTTCAAGCTGATAGTTTTCATCAACAATTTCACGACAGCGTTCAACAGCTTCCTCGTTTGTAGCTGTGTATGGAACATTAAGTGCGTCACGAATTTTCTTGAATTGACGGGCAGCATTAAAATTTTCTCGTTCTGATTGACATAGCTTATCACTTAATTCGGAATATTTCTGATTAAGGTCACGCTGAATTTCACGTTCTGACCTTGCACGTTCAAAATCACGTTCTGCCTGTTCGTGCAATATATCAGCATCATATTTAAGCTGTTTTGCATCAGAAATTAGAGAAGCAAGCTGTTCTTCTTTTTGAGAAATGCCAGCTTCACGCTCATCAAGCTCTTTGGTACGTTCTGTAAGGTCAGCAGAAACTTCTGCTTCTCGTTTATGTAAATTTTCTTTGCGACGTTCAATGTGTTTTTTCTCACGCTGATTATCAATCTGCTGAACAGCAACAGCCTTTTTCTGTATTTCAAGCTGTTGAAGTTCTTCGGGAGTAACGGTGATGTTGTGAGAAAGTAGCTGCTTCTTGCCGACAATGTAACTCTCATCCGCTGCAAGCTCCATTTCACGCAAAGGCTGCAATTCTTCGGTAAGACGTTTCTTTTCTTCCTGAATATCCTTGTATTCATCAACGGTAAAGTTGTAACCTCTGGATTTCTGCGGTGCGGCAATTTCAAGACCGTATGATTTGCATATCTCAGTAAAAACGGCTCGCTCGTGTTCACGCCATTTAGTAGCAGCATTAACTCCCGTATATCCCATTTCTTCAAGAGCCTTTGCCATAGCATTTCTTGTGTCAAGACCTTTTGAATAATGTCCGACAGGAATGTAATTGATGTGCAGGTGCGGAGTAGCTTCATCCATATGAATGACAGCATTGAAAACGTAAAAGTTTGGATTGTTCTTAATGTAATGTTCCGCATATTCGATAAGACACTGTTTTGCGATTTCTGCGTCAGGAGTGCCACAGCCTGTATCGTGCATATCACCGACCTGAACTAAATCTTCATAAAAGCTTTTCTGCTTATTGTTAGCAACGAGAGTATAATCGCAAACCTTATGATTGAACAGGTGAAAGAAATAGTCAGTATCTATCCGACGGCATTTTCTTGTCTGCTTATCATTGTAACGTTCAACAGATTTGCTGAACAGATCATCATAGGCTTTCGCCAAAGGGATACGGACAATCTCAATATTTTGCGGAGTGCGTGAGGTATCAACATTTTTAGCAAAGAAGCATCTGTTGTTATGCGACAAACTGCCTTTACCGACAACGTGGGAAATTCTTTTTTCTTTCAAGGTGTAAACCTCCTTTCATTTTGATAAGCAAGGGATAGCTTGCATAGTTCTGTTACTCTTTCCAAGAGTAACCCCGAGGTACTATTGGACATTCCGCAAGCTACATATCCAATAGTCCGGGGCTCTCCGAGGGGGATTTCGCTTTCTGCGGAAAGCGATGAGCTTCGCTGAAACTATACATCTATTTCTGAAAACAAAATATACAGCGTATCCCTTGCCTGTACTTCCAGTATATCAAGCAAAAGCTTCTGAAAAAACTTCGATACGTTTAAACGCAAAAATAAACGCTGTAATTTTGCGTTTTTTCATCATACTATCACATTTGTTAGTGGAAATTAGCGTAACTTTATGGTATAATCAAAGACAGAATAAGTTATGCGTTTGTATAAGCGTTTGAAAAAGGACGGATAAATATGAAAAATTACACCCTTTACAGAGTGAATAGCCACATCAAAACCGTAGATTTTATCACCAACATTGCCGATGAAGAACTGAACAGCGCAGAAACATTTAAAAAATATATATCAACGCCTGTAACCTTTAGCTTTGACGAAATTTTATTGCAACTGGAACAGTTCCGCAGCAGGTACGAGCGTTTGAAAGATTTTGCAAGAAAAACTATTGAATACATAACCAAGGGGCAGGACGTTAATGTTGTGCTTACAAATGAGTATAAGACTTTGGCAGAAAAAGAAAATAATTTCTTTGCGAAATATTACCTTGAAAAGCTATGGGAAATTTATACCGTAGGCAGAAAAAATCTTAATAAGATAACAGGATTTATTACTAACGCTATGACTAATAGCGGTGAAGAAAAAGCCTACCGCAATCAGCTTAATAATATTGCTGCTGAAATGGAACAGCTGATTATTATGGATTGGTTTTACAATCATATTCCTGATACAAGTAATAGGGTTATACAAGAGAACATAGGATATGTTGTTTTGCGTGGCAATGGTGTCAATGAGATGTACATGACAACAGAACTGTCATTGTTGCCGTTTCTTTATGAGTACAGCTATTTAATAAGCAGTATTGGTATGCAGGTGTATGAGTGCAGTTATTGTCACAAGCATTATTTGAGTGTCGGGAATAATGTCTGCTGCGGTGATGAAAAGTGCCTGTTACAGAAGAAAAAGGATATACGCAAGGGCAAGAAGGACGAGTTTTCTGACATAAAAAAAGGCTACTGCGGTTATGTTCGAGGATTGAAACATAAGCTCACAGAAGCCAAGAAAAGTGAATATGCTATTGATTTATTTACCGACGCACAGAACAAAGCTGAAAAGTACGTTTCCAATGTTATTGAGGAATATCGTGATAGTGGCAAACGTCCCGACGCTGATTTTGATGATGTAATTACTGCTGCCAAGAATGCTATGCGTAAGCTAACAAACAGGTTATACAAGATGTCTGATTCAGAAACAGAAGAAATTTACTGCAAGATGGTTGAAGGGGATGTTTTGTTTGAGATAGAGAGATTATGAGAAATATTAAATATCTATTCTTGTTTTGTCTTTTCTTTTATCAATTCCCCGCACATTGCTCCCCCTATAATCAGTACCGCACCTATAATCTGCAATACCGTAAGTCGCTCATCAAGCATAATTGCTGAAAACATTACCGCTGAAAGAGGCTCAAGATAACCGCACACAGCTACCGTCTGAACAGGCAGTCTGCCAATTGAGGAAAAGTAAAAATAACAGCCTACACCTGTATTCACAAGTCCGAGAATAACTATCGGCAGTACACTTTCAGGTTGAACATCTATCACACACCCTTGCTTTATTCCTACAAAAACAGCAGCGGTCAGAAAACTTATGAAAAGCTGAAGCATTGAGTTTTCAAGTCCTGTAATACTCGTTGCTTTCTTATTGCATATCACCATAAATGCGTACATCACTGCTGACATCAGACCGCAGAAGATACCCCATTTGTTAAGCTGTCCACTGATATTGCCGTTTACAAGAAATATACCTGCAAGCACAGCGATAAAGCCTGTGATTTTAGGCAAAGTCAGTCTTTCCTTGAACAACAGCGGTGATAATACCATTACAATGACAGGTCCGCAGTAGTACAGAAGCGAGGAAATGCTCACGCCGATTCGCGAGTAAGCTTCATAAAGAAACATCCAGCTTGCACCCATTGCAATACCTGACACAGCAAGAAATGCAGATTGCTTTTTATGCTTGTAAAATGACGGTTTGCCACCTGTGAGAAAGAAAATTGCTATAAGAAACATACTTCCTATAAGCGTTCTGAGCAGAACTATTTCATAGCTCGAAAGGTTGATATGACTTGCAACAATACCGTTTGTTCCGAACATAAGCAATGCCAGCAGGTATTTTAAAAGTGGCAGTTTGTTTTTCATTTATGGTCACTCCTTGACAAATTCTGTTTTTAAGTATATCATAGATTCAAGAATTACAAAAGCGAATGTTTATCATGATATCTATGATAAATTCAGATATAAGGAGCAAATCTATGGATATGAACATTACAAAGTATATAGCATTTGTTAAAACAGCGGAATATGGCAGCTTCACCAAGGCGGCGGAAATGCTGAATTATTCACAGTCCGGCATAAGCCGTATGATTGCCGACCTTGAAAAAGAATGGAAGGTTACCCTGTTGGAACGCAGTAAAGCAGGCGTAAAGCTGACCTCCGACGGAATGAAACTTCTGCCTTTCGCAAAGAGTGTTTGTGCAGAATATGAAAAATTACAGATGCAGGTCGATGAGCTTAACGGCTTGCAGTCGGGACTTATCAGGATAGGTACTTTTTCAAGCGTTGCAACTCACTGGCTGCCTAATATTATCAAGGCATTTCAACAGGATTATCCCAATATTGATTATGAGCTTTTGCTGGGTGACTATACCGAAATTGAAGAATGGATAGCAAACGGACGTGTTGACTGCGGTTTTCTTCGATTACCGACAAAGCCTGAATTTGAAACCATATTCCTTGAACAGGACGCACTTATGGCAATTATCCCTGAAAATCACAAGTATGCAGAATGTGAAAGATTCCCCGTAAAAGCCTTGTGTGATGAGCCTTTTATGCTGCTTGAAAAGGGAGCAAAGGCAGAAATATCGGAAGTATTTGAACGCAACGGACTTACTCCTGATGTGAAATTTACAACGTGGGACGATTACGCAGTAATGTCAATGGTGGAAAGCGGTCTGGGCATTGCTATATTGCCGAAGCTGATATTAAAACGTGTGCCGTACCGCATAGTTTCAAAGGAGCTTGATGTACCTGCATACCGAAACATCGGAATCGCCTTTAAGGACAGGCAGACGCTTTCTGTTGCGGCGGCAAGGTTTCTTCAGTATCTTGATTGCAGATATACATAATAAAAAAGTGTTGACAAACTATGCTGATTGCGGTATAATAACATAGTCCCAAATGGGACTATGGAGGTAAACATGAATAAGAAAACTCATCAGCTTTTAAATGATGTGAACCGTGCAATCATCAAGTTCCGTGGGGTGTATTCCGCATGGTCTAAGAAGCATGGTA
>CALATN010000228.1 GCA_937891895.1 uncultured Clostridia bacterium
GGAGGCAATCACCTCCTGCACCACGGCCTTCAGTCGCTCCTCAAACTCGCCCTGATACTTCGCACCCGCAATGAGCGCACCCATATCGAGCGAATAAATCGACTTCGAGCGGATATTTTCAGGCACATCTCCGTCGTTTGTAAATTCGGCATAGCAGACACCGTATTTTTCGTAAAAATCAACATAAAGATTTTTCGCCTTTGCGTGACGCACAGCATTTGTAAGTGCTTCCGCAGATGCAAGAACAAATAACTGCGCTGCTCTGTCATCGTCAGGTAATCCGCCTTTGATTTCAACATTGACACCTGCAAATTCACCCGCTTTGATTAAGCTTTCAAGCGGATTTACCGCCTCAACATATTCTCCGTCAGGACGAAGCACCGAAATATTCTTTTTCCACATATCAATTATAAACTGAAAATCCGTGTTCGGTAGATTCAGACAATGCCTTGTTGTAAGAAGTGCCTGACCCATTGAATTGTGTATGCGGATTTTTGTTTCAAGCCTTTCTTTTGCCCTTGTTGTGCTGTCAACCGTTTCGCCGTATTTCCTGAGGCGGTTGTTCATTTTTTCAATGTCCCGGTTTTTATCACGCAGGTCTTCCGAAAGATTGTAAAGTGAAGTTATGTCAATAGCCGTCAACTGAACAGTTTCTTCGTCTATCTCTTTGCGGGAAAACATCCACACCGTACCGTCAGGAATTCTGAAAACAGGCTCGTCTCCGTCTGATAAACGCTCAACGGTTTCTTCAACTTTTCCGCTTTTCAGTTGCTCAAAAAAGGTTTTTGCATCCTGCAATTCTTCCCCTTCAATAATGTGGCTTAAGCTGTTCATTCTGTAATTGGAAAGCCTTACCATTCCGTTAGGGTTTGAGAAGCAAAGACCTGTAGGAAGATTATCAAGGCTTTCTTTGACAGAGTTGTGGGAAATCGAAGTTCTTCTGAAACGTCTGTCTTCCCATATAAGATAACACAAAAAAGCAATGTTTACAATATTTATCAATATGGGCAGAATAACTGTTTTTCCCGCCAACATTTCCCACGCAGGAGAAAAAGCTATATCATACAGATACATATAATGAAGTGACGTGTAAAAAGTGAGAAAAACTGAAGTTACTGCAATTATCAACAAAAGCAGAATTTTACGCGTTTCGTTATTCTTCCTCATAAACACACTCGGAAGAACGCACATATCAAGGGCAGTAGGAATAAACATAAAAATCAGAAAAACTGCACGCAAGGCACTGCTCATTTCAGAAAAAATCATTGTGCGTCACCTCCCAAAGGAAGTATCACATCAAATGTCACATCATTTTCCTGAATGTTATATGAAACTTCTCCGCCCTCAAGGCAGAATGAATTAAGAATAGGCTGGTCAAAGCCGTCTTTACAGCCTATCTGCACTCTCATTTTTATGCAGGAGTCATCATTTTTCAGGTTGACAAGCATGGCTGTCATATCGTCAAAATATGCTTCCGTGATCTTTTCAAACAAATCGTAAAAGGCAACAATATGTTTTGTTTTGATTTTATTTTTAAGCTGGCTGTGAAGTGAAGTTATGATTCCTGCAAAAAGCATATTGTCAAGGGATTCTTTCATACAGAATTCCAGCTCCGTCGCAGAAATATCTGCATTATCTTCGTTGATAAGAAGAAGATTTCCTCGTCTTTTTATGTACGCACTGATTACGCAAATCTGTGCAAGGGCTTCTTTGGCAATTTCAGGATTTTTCTCTGCTTCCTTCAGCAGGTCATCAGCCCTGATAAGCTGTTCTGACATTTCATCTATCAAGCGGTCATAAAGTCTGTTCTTTTCGTCGAGCCTTGCTTTTCGCTCTTTGATGTCAAGCTCTGCTTTCAGAAGAACATTGTTTTCGCTGAGCCTCTCCTGTGCTTCTTCCAGTTCCTCCAGCAATTCCTTGATGTTTCGTATGTCCTCCTGCCACAGAACACGTCCGCCTGAAATTGGTCTGCTCTGCAACTGAATATCACCTAAATCAACAGTACCTGTTTCCGCCTGCTTCATTGTAGTTGTTGTCAGTTCAACTGCACCTGCAGAAGAGTTGCACACGTTATATTTTCCGTCAACAATCTGTGCCGCAACAGTTGACACTCTGAACAAATCGCCGTAGCCTGAGTTTGAACGGATAAGACCTGACTGTATGGCACTTTCAAGAAGAAGAGCAATAATAAGGCAGTCAACGGCTGTCAGGTCAACATTAAAAATAAGTCTGAAAGCATAAAGTATCCAGAAAACAACTGCCGACACCATTATTATAACGGGCATTTTCTGAAATGTTTTACTGCCGGGTACACGGCTTTTGATAAGAAGCATCACAACAAAATAAAATCCAAGTGCCACAAACCAGGCAATAACTACATAGAAAAGAAAGCCGTATGTATATTGGTCATTGTAATTTTCAATTCCGTCTGTGAATCTGAAAACAAGCTGATGAAAATCGTTTGTCATTACAACAGCAATCAAAATAAATGCAGGAATAAAGAAAAAATTCATCTTCTTCGGCAGTGTATAATTCTCTGACTTTCCGCTGCAGATAATTATAAACACGCCGAGCAACGGAACAAGAATCATAGGTATATAATAACAATACCACAGATATCTGCCTATCACGTCAAAAGGAGAAAAGAAACGCCACTTGACTGTCCTGACAGCAATCCAGAAAATCATCAACACTCCGACTGCGATAAGATGATGCTTAATCTGTTTGTTGATAATTCTTTTTTCTACGGACACACACCAGGCAGATAACAAACCGATATATATAAAATTGGGAAGGAAACCAAAAACTGTACGCACAAATATATGGTCACTGTAACCATAATGTCCCGTATGGCTGAACATAGCGATAAAAAATATAATAACCGCAACCACAAGATAATGCATTTCTTTACGCTTTGTCTTGTTCATACCCTTCCCCCCTTTTATTTTATAAAACGAGTATATCATACATTTCTGAAAAAATCTACACTTCATATGGAAACAACCCGGGAATCCCCACGGGTTGTCTTCGTATACTCATGTCAAATCATTAATTATCGGAATAAAAGAATGGTATTTTCCACAAAAAATCAAAAAATTTTAAATTAGTACTTGAATATGCTGATGAAAACGGATTAACTACTAAGGTAGAATCAGAAGTAATAACATATGAAGTTGAAGCACCAGCTCCTACTCCTCCAGCACAATCTGGTGGTTGTAGTATGGGTAGTGCATTAGTATTCGCACAATTATTCTTAGCTTCATCAGTGCTAGTACTTATTCTAAGAAAGAAACACTAATTAACAAAATAAAGAGGATTAAAAACAATCCTCTTTTTTTCGAATAAAATATAAATAATATATATATACTAATATTATGAGCAAAATAAAACATCGATAATTTTAAAGATGATACAATGATTACATATATATCTTGGAGGTATTTTTATGGATAAATATCAATTAATAAAAGAATCTTACATTGAAGAAGTT
>CALATN010000229.1 GCA_937891895.1 uncultured Clostridia bacterium
AACCTCGCTGAAAAGCTTCGCCTGATTTACAGCGTTCTGACCTGTTGTGGAGTCGAGAACAAGCAGTGTTTCAAGAACACAGCCCTCAGCCTGCTGGTGAACGATACGGCTGATTTTACGGAGCTCATCCATAAGATTTTTCTTGTTGTGAAGACGTCCTGCCGTGTCGCAGATAAGGATATCCGTACCACGTGCCTTTGCCGCTGTTACTGCGTCAAAAACTACGGAAGCAGGGTCAGAGCCTTCTGCGTGCTTTACGATATCAACACCTGCACGCTCTGTCCACACTTCAAGCTGTTCAATTGCAGCTGCACGGAATGTATCAGCAGCCGCAACGAGAACCTTCTTGCCCTCGTTCTTGTAGCGTGCCGCAAGCTTGCCGATTGTAGTTGTCTTGCCTGCACCGTTTACGCCGATAATGAGAATAACCGTAGGGGTTGTGGAGGTGTCAATTTTCTTGTCCTCGCCAAGCATTTCGGCAATGATTTCCTTTAATTCATCCTTTATAAGAGCAGGGTCGGTGATACCCTTTTCCTTTACCTTTTTACGAAGCTCGCCGCAGATATCGAGGGAGGTTTCCACGCCGATATCGCAGGTTATGAGAAGCTCCTCAAGCTCCTCGAAAAACTCCTCGTCAATTTTTGTAAATGAGTTCATCAGCGCTTCAAGCTTGCCCATCATAGAGTCCTTAGTCTTTTTCAGACCAGCGGCAATTTTGCTGAAAATGTTCATTGATTTTCCTCCTTATTGTCAAATATCTATGTGGAAACGATACTGAATTTCTCTTAACTCTTTTCCGCCGATATTATCATCCAAATAATTATCGGTAGCAACAAATCCACATTTTTCATAAAATTTTCTTGCACGATAATTTTCTTCAAGTACCCACAAGAATATATCACTATATCCGAGTTTTGAAAGTTCTTTAACAACATAATAAAGCAATTGCTTTCCATAGCCTTTACCCATATATTCAGGCAAGAAATATATTGAAACAATTTCTCCGAAATCTGCAAAATCCTTAAATCGTGACTTGCAAAAACATGATGTACCAATAAACTTATCATTATCAAGCATTACAAGATTGTTCATACCCTCCTTGTCAATACTTGACACCCAACGTCCTGTTGGAATGCTATCAAGGTAGCTTTGCGGAATAATATCCTTATACGCAAATTTCCAGCTTTCTTCATAGATATGGCTGATTAAAAATTTGTCATCATCACTGTTGATATAACGTATTTCCATAAAAACTCCCTTTCCTGCAAATCAATTCGCTTCAAAGTCAACATCAGCAGGCGGCTGGTCAAGACGGAGCACCTTTGAGATACCCTTTTCCTGCATTGTTACGCCGTACATAACGTCAGCCTCGTCCATTGTTCCTCGACGGTGTGTGACGAGGATAAACTGCGTTGTATCGGTAAAGTTACGCAGATACTGTGCATACTTGGAAACGTTGATATCGTCAAGCGCCGCCTCAATTTCGTCAAGGATACAGAATGGTGCAGGCTTGATTTTCAGAATTGCAAAATAAATCGCAATCGCAACAAATGCCTGCTCGCCGCCTGAGAGAAGCGACAAATTCTTTATAACCTTGCCCGGAGGTGCAACGTTGATTTCGATACCCGATTCAAGCACGTCATCGGGGTCAGTAAGTGCAAGTTCAGCCTTACCGCCGCCGAAAAGCTCCACGAATATCTGCTTGAAGTTTTCATTTATTTGATTGAAGCTTTCGCTGAACTGACGGCGCATATTATCGGTCAGCTCGTCGATAAGCTTTTCAAGCTCACGCTTTGAAGTTTCAACGTCATCAAGCTGTTCCTTCATAAAGGTGTAACGCTCGGAAACTTCCTTGTACTCCTCAATTGCCGCAACGTTTACGCTGCCGAGGCCGCGGATTTTCTGCTTGATTTCGTTAAGGTCACGCTGTACCATAAGCAGATTTTCAACAGGCTGTGCAATTTCCATTGCTTCGGAAAGATACATATTGTACTGCTCCTGCATTTCGGAAATAATGCCGTCATAGCTGTTCTGCACGGAAACACGGCGTTCTTCGAGCCTTGTCATTTCACGGGAGAACTTTTCCTTCTGCTCGTTCAGCTCACGGATTTTCACACGTCCCTCGTTGGATTTCTGCTCCATTGCTCTGTGCTCGGACTGCTGCTCGGCAATCTTTTCATTTATGCCTGCAACAGCGTCAGCCGCACCTGCGAGAGATGCCTTTCTTTCCTCGATAAGAGCCTGCTTTTCAGCAATAATTCTGCGCTGTTCCTCAAGCTGTGCGGAAAGTCTTGCGGTGTTGTCGCCAAGTGCGGAGAACTGTTCCTCAAGCTGCTTGATTTCAGCACCCAGCACTTCCTTATCCTTTGCACGCTCCATCTGATAGAGCTTCATTTCGGAAAGCTTTGCGGAAAGCTCCTCTCGCTTTTCACGAAGGCTGTTTCTCTGCTCGTCGCTGTCAGCCGCAAGCTTTTCCAGTTCGGCAATTTCAGCCTCGCACTTTTTAAGTTCATCAGCCGCTGTGATTGCGTTCTTTTCAGTTTCGGCAATCTTTTCAGCGTAATATTTTGCGTTGTCGGCTGCATTTTCAAGCTGCTGTGCGTTCTGCTCCATAAGAGCGTCAATACGCTTGATTTCGGCGTCAAAACGAATTCTGTCCTCGCCGATTATGCGGAGTTCGTCCTTTGCGCCCTCGATGTCAAAGCCAAGCTTATCAGTTTCAGCCTGAAGCTTGTCAACGGTCTGCTTGACATCTGCAAGACGTGCGGAAAGCTTATCCTTTTCGGCGGTAAGCTTTTCAATATCGTTCTTACGTGTAAGCACACCGCTTGACTTCGCAACGGAACCACCTGTGAAGGAGCCGCCTGCATTGATGACCTGACCGTCAAGGGTTACTATTCTGAATTTGTAGCCGTATTTTTTGGCAATAACTGTTGCCGTGTCAATGTCCTCGGCAACAACAATTCTGCCGAGAAGTGAAGCGAAAATTCCGCCTAATTCCTGCTGGAAACCGACAAGGTCAACAGCAAGTGCAACGTATCCCGTGCAATCGTCAAGACCTTTTTCGGCAAGACGGTTGCCCTTGACAGATGTTACAGGAAGGAAGGTTGCACGTCCTGCTTTTGTTTCCTGAAGAAGTCTGATACCACGCTTTGCGGTTTCTTCGTTGTCGACAACGATATTCTGAAGCGCGCCGCCGAGGGCTGTTTCGATTGCTACGCTGTACTTCTGCTCAACGCTGATAAGCTGTGCAACCGAGCCATATACACCACGGATTTGTCCTGTTTTTGAAGCCTTAAGCACCTGCTTTACCGAGTGTGCAAAGCCCTCCATACTGTTTTCAAGGTCATTCAGCAGACGGATTCTCTGCTCCTTGTCACGAATAGAGAAGCCGATGTCGTCATACTCCTTTTTCGCAAGTGCAAGCTTTTCGGCACGTCCTGAATAAAGCTTTGAGATACCGTTGATACGGTTGTTTGCTTCGTTTGTCTTTTCATCGAGAAGGTTTACGCCGTCCTCGACTTCTTTCTTTTCCTTAGTAAGCTCCTCGCTGTTTATGCGGAGCTGTTCCTCCATTGCACGGCTCTGTTTGAGCTGTTCTTCAAGTTCAGCCTTGCCGCTGTCACCTGAGGTAATTGTTATATTAAGTTCGGACTGCTTGATGTAGAGCTTGTTAAGGCTGCCGCTTACATCGGAATACTTGCTGTCGAAGCTGTCCTGCTCGGAAATAAGAGTGTTCAGCTCATCGCTTGTCTTTGCATATTCCTTTTCGCTGTCAGCAATATCCTCATCAGCCTTCTTTACAAGAGCCTGCTTTTCTTCAATAATTCTGCGGTTTTCCTCACCCGAATTTTCAGCGTTCTTCTGCTGGTTTTCTATGTCGGCAATTGCTTCGTTGCAGTGCTCGATATCATTTTCATAAACCGCAATATCCGAGTGAAGCTGTGTGTTTGCACGCTCTGCTTCAAGGATTTTTTCACGGAGCTCCTCGATACGGATTGTGCTTGCCTGCATCTTGTTCTGCAGTTCCTCAGCCTCTGCTTCAAGACGTGAAATGTCGCCCTCGATGCCTTCGTACTCGTTGGTGTTGATAAGTATTTTATCGGAAAGGTCGGAAAGCTTTGACTTCAGGTCTTCAAGCTGCTTGACCCATACCGTAATTTCAAGAGCCTTTTTCTGTTCGGAATATTCAAGAAATTTCGCTGCCTTTTCCGACTGAATACGCAGCGGCTCAACTCTGCTTTCCAGCTCGCCCATTATGTCACGCAGACGGAGGATGTTCTCCTGTGCGGCAGAAAGGCGGCGTTCAGCCTCTGCTTTCTTGTAACGGAACTTTGAAATTCCTGCGGCTTCCTCAAAGATTTCACGGCGCTCGCCTGATTTTGCCGAAACAATTTCAGCAACACGTCCCTGTCCGATTATGGAGTAACCGTCACGTCCGAGGCCCGTGTCCATAAACAGCTCGACAATGTCCTTCAGACGCACCTGTGAACCGTTGATAAGGTACTCACTTTCGCCGCTTCTGTAGAGCTTTCTTGTTACGGAAACTCTGTCGGACGGAAGCTGGAGAATGCCTCTGTTGTTGACGATATTAAGGGTAACCTGTGCATAGCCTACAGCCTTTCGCTGAGTTGTACCTGCGAAGATAACGTCCTCCATCTTACCTCCTCGAAGGCTCTTTGAGGACTGCTCGCCAAGTACCCAGCGCACAGCGTCACCGATGTTTGATTTGCCGCTTCCGTTTGGTCCGACAACTGCTGTCAGACCCTTGTGGAAGTCCAGCTTTATTTTATCGGGGAAGGATTTAAACCCCTGCATTTCAAGTGATTCAAGATACATTTTATTCGTCCTTTTTCAATATAATTTCACGGTTTTTCAGACTGCCGTCGGGACGTATTTTTATTCCGACACCCTTTGCGGCAAAATATTCAATGTTGCACCGCTTCTGACCTGCCGCTTTGCTGACGGCATTGGGTGCGGTAAAAACCGTGTAGTTGTTTTTGTGTTCTGTGTTCTTTTCAATCTCCCTGCGAAACAATATACCCTCGCAGATTTCACGGAAAGCGGGATGGTAAAATCCCCCCAGCATATCCTCCTCAACCGTTTCCGAAGCGTGCAGACCAAGCTTGATGACACGTATGCCTTTCTGTTCGAACAATGTGAGCATATCTGCGCAGATTTCCGCCGCCGTGTCGAAGCTGTACGGAACATATTCACCATTTTGAAAAAGCTCGCCAAGCCGTGTTCCGCGGAGAATTACAACGGGGTAAATCCGCACGGTGTCAGGCTTGATTTCAGCAATTCTTTCAGCCGTCTGCAAGTCTTTTTCGGGAGTGGATTTGTAAAGTCCCGTCATCATCTGCAAGCCAAGCTCAAAGCCGTTTTCACGGATTAACCGTGACGCTTGTTCCACATCCTCAGCAGTGTGTCCGCGGTCATTTGCCGCAAGAACTTCGTTGTCCATTGACTGTGCGCCAAGCTCGATTGCGGTTACTCCGTACTTTTTCAGCAACGCAAGAACTTCGCTGTCGATACAGTCGGGACGGGTGGAAATGCGTATTCCGCTGACCTTGCCGCTTTGTACGAAAGGCTGTGCCGCTTCAAGCAGCGACATCATATAGCTTCGCTCAATTGCTGTAAAGCTTCCGCCGAAAAATGCAATTTCAGCCGTACCCTGCGGTAAGTTTTCGCAAGCCTGCGACAGCGTTTCCTTAACCTCGTCAGCCGTTGGCGCAGAAGCCGTGTGGCTGATTGTACGCTGATTGCAGAACGAGCACATATTCGGGCAGCCGAGATGCGGAATGAAGATTGAAATATTACTGTGTTTTGTTTTCATATTTCCCCCACCAAAAAGTTTTTGTGCTTTGCACAAAAACTTGGAGTTTAAAATCCTTTGGATTTTAAACTTTGAGCCCCATAAGCTTCAGCGCTTCCTTTGCGGCAGCCTGTTCAGCCTGCTTCTTGCTGTGTCCTTCGCCCGTGCCGATGACGTTGCTGTTGAGGCACACATTCACCACGAATTTTCTGTCGTGGTCGGGACCAATCTGGTCAGCGAGGACGTACTCAACACGCTCCTCAGGGTTGCGCTGGATAATTTCCTGAAGCATTGTCTTGTAGTCCTGCAAAGCCTTTGCACTGTTTGCGTCAAGATTTTTCGGGATAAAGGAAAGCACATATTTTGCCGCAGCTTCCATTCCTCCGTCGAGGAAGATTGCCGCGATTACCGCTTCAAATGCGTCGGAAACGATTGACGGACGTTCTCTGCCACCGCTGTTTTCCTCGCCCTTGCCGAGAAGAAGATGCTGTCCAAGGTCAATTTTTTTCGAGAACTCGAACAGCGCTTTTTCGCAAACAAGTGACGCTCTGATTTTGGTCAGCTCGCCCTCGGGCAGGTGCTTGAAGTGGGTGAAAAGGTGCTCCGAAACAACGATGGAAAGCACGCTGTCACCGAGAAATTCAAGACGCTCGTTGGAATGTCTGCCGTGGTGCTTGTTTTCGTTTGCGTAGGAAGAATGGGACAGCGCTTCGTGAAGCAGATCCTTGTTCTTGAAGGTGTACCCGATTTTATTTTCAAACTCTGTAAAGTTCATTTTCAATTCCTCATAAAAAAGAGTTGTTATTCTGCCTTTTTCTTTGCGTTGAGTTCAGCAAGTGAAGCTGTGATTTCCTCAACAACCTTGCCCTCTACGCAGTTCTTTGCCTGACGGATTGCATTATAGAAAGCCTTTGCGTCGGAAGAACCGTGCGCCTTGATTACAGGCTTTGAGATACCGAGAAGAACAGCGCCGCCAACTTCCTTATAATCCATCTTACTGCGGAAAGCCTTGATTTTCTTGAAGATAAGAAGTGCAGCAAGCTTGCCTCGGATCGTTGTCATTAACATATCCTTGAGTGTTTTGCTGAAATATGAGCCCATACCCTCGTAAAGCTTGAGAACAACATTGCCTGTGAAGCCGTCGGAAACAACAACCTCGCAAGCACCGAATGGGATTTCTCTTGCTTCAAGATTGCCGTAGAAATTAACAGGAGCTTCCTTGAACTGCTTGTATGCGTCAAGCTCGATTTCTCTGCCCTTTGTATCCTCAGCGCCGACGTTTACAAGTCCGACCTTTGGTGAATCAACGCCCATAACCTTGTTCATATAACAGCTGCCCATAATACCGAACTGCACAAGCATTTCGGGACGGCAATCAACGTTTGCACCGCCGTCAACGAGAATCATATGACCTGCCGCTGTTGGCATAACGGGAGAAAGTGCCGCACGCTTAACACCCTTGATACGCTTTGCGATAAAGGTTGCGCCCACAACGAGAGCACCCGTGCTGCCTGCGGAAACGAATGCGTCGCCCTGTCCCTCGGAAAGTGCCTTGAGTCCGACAGCCATTGAGCAGTCAGCCTTGCCCTTGATAACCTCGGTAGGCTCCTCGTGAATGTCGATAACCGACTCGGTATGTATTATGGATATTTTTTCAAGGCTTATACCGTTTTCAGCGGCTGTGTCCTTGATGATTTTTTCGTTACCTGTGAGGACAACCTCAACATCAAGCTTTGCAACAGCTTCGGCTGCACCCTTGATGACCTCGAGAGGTGCGTTATCGCCGCCGAATGCGTCAACGATTATTTTCATAGCTTTACTTCCTTTCAGTTTCGTGACCGTTCATATATTTCTCAAACGCTTCAAGCGCCCTGTCGGCGATAACCTGATAGCGTTCCTGCTTGTCCTTTATGCGGACGCCGATTTCGGGGAGAATTCCCATATTTGCGCCCATAGGCTGGAAATTCTTTGTTTCGGTAGAAATATGTCTTGACAAAGCGCCGCCCATTGATGTAAGAGGAAGCGATAACACAGGTTTACCTTCAAGATTTCTTATAAGGTGCATAGCTGCAAGAATACCGCTGTATGCGCTTTCGGTATATCCTTCCACACCTGTCATCTGGCCTGCAAAAAATACATTTTTGCTGTCACGGAGCATAAACTGCTCAGTAAGAAGCTGGGGACTGTTTAAAAACGTATTGCGGTGCATTACGCCGTAACGCATAAACTCCGCTTGTTCCAGTCCGGGTATCATCCTGAACACTCTCTGTTGTTCGCCGAATTTCAGATTTGTCTGGAAACCGACAATATTGTAAAGAGTTCCCTCTTTATTTTCTTTTCTGAGCTGTACAGCTGCATAAGGGCGTCTGTCGGTACGTGGGTCGGTAAGTCCCACAGGCTTCATACAACCATATCTTACACTTTCAATACCACGCTTGGCAAGAACCTCAACAGGCATACAGCCTTCATATACCGTCAGATCCTCAAATTCCTTCAGAGGTGCTGTTTCGGCTGTTACGAGAGCGTTATAGAATGCCTCGTACTCTTCCTTTGTAAAAGGACAGTTGATATAATCCGCATCGCCTCTGTCATAGCGTGAAGCATAGAATGCTTTTGTCATATCAATGCTTTCAGCTGTGACGATCGGAGCCGCCGCATCATAGAAGCTGAGCGCCTTTCCGAGTTTTGTATAGATTACATCCGCAAAGGCATCACTTGTAAGCGGACCCGTTGCAATAATCGTATTCTCTTCGGGAAAATCGGTCACTTCACCGCAGACTACATTTATATTGGGGTGGGAATTTATCTTTTCAGTTATATAATCGGAAAATTCCGTGCGGTTTACCGCAAGTGCTCCGCCTGCTTCAACAGATGTTGCCGCTGCCGCCTCCATAACAATTGAGCCTAAGAGCCGCATTTCTTCTTTAAGCATACCCGCTGCACTTTCAATACGTGAAGCCTTGAGGGAGTTGCTGCATACAAGCTCTGCAAAGCCCTGATAATGATGGGCGGGCGTATACTTTACGGGCTTCATTTCGTACAGGTCAACCTGATAACCGCTGTTTGCAAGACGCCATGCTG
>CALATN010000230.1 GCA_937891895.1 uncultured Clostridia bacterium
GCGTTTCAATCGGCAGGGATGTCGTTGTGGGAGCGGGTACACGTATTCTGCAGGGCACAATCCTCCGCGGCGATACGGTTATCGGCTGTGACTGTGTGATTGGTCCGAACACGGTTGTGGAGAACTGCACCGTTGGTGACAGGACAATCCTCAACAGCATCCAGGCTTACGAGTCAAGAATTGAGGACGGCGTAAAGATTGGTCCGTTCGTACATATAAGACCCAACAGCCACATCAAGTCAGGCGTTAAAATCGGCGATTTCGTTGAGGTCAAGAACTCCACAATCGGCGAAAAGACTTCTATTTCACACCTTACCTACGTTGGCGACAGCGACGTGGGCAGCGGCGTAAACTTCGGTTGCGGCACGGTTACAAGCAACTATGACGGCGCAAACAAGTACAGAACCGTAATCGGTGACGGCGCTTTCATCGGCTGCAACACAAACCTTATTGCTCCCGTTAAAATCGGCAACGGCGCTTACACGGCGGCGGGCTCGACAATTACCGAGGACGTACCTGACGGTGCACTTGGTATTGAGCGCGGCAAGCAGTGTATCAAGGAAGGCTTTGCTGAGAGAAAGCTGAAAAAGAAGAAGTAAGATTGTTTCAGGGCGGAAACGGGTTCCGTCTATAAAATGGATATTTAAAATCAAGGCATAATTTGCAAATGCAATTTGCAATTAAAAATAACTATAGTATAAATTTTGTAAAGGGGATTTTTTAAAATGAATCTGCACGGCAAGGATATTAAAATTTTTACCGCAAACTCAAACCCTAAGGTAGCTGCTGAAATCGCACAGAACCTTGGTCTTCCTGTTGGTCAGTCCGAGGTTGTAACCTTCTCCGACGGTGAGGTTTCCGTTTCCATTCAGGAATCCGTTCGTGGCTCCGACGTTTTCGTTGTACAGTCCACAAGCTCACCTGTAAACGACCACCTTATGGAACTCCTCATTATGATTGATGCATTCAAGAGAGCTTCCGCAGGTAGAATTACAGCTGTTATTCCTTACATGGGCTACGCTCGTCAGGACAGAAAGGCTAAGGCAAGAGATCCGATTTCCGCAAAGCTCGTTGCTGACCTTATTACAGCAGCAGGCGCAGACAGAGTTCTTTCCATGGACCTCCACTGCCCACAGATTCAGGGCTTCTTTGATATCCCTGTTGACCACCTTCTCGGTGTGCCGATTCTTGCACCATACTTTGTTGAAAAGTTCAAGAACAACAAGGACGACGTAATGGTTGTTTCCCCTGACCTCGGCTCCGTAACAAGAGCAAGAAACTTCGCTCAGCGTCTTGGCGTACCATTCGCAATCGTTGACAAGCGCCGTCAGAAGGCTAACGTTTGTGAGGTAATGAACATTATCGGTGACGTAAGAGATAAGAGCGTAGTTCTCGTTGACGATATGATTGATACAGCAGGTACACTCTGCAACGCTGCTAAGGCTATCATCGAAATCGGCGGTGCAAAGGAAGTTTACGCTTGTGCAACACACGGCGTACTTTCAGGTCCTGCTATCGAAAGAATTCAGAACAGCGTAATCAAGGAGCTTGTACTTCTCGATACAATCGCACTTCCTAAGGAAAAGCAGATTGACAAGATTACAACTCTCCCTGTTGCACCTGTATTTGCACAGGCTATCCAGAGAATTTACGCTGACAAGCCTGTTTCCCCACTTTTCAACAACTAAGCTTGTTATAATTGAAATAGTAATTCACCCCTTGTCCGCATACCCTATGTGTGCGGATTAGGGGTTATTGCAGTTTGGAGAGTGGAGTGTGGAGTGAGGAATTGTTTTGGAAACCCCATAAACTCGGCAGAGGAAAAGTTTCGTCCACCTTTTCAAAGGTGGTGG
>CALATN010000231.1 GCA_937891895.1 uncultured Clostridia bacterium
CCTCAGAAAGGTTTTCCCCAGTGGGTTCCCACAATCCCCGCTAAATTATAATTTACTTAGCAATGCAATTGTGTCTGAATTGTAAACATTACTTTATCCTACTTGAATTTGGCTGGTAAAAGGTATATACTGTAATTAGCACTCGTGAACAATGAGTGCTAACACTTGAATGAATGAAGTGCTAAAAATAATATAAATCGAAAGGAATGTTCCCAATGGCTGAAACAAAACAGTTCAAAGCAGAGTCCAAGCGTCTGCTTGATATGATGATCAACTCAATCTACACTCACAAGGAAATCTTTCTCCGTGAGCTTATTTCCAACGCAAGCGACGCAATTGACAAGCTTTATTTCAAGTCCCTTACAGATGACAAGGTTGGTCTGAAGAAGGACGATTTCTGCATCTTCATCGAAGCTGACGGTGACAACAAGACCCTCATCATTTCCGACAACGGTATCGGTATGACAAAGGACGAGCTTGAAAACAACCTCGGTACAATCGCAAACAGCGGCTCTCTTGCGTTCAAGAACGAGAACACAAGCGATGATATCGACATCATCGGTCAGTTTGGTGTAGGCTTCTACTCTGCATTTATGGTTGCAAAGGAAGTTCAGGTGCGTTCCAAGGCTTACGGCTCCGAACAGGCTTACCTCTGGAAGTCCGAGGGCGTTGAGGGTTACACAATTGAAGAATGTGAAAAGGATTCTGTGGGTACGGAAATCCGTCTTATCCTCAAGGATAACACAGATGATGAAAACTACGAAGATTACCTGATGCAGTGGAAGCTCAAGTCACTTGTAAAGAAGTATTCCGACTATATCCGTTTCCCAATCAAGATGGAAATTGCCCACGACCACCTCAAGGAGGGCACAGGTACAAACGATGTTCCTGCCGAATACGAAACACACACTGAAATCGAAACCCTCAACAGTATGGTTCCGCTCTGGAGAAAGAACAAGAGCGAGATTACCGACGAGGAATACAACAAGTTCTACAACGAAAAGTTCTGGGACTATAACGAGCCTCTTTGCCACATTCACGCAAAGACAGAGGGTACTGCAACTTATGATGCGCTCCTCTACATTCCGTCACAGGCTCCGATGGATTACTATACAAAGGATTTCACAAAGGGCTTACAGCTTTTCTCCAGCGGCGTGCTTATTATGGACAAGTGTTCCGACCTTCTCCCTGACCATTTCTCATTCGTAAAGGGTCTTGTTGACTCTCAGGATCTGTCCCTGAACATTTCCCGTGAAATGCTTCAGCACGACAAGCAGCTTAAGCTTATTGCAAAATCCCTTGAACGTACAATCAAGAATGAGCTGAAAAAGATGCTGAACAATGACCGTGAGAAGTACGAAACATTCTGGAAGGCATTCGGCTTACAGATCAAGTTTGGTATCTACAACGGCTACGGCGTGAACAAGGAAATTCTCAAGGATTTGCTTATGTTCCACAGCTCATTTGAAAAGAAGCTTGTTACACTTGAAGAATACGTTTCCCGTATGAAGGAAGACCAGAAATATATCTACTATGCAGCAGGCGAAAGCGTTGCAAAGATTGATGTTCTCCCACAGACAGAGGTTGTGAAGGACAAGGGCTACGAAATCCTGTACCTTACAGAAAGCGTTGACGAGTTTGCAATCCAGATGCTTATGGGTTACGACGACAAGCAGTTCAAGTCCGTTTCCGCAGCTGACCTTGACATCGACACTCCTGAAGAAAAGGCTGAATTCAAGAAGCTTGCTGACGACAACAAGGATATGCTTACCGCAATTAAGGACGCTCTCGGCGGCAAAATCAAGGAAGCACGTCTTTCCGAGCGTCTTAAGTCACACCCTTGCTGTCTTACAAATGAGGGGCAGATTTCCCTTGATATGGAAAGAACTTTTGCGGCAATGCCGAACAATGACCAGAACATCAAGGCTGAAAAGGTGCTTGAACTGAACGCTGACCACGCTATGTTCAAGAAGCTCCAGTCACTTTATGAAAACGACAAGGAAAAGCTGAAGGCTTACAGCGAAATTCTCTACACACAGGCACTTCTCATTGAGGGTATGCCTATTGAAGACCCGCTTGCGTATGCAAATCTTGTATGTGAATTGATGGTGGGCAACTAATAAATTATAATTTGTAGAGTTAGGAGTGTTGAGAGTGGAGTGTGGAGTTGAAGGATATTATAGCTTATACAACAACTCCACTCTTCACACTTCACACTCCACACTCGAAGATAAATCCCAATTTGCCCATTCAAAAGGAGCTGAATTTATGTTCAAATACGAAACCCACCTCCATACCTCCGAAACAAGTGCCTGTGCAAATTCAACGGGTGCGGAGATGGCTGTGAAATACAAGGAAGAGGGTTACACGGGTATTATCGTTACCGACCACTTCTTCAACGGCAACACCACCGTGCCACGTGATTTGCCTTGGGAAGAACGTGTTGAGCTGTTCTGCAAGGGATACGAAAACGCAAAGGCAAAGGGCGACGAAATCGGGCTTGACGTTTATTTCGGTTTCGAGTACACTTACCACGGCTCTGATTTTCTTGTGTACGGTCTTGACAAGCAGTGGCTTATGAACAATGACAGAATTATGGATATGAAACTGTACAGATTTCTTGACCATGTTCACGCCTGCGGGGGACGTGTCATTCACGCTCACCCGTTCAGGGATTACGACTACATACCGATGATGACCTTTGCACCGCACCGTGTTGACGGGGTGGAAGTTGTAAACACTTCCCACGCTGACCCGTCCTTTGACGAACGTGCAAAGATGTATGCTGAGTGGTACAATCTGCCCGTAACCTGCGGCTCCGACGCACACAACACTACAAACCGCTGGTACGGCGGCGGTGTGCTGACGGAAAGGAAGCTCACATCTGCTCTTGATTATGTTGACGCAGTAATAATGGGCGAGGCAAGGATTATTGAAAAGAATAAGTAAAATAAAAATCCAGGAAGTTACTTCTTCCTGGATTTTTTCATTGTAAGCGTAAAGCTGTTCATTGTCATTCGGAAAATTTCCTCCTCGGGCACGTCCGAGTCAAGATAAACCGTGTTCCAGTGAACCTTGTTCATATGGTAAGCGGGGGTAACACCCTCATAAGCCTGACGGAGAAAATCCGCTTCCATCGGTTCGCATTTCATATTTACAATCGTCTTTCCGTCGTGCTCCATAACGAGCGCAAACCACTTCCGTGTGTCACGGTGACGGACGGCAACGGTTTCACCGTCATCAAAAGGTGTGTCAAGCACGGCGGCGGAAATCGTTTCACAGTAATCAAGATATTCTTTCCTTGTCATAGCGTCAGTCCTTAATGCTGTCGATGTATTTCTTTGCGGCGGTTTTCAGCGCCTTTTTCGGAGTCTGGTTTGTCACGAAAACAGCTTTAGGGTTGCCCTTCTTGCCGATAAGGTACACGTCCTCATTTCTGCCGTTTTCGCTGGTATGGGTTTTCTTTGCAAAAAGTGCCGCACCTGCAAGAAACGGAAGCGTGATAAACCAGAATATCGAAGCCTTGTTATGTGGAAGAAGCTTTTTAAACATATCAAATCTCCTTATCAATATCAAGCTGGAAGAAATAGTCGTCCATTACATAGCCGTTTCCGATGTCGGTCACGTCTTCGCCGACAATGCGGAAGCCGCTTTTTTTGTACACGGCAATTGAATTGTCGTTGTGCTTGTTTACGGTAAGCCATATTGCGTGCAGATTATGTTCACGGCAGTAATCCTTCAGGAAGGAAAAAACCTCGCTTGCATAGCCGTTGCCGCGGTATTCCTTCTTGATGTAGATTTTCGACAGGAACAATCTTCCGTCAGCGTCTGTGCGGATTGCGGTGTAGCCGATACGTGCGTCACCCTTGCGTAAGATGTAATAGGTGTAACCGCTGTCAATCTGTTCGGTCATAGCCCTTACAGACTGGAATTTGTCAACCATATAGTCAATCTGCTCATTGCTCAGTATTGACGGAAACCATTCGTGCCATATTTCATCGGCAAGTGCCGCAGCTGCTTCAATCTGCTGCTCGGTTTTAACTTCAACAAGCTTTATCCTCTGCATTTTTCTTTTCCTCCTCAGCTCCGAAAAGAAGCTTTTGAGCAATTCCTCGCTTTCAGCTTTCATAAGTCCCTGTTCAACTGCAGGGTGATGATTGTATCCAAGCTCAAACAGGTTTACAAGACTTCCCGCAGACCCTGCCGCTGAATCGCTTGCCGCAAATACCACACGGTCAATGCGTGAGTTTATGATTGCCCCTGCGCACATCGGACAGGGCTCAAGCGTAACATAAAGCGTGCAGCCCGACAGTCTCCAGCCGCCAAGGGTTGTACACGCTTCATTGATTGCGATGATTTCGGCGTGACAAAGAGCATTTCGTTCCTTTTCACGGCTGTTTCGTCCCGTTCCCGCGACGAAGCCGTCATTGCGCACTACAACCGCACCGACGGGAGTTTCTCCCTCATCAGCGGCTTTTCGTGCAAGCTCCATAGCCATTGCCATATAGAATTGGTCGTTTATAAGCCCCATAGCCTTTACACCTTGAAATTGAGATTGAGTATCGTCATAACGAATGACAGCGTGAACCATACAATCAGCGGTATACAAGAAGCGGCACAAAGCACCTTTGACGAAGCGGACATATATCTGTCCTTGAGTGTAATACCGAAACGGTCGCTGTGATTGCAGAAGAAATGAATTGAACCTGCAAGACCGATTATAATTGCCGCAAAGAAAAGCATTGCAGTTAAAGTTATGCTGTAGCTGTCATCAACAACATAATCAAGGAAGTAAAGCGTGTACACAAAGAAACGCTGAGCGATACGCATAGTTACAGCGGTAATAACCGAGCCTGTTCTGATTGTAAAATAACCGATAACCATTGTTGTCACAAAGGCGAAAGGCATTCTTGTTATGTCGTATGTACATACTGAATAGATAATACTTGTCACGATAAGTGCCGTACCGTCGCCGAACTGTCTTGTGAACTGAAGAAAAACTCCGTGTGTGCAAAGCTCGCTGACTATTGCAACGATAATCATCTGGACTAAGAAAAGCGGCAGATTTTCCAGCTGTGTCGGAACCATAAAGGAACGTGATGTATCAATATTTATCAGTGAGAGAATTTCTTCATAGAAATAGGACATCATTGAGCATACCGCTGTAACAAGAAGTACAGCGGGAATTCCGAAGCGGAACATCGGCTTGTTGGTGATTTTCAACGGGAACATTACCGAAAACGGCATCTGCATATGTTTTACAAGAATTGCAATCGGCAGAATACGTCCTATGACCTGTGTAATGATATCAAGGACAATAATTAAGGTTTCGTTGCCGTGACGCTCTCCTGAGAAAAAGGCAGTGTGAATGTCGAGTCCCATAAGCTCAAGAAAAACGGGCAGGAGATAGGTGCTGAAAATATCGAAAAGGACTTTATATATGAGAATAAATCCCAGCACGGTCATAACCCTGCGGAAAGCGTGATTTTCCCTTGCTTCGGGGTAATCGTGGATAAAGCCGACCTTGTCCTGATATGTAAGCTGATTAGGCTTTTCAACAAAGTAGAAGCCGATGGAATTCTGCTTCTGCTTACGCCATTCCTTGAAGCTTTCGTTGTATTCCTTATCCTGGTATTTCCAGTTTGTGCGGTCTTCGTTGGAATCCGCAGGTTTTGTTTTTTTCTTTTCCGCATCAACGACCAAGTCGGTTCACCTCCCAGATAAAGGTTTGTTTCCTTAATAATAGCACATATTTATTTCTATATATTTAATTCTGACGTCATTTTACATTTTGTACATAATTTCTTTACTAAATGTATGTATTAGTAGGCATACAAATGAATTATAATACATATGAACAATGGCTCATATGTTAAAATGAAAGGTATGATAATTTATGGAACATAATCACGAACACGATGCTTGCTGTGAAGCACATACACAAGCTGTAGAAAAAGTTTCAAGAGAGCTTCCCGACGAGGAAATCCTTTATGACGTTGCTGAACTGTTCAAGGTTTTCGGTGACTCAACAAGAGTAAGAATAATCTGTGCGCTGTTTGAAAGCGAAATGTGCGTGTGCGGGATTGCCGAGGTGCTTGGAATGACCCAGTCAGCAATTTCTCACCAGCTGAGAGTGCTGAAGCAGGCAAGGCTTGTAAAGTATCGCCGCGAGGGCAAGACAGTTTTCTATTCTCTTGCCGATGCACATATCAAAACAATTTTCAATCAGGCGTTTGAACACATAATGGAGTAAAACTTCAAAGCTGAAAGGAGTAACAGTTATGAGTTTCTGGGATAAGGTTGCCAAAATTTACGATATTACCGAGTCGCTCAACGGCAAGGTTTACAAAGCAATGATCCGCGGTGTAAAGCAGATTGTACCCGCAGGAGCAAAGGTGCTTGACTGTGCGGCAGGTACGGGTGAGCTTTCCATTGCCGCTTGTGAAAAAGCGGAAAGCGTTGTCTGCACTGACTTGTCCCTTGCAATGCTTGAACAGGCAAGAAAGAAGTGTAAAAAGCTTGGCATTGGAAATATCACCTTTGAGGAGCGTGACATTTTCCATATGTCCGACGAGGACGAAACATACGATATCGTTATGGCTGGCAACGTGCTTCACCTTGTTGACAACCCCGAGGAAGCGGTGAAGGAGCTGTACCGTGTAACGAAAAAGGGCGGCAAGCTTATTCTTCCGACCTTTGTGCATAAGAATGCAGGGACAAAGGCGCTGATTGATTTTTACAAGAAATTCGGCTTCAATCCCGCTTCTGATTTTACGGCTGAAACTTATAGTAAGATGCTCAACGGCTGCAAACTTGGTCCTGTGAAGGTTACGTTTGTTGACGGGCTTATACCGCTTGCATTTGCAGTAATGAAAAAGAGGTAATGATATGAAAATCACATTATATATGAAGGGACTTGACTGCGCAAACTGTGCGGAAAAAATCCGCAGTGCAAGCGAGAAAAATCCTTTCGTAAAAACAGCTGAAATGAATTTTATGGCAAAGAAGCTGAGCCTTGAAATTGCTGACGGAAGCGACGAGGCGGTAATCCGTGAGGTGAAGAAAATCACCGCCGAGCTTGAGCCTGATGTTGAGGTTGTGCTTGCTGACAATGACACTCATCACGAGCATGGTGAGGACGCTTCCGACCTGAAAAGAGAAGTGCTGAAAATCGGAATTGCAGTTGTACTTTTTATTGCGGGACTTATTTTCCACGACAATGCCTATGCTCTGTGGATTTTCCTTGCGGCATATTTCATTGTGGGACTTGACGTGCTTGTTACCGCAGGAAAAAACATTGTAAGAGGCAGACCCTTTGACGAGTGCTTCCTTATGACCGTGGCAACTCTCGGCGCATTCTGTATCGGCGAGTATCACGAGGGCGTCGTGGTAATGATTTTGTATCAGCTTGGCGAGCTGTTTCAGAGTATCGCAGTGCGGCGTTCACGCAAGAGCATTTCCTCACTTATGGATATCCGTCCCGACGTTGCAAATGTAAAGCAGGGTGACAGCATTGAACAGGTTGCCCCTGAGCTTGTAAAGGTTGGCGACATAATCGTCATCAGAGCGGGTGAGAAAATTCCGCTTGATTGTACGGTGATTTCGGGAAGAACAACAGTTGATACGTCCGCACTGACAGGCGAAAGCGTGCCCCGTGAAGCAGGCGAGGGCGACGGACTTATCAGCGGTTGTGTGAACCTTACGGGACTTGTTGAAGCAAGGGTTGAAAAGGAATTCGGCGAGTCAACGGTTACAAAAATCCTTGAACTTGTAGAAAATGCCTCCGCAAAAAAAGCAAAGTCCGAGCAGTTCATCACCCGCTTTGCACGCTGGTATACTCCCTGTGTTGTAATTGCGGCAGTGCTTCTTGCGGTTGTTCCGAGCCTGATAAACGGCTTCAATTCACAGTATGTATACAACGCACTTAACTTCCTCGTTGTATCCTGTCCCTGTGCACTTGTAATCTCCGTACCACTCAGCTTTTTCGGCGGTATCGGCGGCGCTTCGGCACGAGGTATACTCATCAAGGGCGGCGTTGTAATGGAGCAGCTTGCTGACTGCGGTACGGTTGTTTTCGACAAGACGGGTACTCTTACTGACGGAAGCTTTGAGGTAACAATGGTTATGCCCGAAAACTGCTCCGAGGAACAGCTTCTGTCCCTTGCGGCAGTTGCCGAACAGGCTTCTACACATCCTGCGGCAAGAGCTGTAATGCGCAAATTCGGCGGTACACCCGAAAAGGCTGAGATAACTGAAATCGCAGGCAGAGGTGTTTCTGCAAACGCTGACGGTAAGACAATTCTTGCGGGAAACAAGCTTCTCCTTGAAGAACAGGGCATTTCAAATGTTCCCGAAATTCAGTCCGCAGGCACACTTGTGTACGTTGCCGAAAACGGTGTTTACATTGGTGCAATCGAAATTGCCGACAGCGTGAAGTCTGACGCTGAAAAGGCAGTTGCCGAACTGAAAAAGGCGGGAGTAAAGACGGTAATGCTTACGGGTGACAGAAAAGCCGCTGCTGAAATTACAGCTGAAAAGCTTGGCGTTGACGAATGGCACGGCGAGCTTCTCCCTGACGGTAAGGTTGCGGCTATCGAAAAGCTTATTGAAAATTCCAACGGAAAGAAAACTATCTTCGTTGGCGACGGAATAAATGACGCGCCCGTGCTTATGCGTGCAGATGCAGGTGTTGCAATGGGCGGTATCGGCTCCGACGCGGCAATCGAAGCCGCTGACGCAGTGATAATGACCGATGAGCCGTCAAAGCTTATCGAGGCGATAAAGATTTCCCGAAAGACAAAGGGAATTGTTATTCAGAATATCGTTTTCTCCCTTGCGGTAAAGGCGGCTGTACTTGTCCTCTCGGCACTTGGACTTGCAACAATGTGGGCGGCTGTCTTTGCAGATGTTGGTGTCTGCCTCATAGCAGTCGCAAACGCAATGCGTGCAAGAAAGTAAATTATATTTTAGCGAGGAGAGTGTGGGAACCCACTGGGGAAAACCTTTCTGAGGAAAGGTTATTCCCCAGACCCCT
>CALATN010000232.1 GCA_937891895.1 uncultured Clostridia bacterium
CGTCTGCGGACGCAAGCAGGAATTTCGCCGTCTGCGGACGGCGACTCAGGGGCTTCGCCACCAAGGCCCCCACCAAAGGGGACACTGTCCCCTTTGGAAACCCATTGTTGCTCGACAATTATAATTTATAGAAAATTTACCGCAAAAGGTGTTGAAAAAATTATACAGATATGGTATAATGAAGTTAATAAAATTTGTGCACTTTACAACACAGAACGGGGGCGGTTGCCTTGAAAAAGTATTTCAGCGAGTATATTGCTTCGGTAATTGCCGCTCTTGAAAATGAAAACACAGACTTCCAGAAACTGAAGTCCGAGATGCTTACAAAAATTGCTTTTATGCAGCACGAAAGGCTCATTCATCTGCTGGTGACAATCCTTTTTGCACTGCTGATGTTCCTGTGCCTTATCGGCTTTTTCGTGTCGGACAACATCGGTATCCTCGCTGCTGCGGTGCTGATGCTTATACTGCTTGTTCCATATATTGCCCACTACTACTTTTTAGAAAACGGTGTCCAGAAGCTGTACTCCCTCTATGACGAAGTATGCAGAAAGGCCGCCGACTAACCCACGGAGGACGTTATGAAAATTACACCCGAAATTGTTCAGGATGTTATTGACAAAAAGAATATATTTGTTGAATTCCAGCCTATCTATTCCATAAACACCAAAACAGTAATCGGCCTTGAGGCACTTGCCCGCGGCGATTATATGGGCGAGATTGTTTCGCCGTATTTCCTTTTCAACTACGCCAAGCAAAGCGGCAACGTCCACGAGCTTGACCGTATCTGCCGTGAAAAATCAATGGACGCTTTCGTTGCTGAGGAAAAATCCGCACCCGCTCTTTTCGTCAACTACGAGGCTTCTGTGCTGAGCAACCCCGAAGCGCAGAACAATGAACTGCTGAAAATGGTTGAGAAGCACAACCTCTCTCCCGAAAGCGTTGTTATCGAAATCAATTGTTCAGCCGTGCAGAACAACTACGACCTGATGATGTTCGTAAACTTTTATCGTACGCAAGGCTTCCTTATCGCACTTGACAACGTAAGCGCAGGGGAAGAAGCCGTGAACCGTATTATGCTTGTAAACCCCGACATCATCAAAATTGACCGTTTTATCGTAAGCAGTATCGAAAGCAACACCTACAACCAGGAAGTATTCAAGTCAATCATCAACACCGCCAAGCAGATTGGTGCAATGACCATTGCCGAGGGCGTTGAAACAGTTGACGAGGTTATCACCTGTATGCTTATGGGAGTTGACTATTTTCAGGGTTACTACTTCTCACGTCCCGAGCAGTTCAACTTCCTTTTCACCAACGAGGCTCGTCTTAAGCTTGAGGACGCGGCTCACCGCCTCAACCTCAGCATCAAGAAAAACCCGACGGTTGTTAACGTGAAAATCGAAAGCTACAAGCGTGCTATATTTGACCTCGTGAACACCCTTAAAGGCACACCTTCCAATGAGTACGAAGCTGTGCTGAAAAAGTATGTCTACGAGCATAAGGAAATCGAATGTGCCTTCCTCATCGACGAAAAGGGATTCCAGATTACCGAAACAATTATGACACCCGACACGGAAATCATGCCCGGCTTCAAGCCTGAACTGAAGGGTGTAAACCACGATATCAAGAACTACTTCTACGCTGTCAAGGAACAGATTGAAGACCCGTTCATCTCAGGCTGGTACATATCTGTCGCAACGGGAAAGAACTGCAAGACCATTTCCTCACACATCTACGACAATGAAGGCAAAATGATTGTGGTGTGCATGGACCTGAAAAAGCGCTAAAGCAGGTTGTACCACAAGGGCAGCTCGCCACGGCATATAAGCTTCAGCTGTCGGCGTATGCTTTCCAGCTCTGCATCAAGCTCATCGTTTGCCTCAGTTACAAACTGTGGCACTTTCGCAACGGACGAGCTGATGTCGTTCAGCTTTTCATCGCAGACAAAAATGCTCATCCCCTTTTCCAGCCTTGCCCATCTGTAAGTCAATTCATCGGCGGCAGCGGACGCTTTTCCGCTGTCGCCGTTTTCGTTGCAGACACGTATCTCGTCAATCAGCACGTCAATCTCACCCTGCCAGTTCATAAGAAACAGCGAGGCAACCACCGAGTAAAGAACAATCCCGCCAATCAGCGCAAATGCGGCTTTCACACGCTTCATCTCAACGCTCCTTTCTGATAAGCGAATAATTTCTGTCTGTATCAACAGTCATCAGGAACACATCCCCGATGGCTGTTTTTTCTTTTTTCAGCGTACGCTCAACCCACTCCATCGACAGCGCAAGCCTGCTCATCGCGTCACCGTCAGGCTCACCGTCCGCAATGATGATTTCAGGCGGGTCAATGCTTTTTCCCTTGATTTCCATATCCGCATTTGTAACGTTACGATAGGGATATTTCTGATACACGGACAGATTTCCCGTCGTTTCCACCACTGCAAACTGCACCTCGCTGATGTCGAAAATCCCCTGCCCACGCAGACTTTCCACCAAATCATCAACCGTAAACCGTATCTCCCTCATCTGCTTCTGGTCAAGCTTACCGTCACGTATTATTATCGCAGGCTTGCCGCTTATGATGCGTCTTACCCCGCGGCTTTTTATCGACAGCCAAGACATTATCACGTCAAGACTTGCAAGGGTGATAATAGGAATTATCCCCGTAAGAAGCGGCGTGCCCGTGTCCTCAACGGGAAGCGTGGCAATGTTGGAAATGAGAATTGTTACAGCCAATTCTGACGGCTGCAGCTCGCCTATCTGACGCTTGCCCATAAGCCGTACCGAAAATATCAGCAGCGCATACAGAATTATTGCACGGATAAAAACTACAGACATAAAACCTCTCCTTTGGAAATATCATTCCCGAAATCGTCGGAAAAATCCATGTATTATTTTGCCCGAAACGGAAACAATATGCAAAAAGACTGGAGTGATTCTATGAATATGCCCGACGCTTACGAATTCAAGGAGGTAAGCATTGAAAAATCCCTGCGGCAGAATATTTCCAACATCAGAAACATTCTCGGAGGAAGCTCCGACCTGCTGATAAATGAATTCATCATCGACAACACCCCCTGCTGTCTTGTCTGCTTTGAAGGTATGATTTCCATTCAGTTCATCACAAACCTTATCCTGCGTCCCCTGACAAATCTGCACGTTGCCGAAAATGCAACCCCCCACGATATTTTTCTGCACGTCCGTGACCGTATGCTGCTTGCAATCGACCGTGGCCTGTGTACTCAGTACGGCGACATCATCCGCAGACTGATGAGCGGCTTTGCGGTGCTGTTTATCGACGGCGTGGACACGGCCTTTGCCTACGGTGTACAGGGCTACTCAATCCGCGGGATTTCCGAGCCTTCCTCCGAGGGAAACATCCGTGGTGCACAGGAAGGCTTTGTGGAAACTGTCCGTATCAGTATGTCCCTTGTCCGCCGCCGTATCAAGTCGCCCCTGCTTCGCTTTGAACTTTTCCCCGTAACAACAACCGCAAACGTGGACGTGATACTCACCTATATGGCTGACCGTGTGCCTATGCGGCTTGTGAAAAAAATACGTAAGAAGCTGGAAGATTTACCCCTTGAAAGCCTGCTGGGAAGCGGCTATGTTGAGCCGTTTCTCGACAACACCAACACTAGCTTCTTTTCAGGTGTTTCCGTAACCGAGCGTCCCGATGTGTTCTGCGCAAAAATCATCGAAGGCCGCATCGGTCTGCTTATCGACGGCACACCCTTTGCAATCGTTATTCCGTCGCTTTTCATCGAGAATTTCCAGACCCTTGACGATTACAACTTCCGCCCGTTCTATGCGGTGCTGATACGCTGGATACGCTATCTCGCATTCTTTCTTGCAATCTTTCTGCCTGCGGTTTATGTCGCCGTGGTAACCTTTCACCCTGAACTTTTCAACCACACCTTGCTTGTAACCCTTGCCTCAGCGGAACAAACCGCACCTTTGCCTCTTGCAGTTGAAGCGTTCATCGTGCTGTTGTTCTACGAAATAATCCGTGAAGCGGGTGTGCGTCTGCCCAAAAGCGTGGGCGGCGCAGTTTCAATCGTTGGCGGACTTATCATAGGCGATGCCGCCGTTTCCGCTGGGATAATATCAAACCCTCTGCTTCTCGCCTGTGCAATTTCGGTAACCGCTTCCTTTGTTGTACCGAACCTGAACCAGCAGATTACAACGCTCCGCTTCATCGCCGTTGTCGCTGGGGGAATAAGCGGTCTTTACGGCATTTCACTTCTTGCGGCGGTAACCCTCGTCAACCTTTGTTCCCTTGAAAATTACGGTGCACCCGTCACCTCGCCCGTGTCGCCATTTACCCCGAAAGCAATGCGTGACGTGCTGGCAAGAGTTGGTTTCAGACGTATGGCAACGGGCGGCGCAACGGTTGAAAAGCTTAACGGTGTAAATATGGAGGACTGATATGGAAAAACGAATTATCAGCTGGGGACAGCTTCTTCTCCTGCTTTTTATGTGCAGGGTTTTCACCCTTATGACCTTCGTGCCATTTACAAGCGGTGACATCTCCGTGCAGCTGCTTGGCACGGCAATCTCCACCGCAATTCAGGCGGTAATCCTCATTCCCGTTGTAATTCTCAAGGACAGCGCAACCGACGTGCTGCTGAAAAAATGCCGTCCCCTCGGAATTGCGGCGGCGGTGCTTTATCTGCTTTTCTTTTTGCTTTACACGGTAAACGGACTTCTCCACTTTCAGAATTTTCTTTCCGCACGCTTCTTTCCAACCGCCGACAGCACCCTATGGATTGGCGTACTCCTCATTATCTGCGTTTACTGCGGCTGTCTTGGAATTGAAGCGCTGGGACGAAGTGCAGTTGTGGTGTTCTGGCTGTTCATAGCTGCTGTGACAGCTATGCTTTTTTCTTCCGTGCAAGCTATCGACACGGCAAATCTCTACCTCTCGCCCATTACCCCGAAAAGCCTTTTTGCCGCCGTGCTGGATGATTTGTCACGCAACGGAGAAATCGTTGCCCTTGCCTTTCTTGCAAAGCACGTCAAGGAAAAACACCGCTGCGGCACTTACGGACTTCTTGCGGCAAAGCTGTTGCTTGTAGAGGGAGTAATGCTTCTCATTTGTATGGTACTTGGCGATTTTGCACGGCTTACCGATTACCCATTCCTTTCTCTCGGAACATTCGGCGGCGCACGTTTTCTACAGCGAAGCGACTCCCTTTACCTTATCGTGTGGACCATTACCGCTGTGCTGAATATTGCCCTTTTCCTGCATCTTTCCGCAGGACTTATGGAGGAGGTGTTCCCGAAAATGAAGCTACGCACCTCAGTTGCCGCCGTACTCGTCTTCGGAACAGTCATCATTTTCACGCTGACGGGACTTGACTTTGACCCTGTTTACAGAATACTCTGTTCGGGCTACTCCGTAATTTTCCTTACGGGGTCATTACCGCTTACTGCGCTTATTATTTCAAGAAGAAAGGCTGGTGCAAAGAAAAATGAAACTTAAATTTTTAGCCGTGGCAACCCTTGCCACGTTGTTTCTGACAGGCTGTTCAATGGGTATCGAGGTCAACGACCGTGCCTTTGTTCAGCTTATGGGAATTGAGCGTGAGGACGAAATCTACTTCGTTTCGATGCAGGTCTACAAATCGGAAAGCGGCACTCCCGAACCCGACGTGAGCAAGGCAAACACCATCACCGCAAAGGGCGAGGGCGCAACAATTCACGAGGCAATTTCCGCCGCCGAGCTTACTCTCGGAAAGAAAGCTTTTCTCGGCCACATCAAGATGCTTGTTGTGGGAAACGGAATAAAAAATCCCGCAGATGAACTGTCCCTTTTCCTTGACGGAAGCGTGTCACCATCCTGTCCCGTTGCCTACGCCGATGACCCCGCCGCTATTATAGAAACGCTTCCTGAGGAAGGCTCATTTTCCGCTGAACAAATCCTCGCCCTTGCCGATTCCTCAGCCGCACAGGGAAAAACCGTATTCACTTCCGTTGCCGAGCTTGCCGCAAGCACAGGTGAGCTTGACACAGCGGCGGCTCTGCCGATTATTGCCGCTGAGGAAAAATCCGTGAAGTTTGAGGGTGTTACCCTTGCGCAGAAAAACGGGGTACGTGGCAGGCTTGACGAAAAAGAAACCCTCGGAGCAAAGTTACTCCTGAACCAGTTTGAAACGGGGGACAAAATAACGGTCCCCGTGGCAGTTGACGGGAACCGTGCTACAGTTTTTATCACGAGCGCCTGCACTAAGCTTGACACTGAAATGTCGGATGTGCTTACCGTAAATGCCGAAATCAAGCTGAAAATGACCGTTGCCGAAAACCCCTACGGCATAAAGCCCGCACTTATCGAAAAGGCGGCACGTCAGCAAATCAGCGAAAGCTGTATGGCGGCATATTCGGCGGCGGTGCACGAAAACTTCTGCGACATTTTCGGGGTAAAAAATCTTGTGCGGCGGTACTGCCCCGAAAAGTACAACGATTACTGCAACGCAGAGAGAAGCTATCTTGCGGGAAGCACGCTGAATTTGAAAGTTAAAAGCGAGATGTAAAAAAATCCTGATAAGAATTTGCGTTCTTATCAGGATTTTTTCAATGCCGTAACAGCTTATTTACTCTTTCAAGGTCACAGCCTTCTATAGGTATGTTTTCATACCACTCAGTTATGTTTCCGTTTTCGTCTGTTGAATATTCGTATATCCTGTCCTGTGTAACGAAGATTTCCCAAACAATTTTATCATCATCATAACAGCTTGTCACCCGCACCGCACCTGTAAGGTCAGGGGTTTCACATTTGAAAGTATCATAATATATCGTTTCAAGTATATCAAACACCTCGACACGTTTTTCTTGAGATAATGGAATTATGTCATTATTTCTTTCAATAATAATTTTATCTCCTTCACCTAAAGTAAACCACGAACATCTAAAAACCTCACGCTCTTCATAACTGATTTTCAAATTCTCATCAACCGAGATTTCATATGCGGTAGAGTAGGCGTATTTAGGCGGATAATCATATATGTCAATTACATATACACATTCGCCAGCTTTAAGCGGCTTCCAATAATGCTTCTTGCGTTCAAGAACACCATCATTTTTCAAAACGATAAAGTCCCATTCATCACCCAACGGATAATCAATAACCAGCACATCTCCGCCCTTTTCCTGATAAATACCAGTAGTGCGTTCCTCAGGTCTAAAAACATTTATCAGAATAACAGCAATAAAAAATGCCACAATCAGCAACGCAAATGTGATTATTCCGATGCGGATTACCTTCAATACCTTTT
>CALATN010000233.1 GCA_937891895.1 uncultured Clostridia bacterium
GCCTTGATTGTCAAGATTACTGTCTTTTAAAGCATTATCAACGATTTGCTGAACTCGTCTATTCGTAATTCGTGTGCCTCTGTTGCTTAAAAATATAGCATTTGGTTCAGCTTCAGATGGTTCTCTTTCACTAAGATATTGAACAATTGCATCAGCACAAGCATCATTGATGTGAATGATACGTTCTTTGTTACCCTTACCAAGAAGACGCATACTTCTTTCATTAAGATTTACATCTTGCATATTTAATCCGACAAGTTCGCTTAAACGCATACCACAGTTAATAAATAACGTAATAATGCAATAATCGCGAAGATAAAAAGGATCTTCTGTATTCATATTTTCGAGAAGCTTTATGCTGTCATCAAGAGTCAGAAATTTTGGCAGATGTTCATGCATTTTAGGGTAATCTACATCTTTTGTGGGGTTTTCCGGAATAAGATTAAGATCACGATATAAACACTTATAAAAGACCTTAAGTGATGCAAGTTTTCTGTGACGTGTTTTTGCAGTGTTTTTTCTGTCAGTAGCAACATAATTCAAGTAATTCAGAACATCAAGTTTTGTAAAATTCTTTACAAGTTCAATTGGAACATCGGAAATTGTTACGTCATTAAGAGGTGTTTCAGGGTCAATATTACCCTTTGTCAATTTAACATATCTTAAAAAAAGACGCAAGTCAATATAATATGATTCAAGTGTGCGCTCAGCTTTAAGCTTTACAATACGTTGATATGTAAAAAATTCATTAAGGTAATAAGGACATTCTTTAGGATTGATTTTCTGTGGTGTCATAATATCCTCCGTAAATCGTATAAAAACAGTGATTTTGTATATATTTATTGTAATACTTAACTTTTTTTTTGTCAAGGTATAGAATTATATAAAAATATATGTTATAATATAAATATATTTTGTTTTGGGAGTTGATGAATTTGGCAATAAATTACAACCGTGAAATGATCGGCAACGGAATATACTTTAATTCTATTATAAACAAAAGACAAAAAACAAATACTATAATTATACATCTCATTACTAAGCTTGAGTCTAAAACAGCATCTATGAATGCAATTATTCCATATCTTCTTGCAAGCAGCAGTAAGACTTATCCAACTATAACCTCGTTGAATAAAAAACTTTCCGAGCTTTATGGTTCTGCTTTTAAGGGCGCTGTATCGAAAATGGGGGATAGCCAAACTCTCTCTTTAATGGCTGGTTGTATAAATAATCGCTATACATTTGAAGGGGAAAATATAACTGAAGAGCTTGTAAAACTGATGGCTGATGCCCTGATCAATCCTAATGTCGAGAATAATGGTTTTTCACGAAAAGATTTTGAACTGAAAAAACAGGAACTCATTGATGATATTGATGCTGAAATCAATGAGAAACGTTCTTATGCTTTCAAGCGTGCTAATCTCAATATATTCAAGGGTGAACCAGCTTCATTGTCTGTTAAGGGCGACAGACAATATGCAGAAGAAATTACAGCAGAGATATGCTATGAACAGTATAAGAAGCTTTTGAAAACAGCTCAGATCGAAATATTGTTTGTAGGTGCTGAGGAATCACCAAGCTGTAAGAAAATAATGACAGATTCATTCAATAATATTGAAAGAGCATTTGCGGGTAATAATACATCTGTGAAATCAATTCTCAAAAATGAGGTTTGCAGAGTCGTAGAAAAGCATGATGTTGCACAGAGTAAAATGGTAATGGCCTTCAAAACAGACTTCGATAATATTGTGGCTATGAAGCTGATGAACGCAATCTATGGTGCTACACCTATCTCAAAGCTTTTTGACAATGTCCGTGAAAAATTAAGCCTTTGTTATTATTGTTCTTCAGGAATCAATGATAAAAAAGGTGTTGTTTATGTTGACAGCGGTGTTGAACATATAAATACTGAAAAAGCTGAAGCTGAAATAATCAATCAGTTGAATCTTATGTGTAACGGTGAATTCAGCGATGAAGATATTGAAAATGCAAGAAAGGCATTGATAAATTCCTGGAAGGGCGTTAGCGATAGTGCACGTTCTATTGCGGACTGGTATTATAATCAGGCATATATGGGCACTTCATATTCACCGGAAGACCAGATTGAAAAGCTTATGAAGGTTACACGAGAAGAAATCATTGCTGCTGCAAAATCACTTAAACTTGATACAGTTTATATTCTTTCAGGAAAGGAGAGTGCTGAATAATGGAAAAAAAGGTTATAAGAAATGAAAGAACAGGCGAACAGTATACCTATGTAAAGCACTCTACAGGTCTGGATATTTTTATCTGGAAAATGGAAGACTATAGTACTACACATGCTCTGTTCGGTACAAAATACGGTTCTATCAATACAAAGTTCAAAACAAAGGATGAGCCTGATTTTATAACTGTACCAAACGGTATTGCACATTATCTTGAACATAAGCTCTTTGAAAATGAGGATTGTGATGTGTTCAAGCTTTATGCAAAAACAGGTGCATCTGCAAATGCTTATACATCGTTTGATAAAACAGCTTATCTGTTTAGTTGCACCGATAATGTCTATGAGTCCCTTGAAATTCTGTTGAGCTTTGTACAGAATCCTTATTTTACTGAAGAAACTGTGCAGAAGGAACAGGGGATTATTGGCCAGGAAATCCGTATGTATGACGACAATGCAGGTTGGCGTGTATTTTTTAATATGCTTGGTGGACTGTACCATAATCACCCTGTAAAAATTGATATTGCGGGAACTGTTGAAAGTATTGCAGAAATCAATGCAGACTTGCTTTATAAGTGCTATTATACTTTCTACAATCTTAACAATATGGTTCTCAGTATTGCAGGTAATATAGATGAGGACAAGGTTCTTGAGATGTGTGATAAGCTTCTCAAGCAGGGCGGAAATCCTGAACTTGTTACAGCATTTGAAGATGAACCTGAAACAGTGTGCAAGAAAGAAGTTGTACAGAAACTTGAAATTGCTATGCCGATGTTTCACGTTGGCTTTAAGGCAAAGCCTGAAAAAGGAATTGAAGCTGTACGTGCTGAAATTGAAACAAATTTTGTTCTTTCACTTCTTGCGGATGAAAGCTCCGATTTCTATAAGAAGCTTTATGATGATGTAATTATCAATACATCATTCTCTTCTGAAGTGTTTATGGGTGATGGATATTTCTGTTCAATCTTTGCAGGTGAGTCAAGAAACCCACGTCTTGTAAGAGATAAAATTATTGACGAAATCAACCGATGCAAGAAGGAAGGGCTTGATGAGGAACGCTTTAATATAATCAAGAAATCTTACTATGGTGCACTTATACGTGACCTTAATGACGCTGAAGCAATTGCTACAATTATGCTTAATGCAGGAATGGAAAAGCTTTCTGCTTTTGATGTCATTGAATCTGTTGCAGCAGTAACATTTGAAGATGTGCAAAAACGTCTTGAAAAGCAGTTTAATACCGAAAATGTTACACTTTCAATAATTGAACCGCTGGATAAGAAGGAGGAATAACACTTGACAAATGTTGAATGGAATACTGTTTCATTTCCTAAACTCAATATTGAATTACCTGTTTATAGCACAGCGTTTACAATCTTTGGTTTTGAAATAAAATGGTATGGCATACTCATTATGCTTGGTCTCCTTTTTGCAGTAGTATACTGTTTTAAGAGAATGAAAAGCTTCGGTATAGATGATGACAGGGCAACAAATGTTGTTTTTGCAGGATTTATCGGAGCAATAATATGTGCAAGACTTTATTATGTAATAATGGAGTGGAATAGCTTTAAGGATGATTTGGTCTCAGTCATTATGGTACGTGAAGGTGGTCTTGCAATTTACGGCGGAATAATTGGGGCTGTTGTTATAGGATTTATAGCAGCAAAAGTCAATAAACTTCGTTTTATGCCGCTTATGGATTTGGTTGGTATGGGATTCCTTATTGGTCAGGCATTCGGAAGATGGGGTAACTTCTTCAATCATGAGTGTTATGGAAGCAATACTACACTTCTGTGGGGAATGACAAGTCCGAGAATTCAGGCAGAACTTACTGCTGAAGCGAATCAGATACTTGAACTTACAGGCGTAACTGTTGATCCAACACAGCCGGTTCATCCATGCTTTTTATATGAATCGCTGTGGTGTATTATCGGCTTTGTTTTACTTCATATTTACAGTAAACATCGTAAATTTGATGGAGAACTGTTTTTGCTCTATATTGGTTGGTATGGTCTGGGAAGAATGGTAATAGAGGGTCTGAGAACAGACAGCCTTATGGTTGGTCACCTTAGAGTTTCACAGCTTGTTGCAGGTTTATGTGTAATAATTTCCATTGCGGCAATTATTTATATGCGTAATAAAATAAGAATTGATGGCGAGTATGTGTTTTATAAGGACACAGATGAGTCAAAACGTCTTATAGCTGAAACAGAAAAAAAGTACAGACTTGAGGAAGAAAAGCGTAAAGCAAAGAAAAAAAACCAAAATGATAATGAATTAAAACCCGAAGACAGACTTGTTGACGAGGAAAAAATTACAGAGGAGGAAAAAGAAAATGGCACAGATAATTGATGGAAAGGCAATATCCGCAAAGGTTAAGGCACAGGTACGTACTGAGGTTGAAGAACTTAAGTGTAAGGGCATTGAAGTTGGACTTGCAGTTGTAATAGTTGGTAATAACTCCGCTTCAAGAGTATATGTAAACAATAAGAAAAAAGCTTGTGAAGAAGTTGGATTCACTTCTTACGAATATGCACTTCCTGAAGAAATAACTCAGGATGAACTTCTTGAACTCGTAAATAAGCTTAATAATGATGATAAGGTAAATGGTATTCTTGTTCAGCTTCCGCTTCCAAAGCAGATTGATGAAAATGCCATTATAAATGCTATTCTTCCTGAAAAGGACGTTGATGCTTTCCATCCTGCAAATGTAGGGCACATTATGATCGGTGATTTCAGCTTCCTTCCATGTACACCTGCTGGTGTAATGGAACTTATTGCTGAAACAGGTGTTGATGTATGTGGTAAAGAATGTGTTGTGATTGGAAGAAGTAATATTGTTGGTAAGCCAATGGCAATGCTTCTTCTCCATAAGCACGGTACTGTTACAATATGTCACTCCAGAACAAAGAATCTTGCTGAAATCTGCAGCAGAGCTGATATTCTCGTTGCAGCAGTAGGTAAGGCAAAATTTGTAACACCTGATATGATTAAGGAAGGCGCTGTAGTAATTGACGTAGGTATGAACCGTGATGAAAACGGAAAACTTTGCGGTGATGTAGATTATATTGCTTGTTTTGATAAGGCTGGTTACATAACACCTGTTCCTGGCGGTGTTGGTCCTATGACAATTGCAATGCTTATGAAAAATACTCTTACAGCAGCAAAAATAAAAAATAATCTTGTATAGTAAATAACACCTCATAATTATGTCTATAATAATTATGAGGTGTTTGCTTTGAAAAAAATATATTGTTTAGCAGCAGTGATGTTTTTTATTGCGTCAGTTGCTATATTAAGAATTATATCAATAATCAATAATGATGAAGTTTATTCAGCTGCATCAACAAACGGAACATATACAATAAAAGCTGTAGCTAAATATGCAGACATATATGATTGCAATATGAATTTGCTTGTGAATTGTTCAGAAAAATATAATGCGGTAATAATTCCAAATCATATAAGCTCTATTCAACTACAACCATATATTATTGACACAGAAGCATATCTTAATGGAATTAAAGGTAAAATGCCATTTCTTTGTGAGGTAACCAAGGATGCAGCAGAACAGTGCACAGAAGCTATAATCTTTAAATCTTCAGTAAGAAATGATCATAATCAAATTGCACCTCACATTATAGGCTATACCTTAAATAATAACGGTGTATGTGGAATCGAAAAATCCTACAATGATTTTTTAAGAGAAGAATATGCCTTAAATAAGGTTACATTTCAGGTAAATGCACTGGGCGAAGTGTTGCACGGATTAAAAAGTGAAACAACTTATCCTGTAATTTCTGATGCAGGAATTATTACAACGTTAGATAAAAATATACAGCAGATATGTGAAAATGTGTTTGATGATAATAATGTCAAAAAAGGTGCAATTGTTGTAATGGACATAAAAACAGGTGAAATAAAAGCAAGTGTAAGTTATCCAGATTTTGATATTACAAAATTAGATGAAGCTGTTGATGATTTATCATCACCATTTTTAAACAGGGCATTTTCTGCATATAGTGTCGGCTCAATATTTAAGCTTGTCACATCAGCGGCAGCATTGGAGCAAGGAATAAGCAGCGAATTCAGTTATACCTGTACAGGTTCTATTGATGTTAATGGTCAAGTATTCAATTGCCATAAATGGGGTGGACACGGTGAGATAAATATGAATGAGGCAATTGTTCATTCATGTAATACTTATTTTATTGCGTTAAGTGAATATCTGGACAAAGAACAATTTATTGAAACAGCAAAAAAACTGGGATTTGGAGAAGAATTAGTACTTTGTGATGATATTGTTTCAGCATCAGGAAATCTTCAGACAAAAAATGATATCAATGTTCCGGCAGAATTAGCTAATATGTCATTCGGTCAAGGAAAACTTACAGCAACACCTGTCCAGATATGCAGAATGACATCAGCAATTGCAAATAACGGTGTAATAAAATACCCAACTTTGATTAAAGGGATCAAATACAATGATGGTACAATAGAATATAATAAAACAAACTTAGGGATGAATGTGCTGTCACATAAAACAGCAGTTGCATTAAAAGCATATATGAGAAATGTAGTGATTGCAGATAATTCAATGTCTGCACCAAATGAAACTACTGCAGCTGGAAAAACCTCCACTGCTCAAACTGGCTGGTTTGATGAAAATGGAAATGAAATGTATAATTGTTGGTTCACAGGTTTCTTTCCTTCGTATAATCCTGAATATGCAGTTACTATTTTGATTGAAGGCGGTGTTTCAGGCAACAGAGATGCCGGACCTGTGTTTAAAGCCATTGCGGACGATATAACAGAATATAAAAAAAGCCTACGATAATTAAATCGTAGGCCCTTTTTTATTCATCATCAAAATTCCCAGGGATGTGCAACTGCTTAACAGGAATTCTCTTTAATGGAGAATAAATATATTTTGGACAAGAAGAATCGCCATTAACGAGACCTCTTTTTTCACAAAGAACTTTACCGCCGTCTTTAGCTCTTGTACCGAAATTACAGTATTGACACTGTGGCGGAATATCATTACCGAAATATTTCTTTTTTGCCATAATAACAATCCTTTCTTGCAAAAGATTTATTTTGATTATTATATCATATTTTTCTTTCATTTTCTATAGAAATTTTTAATAAAAATAAAATTGTCATAATTAACAAAAAAAATGTTGTAATTGGTGAGTTTTGACTATGAGTAATTTGAGCTGGAGAATAAACATAAAAAGTTGCATTATAAGAAATGAAGCAAAATAGCTTGCAGATTAGATACGTTAAAATCATTGCAACTATCCTAATAAAAATAAAATGCTTCAGTGATATTATTTTTATTATGCTTTTTATTTGCAGTACGATACATATTCCTCCAAAAGATAATAATGCAGCAATGAGCGGAATATTTTTTATTTGTGCTTCAAAACTTGAAATGTTGCTTATTTCAATAAATGACTTTATAAATGCTATTATAGAAGAATAATCTGTACTATTAATCGTTTCTGCTGTGTAAGCAATAAATGAGATAATGCCTGATGTTTCAAGTATGCATATTATAGACGAGAAAAATATAATTATTGTACAGATCCTAAAAATGCTTTTACCACCATTGTATATTGACATAATAATGTTTTGTAAGGTTATGTTAAGAGTGATGGGAGTAGAATAACATTCAGGTATCGGATGCTTTAAACCAATAATTACTGCAATAATTGAATTAGCGGCAACAATTGATAAAAAGATAATTATTCCAATATTTATGTTGGAAAATATCTGTGTTCCGACGATCCCAAAAATAAAAGCTGGTCCTGACATATAGCAATAGGACATCATATCTTGGGCGGTTTTTGAATCTATAGTATTGTTTTCCTGCAAGTCTGAAATAAGCTTTGCACCTATGGGGTAACCGCCTACATTGCTTATTATGTATATAGGGAACAACTGTTCTGGAATTCTAAAGATATATCTTGAAATTAGGGCAAATGGTTTTGATAATAAAATATAAATGTTACTGGTAATAATGAAATCAGAAGTAATCATAAATATATACAATGTTGGTATTATAGAATAAATACAAGTTTGAATTGCTTTTATAGCGTAATCTGCTATTTCTTCAGAATATGCAATTAACAATAGTAAATAGACTACGATAAATATACTTATACAGTATTCTTTCATTTTTTTCATATGTACACCTCTTTTGTAGTTAAAGTATATGATTTTTATGTATATAATATAATTAAATAATTTATATAGTGAAGAGAGTGATAAGTTATGAGAAAAATATACAATAAAGTTATGTCAAAGTTTGTAAAGGCTAAGCTTTATTATAATACGTATGTATGTCTTACAGACAATACTCACTTAGAAATTGAAAATTGCAAGCGTGTACTTGAATATTCAGATGTTTTTCTGAAAATAAAAACATCAACACTTACTTTATGCATTTATGGAGAAAATCTTACAATTTCTGATTATAATACGGACGGAATAATTGTAAACGGTAAATTCAGCAGTATTGAATTTGAATAAGGAGAAAAATATGTTTGAATATATAAAAGGAATAATAGATTTTGAAATAATACTACCTGATCCGAATTCAATAGTGATTTCTTCATCTGCAGTTAGGATAGTTTCCTTTTTAGCTACTTTGACATTGACGATTACTGGAATTGCCTCATTGTCACAAGTTAGAGTGGCTATGTTTTCACCTATAAATTCAGGAATGAATGTGAACTTCGCTTCTAAACCAGTTGTAGTGACTTCAGATGGATTTAAAGCACCATTGCTCACGATTCCATTTACAGTCAATTCTTTAGGCAAATAACCTTCAAATGCTGCAATTGTGCCGTCTGTACTATTGGTATGCTTGAAGTCTACTGTAATTTCCACAGATTCCCCGGTAAGAATATTGCTTGCATTTAAGCTTGCATTCATGATAACCCATTTGTCTATAGTGATGTTAGTACCATTCACTAAAGCGCTTGGGTCATTAGTTCCCCACCAGTTGTTGGTTGCAACTACAACTCCTTGACCGGTAATGCCTCCATAACTGCTTGTGGTTCCAGTTTCAATATTATGATCATTGACTATTACAGAGTTTTCAATCTTTAGAACATCAGTGATTACATAAATAGCTGGAATCTTAGTATCAACTCCTCCATTGTTTTCAATTACTGTATTGTTGATGGAAGTAGTTTTTCTTGGCTGATCCTTGATACCATCTATATAAATTGCAGCTGCATTTTTTGAACCTTTATTGTCTTTAAAGATACAGTTGTTTATGCTTACAGTAGAATTGTATATATTCAAGGCTCCAGGATAATATTTAGCACTGTTGTTTGTGAAATTACAGTTTTCAATAGTGATGTGTTCTGCAGCCAAGTGTGCCGCAGCGTTGTTAGCGAAGTTATCCATAAATAAAGTGTTGTTGATAACTAAGTCAAGAGCATCATCATAAGCGGAATAACCAACATAAATTCCAGCACCTCGAGAGCTATTGATGAAGTTGTTTTTGAAAATACAGTTGTTGACTACAAATTTGCCTTTGAGATATTCGCCGAAAATAGCTCCCCCCTCGTAGGTTGAATTCAATCCATCGAAAATACATTCTTCAATGGTTAAGTTAATTTCCTTGAGGGCATTGCTTCTGCCAGCAACTTTAATAGCAGCACCGTTTCTTGCAACATTGTTGGTAAAGGTAATTCCTTTAATGGATACCTCTTTAGCTGAAATATTGAAGATGGTTTCATTGCTTACACCAGTACCTGCTATGACAACATCTCCGTCTCCTGAAATTGAAATGGTCTTGTCGCCGTCAATGAAAATATTGTTTTCATTGTATGTTCCTTCCTTAATAATTATTTGACCTGATCCTTCTTTAGCAAGTTCCATTGCCTTTGCAATTGTATTTACAGGATCATCTTCAGTACCTTTACCGCTTGCACTACCAGATTCAGCAACATATATAGGGCCGAAGTAAGGTTCAATAACCATTATGGTAACAGGAACTTTATCTTTTGATTCAGAATTGATTAAAACAATATTTTCTCCACCATATTCTGGAGTGTATATGATTTTAGCCTCCAAATCAGAAGTGGTTACAGGATTTACAGCAAAAGTACCATTGTTTGCAGATGCATAAATAGTAATTTCTGCTAAAGTGCCTGTGAATTCACCGATAATTCCTTGAGTGTTGTTGGTATGTTTGAAGTCAATGCATATTTCTACAGGATCGCCGATTTTAACATCTTCAACAGAAACAGGATCCACAGTCATAATGACCCAAGATTCTGGAGCAAAACCGTTGACAACGGAACTTGCATTGTTGGTTCCAAACCAGTTGTCAGTTGCTGTAACGCTAGCACCACTAGCTGCTTTTACAACATAACGATCGCTTGTTGGTGCAGAGAATACGTTATTGCTGAGAGTCAAGTCTCCACCGGTATAGATTTCAGATGTGTCCTCGTTTTCAGATACTCCTCCGCAGAATACTGAGTTGGTGATTTCTCCGCCTTTTGCAGCATAGATTGCAGCACCATCCTTGTATGACTTGCTGTTTATGAAAGTGGAGTTGCTTACTGTCAATGGAACTTCAGAGTATACAGCTCCTCCGTATCCAAAGTTATTTTCAAATGAAGCGCTGCAGTTTTCAAATTTGGAGTTTGAAATGCTTAGGTTTCCGCCTTCGGTAGCTTTTGAGTAGATTGCTCCTCTAATTGAATCAATATTTGTGAAGTTAGAGTTTTCAATAGCTACAGTGCAGTTTCCAGAACTGTATATTACTCCAAAGGTTGTACTGCTTGTGTTGACTATGTTGTCTTCAAATGAAGTATTGTTTACAGTTACATTACCTTCATTATATATTATACAGGTTATAGGACCATTGTTGGAAATATTGGAGTCAACGATGCTTAAATTGCCTTTGTTTATAATGAGAGCAGAATTACCATATCCATTAGCATAAGATTCATTGATGCTAACATTGTTGAATACGACATCAGCGCCGTAATTGTTATATAATACAGCACCAAATCCTTGGTTTGCTTTGGTAATTTCCACATTCTTAAGTACAAAGCTGTTTACATCGCTTCCAATGTTAAACATTCTTGCAGTTACATTGTCTGCATCAATCACGACATTTCCAAGACCTGTTATTACTAAATCCTTGGTAATATTGAATCCGGTTTCTGTGTATGTGCCTTCCATGATGTAGATTTTTCCATTAGCTTCATTTGCAAGTTCGATAGCTCTTGCAATTGTATCTACAGGATCATCTGATGTTCCAGCACCGGTAGCAGTACCATTCTTGGCAACAAAGATTACGCCAATAGGATCCAAACTTACATTGAATGTTACAGGAATCGCAACATTTGCATTAGAGAATGTTACTGTGTCCTCGCCAGCAACATTTGCAGAGTATGTAAATATTGCCTGGTTGTCAACAGTTGCGATTTCACTTTGGTCTAATGCACCGTTGATTGCACTTGCAGATACTACAAGCTCTGGGATGGTATCAGCTAAAGTGTAGTTAGCAGTGCCGTCAGTGTATTGCTTGAAGTCAACAGTAAATGCTTGTGTGGTATCGATTTCAATGGCTTCTATATCACTTGGGGTTACTGTCATGATTACCCAGTTATTCAATACTGTGTTTGTATTTATATAATCGCTAGGCTGATCATTGGTACCCCAATAGTTGTAGTCAGCAGTTACAGGATTGTAGGAGCTTGAAGTGTATATTCCTTTATTAACTCCTAAGAAAACATTGTAGCTGACATTAGCAGTTTTACCATTTGAATAGATTATAGCATTATTAGCAGTTGTGACATTTTCAAATATACATTTTGTGATAATGTTATTGCTTTGACCATAGAAGTAAACTGCAGCACCTTCTCCTCCTGAAACATTAATGAATTGACATTCGCTTGCGCGAATTCCGCCTTCGTATAAATAGAATAATCCATTTGTACTTACATTAATATTTGTGAAGTTGGTTTTTGTAACAGTAAATACTGTTGAAGTGGATCTGCAGTTGATTAAAGCAGTAGCTGCCTTAATGTTATCAAATGCTGAATTTTCAATAACTATGTTTCCACTTCCAGAAGCTACATAAATAGCAGAGCCTTGCCCGCTGCTTGCCTCGGAATCTTTAAATACTGAATTATTTATTGCTAATGATCCGCTACTGACAGAGATTAATCCGCCGTTTGCAGTTGCTGAACCATTGATAAATGTTAAGTTATTTAAAATAACATTTGCTTTAGTATTGAATATTTGATTGCCATTACCATTTAAGATGATGGAACCTGATTCATTAGCTTTGATTGTAACAGCCTTATCAATAATGATTCCGCTTAGATCATAAGTTCCCGGATTACCATAAATCACATCACCAGCACTTGCAGCAGCAATGGCTTCAGTTAATGTTTCATATCCGTTTCCACCTTCAATGAACCAATTGATTATTGTAGGGTGTATTGTACCTGTAGCAACAATTCCTTCATTGTCCAAACTGTATGAACCAGAAATAACTATATCTCCAGCAGCATCTACAGGAATAGAGTAAGCAGTTTGTAAAGGACTGTTTCCACTTAAATCGACAGTTGCTATGGTTTCACCATTAGCAGTGAATACAACACTTCCTCCTCTAATAGGATTAGCTTGGTCATCAGTTAGGGTAGCAGTTAAGGTAACTTCTTCTCCAAACTCAGCATTAACAGTATTATTGGATAAGAATATGAGAACGGAGTTTACGCTTCCGCCTGCAAGATAGATAGTCTCTTCATCTGTAATAGTGTTTCCAGATAAAGTTACAGCACCGTTTTCTATGTAGATTGCTTCTCCTTTGTCTGCATCATTTCCATTGAATTTGTTTGAGGAAAAGCTTACAGGGGAAGTGGTGTTTACATAGATAGCTCCACCATAAGTACTAAACTCGTGATCGTTGAATTCACAGTTGCTGATGTTTGCTTCACCAGCTACATAAAT
>CALATN010000234.1 GCA_937891895.1 uncultured Clostridia bacterium
TCGTCGCTGTTCGAAATCTCTGATTTCGGTAACAGCAGAGGTTCTTATATACCACTTTTGATACAAGCTTGCTCTATGAATTTTCCCTTGTTTATGACAAGGGTGCACTTATATACCACAGCAGTGGTATGTGCGCTCTGCGAGGCAATTCGCAATACTGCTCAGAAAAGAAAAGGAGGTTTTGACAATCGCAATCTATCATTGCTCCATCAAAATTATCAGCCGTGGCAAGGGCAAGTCTGCCGTTGCCGCCGCTGCTTATCGTTCGGGCAAAAAGCTCACGAACGACTATGACGGAACTACTCACGACTTTACACGAAAGGGTGGCGTAGTTCATACAGAAATTCTCCTGCCCGACAATGCACCAAGAGAATATGCAGACCGTTCCACGCTCTGGAACGCTGTCGAAGATGTTGAGAAATCCAAAAACGCACAGCTTTCACGGGAGATTGAAATTGCACTGCCGAATGAACTTTCAGAAGCAGAGTGTGTTGCTCTTGCAAAAGAATTTGCACAACAGACTTTTGTTGACAAGGGAATGTGCGCTGATGTCTGCGTTCACAATCCCAGCCGTGAGCAGAAAAATATCCACGCTCATATTATGCTGACAATGCGTCCGTTCAACGAGGACGGGACGTGGGGCGACAAGCAGAAGAAAGAATATCTGCTTGATAAGAACGGCAACAAAATTTATGATAAACGTAAACGGACTTATAAGTGCCGCACCGTTCAGACTACCGATTGGAACAGTCGTGAAAAGGCTGAGGAGTGGCGTGAAGCGTGGTCAGAATTTCTGAATAACGCTTTGGAGCAACGTAATATTTCCGAAAAAGTAGACCACCGTTCTTTTGAAAGACAGGGCAAAATTGAAAAACCAACAGTTCATATGGGAGTCGCCACAACACAAATGGAGCGTAAAGGCATACGCACCATCAAGGGCGATACCAACCGTGAAATCAAGTCCATAAACGCAAAAATTTCTGCTCTGCTCAAACGTATTGAAACGCTTGATAATGAGCTTGCCAAGATGAAGGAAATTCCGAAAGAGGACAGTCTTGTTGAAATGCTTATGCGCTTTCACGATAACGGAATTAAATTTTCAGAGGTGCGTGGTGTCAGCGTTTCCAATCTGAAAAAGATTGCAAAGTTCAAGGATTTGACTCACCTTATAGCTTTCGTGCAGGGGAATAATATCGAAACTCTCTCCAAGCTTGCGGAGAAAAGTTCTCTGACAAAGGAAACTCTGAAAATTCATAAGAGGGAGCTTATCGGTAAACAAAGTCGTATCAAGGAACTTGAAGAATTACTGAATAATTATCCTCGATACAAGGAAAACAAAGCGGTTTATCTGGAGTGGCAGTCCATTACAAATCCGAAGAAAAAGGAAAAGTTTTATGACAAGCACTACGGAGAAATTGCGCTGTTCAAGACGGCAAAATCTTTTTATAACAGCAATCTGAATGGTGCGAAGCTTACGCCGAAAGCGTGGCAGAGGGAACTGGATGAACTGAAAAAATCTGCCGAGGTTGACCGTGCGAAAGTTGAGAAGCTCGGTGATGATGTGGCGGTTATGGAAACGCTGATTTACAATGTTCAGCGACTTACGAATTATGAGGAAAAACAGAATGAAATTCGGCGCAGGCGGTCTGCTGAATTGGAGTAAATCAAAGAAAGGAAGATGCTAAAATGTTTATTTTTATAGGAAGGAGGGTTGCCCTTATGAAAAAGGATATCACATCTGCAACCGAATACAAAATCGGTAATACGACATATATTGTGAACCTCGTGTTCAATAAAAACACAAGTGAGAATATCTCCGACATAGTAAAGCGTTTGATAGAGCGTGATATCAAAAAACAAGCGGCATAACCGTTTTATGACATTATGAAAAAACAAAATTTCATCACTTTAAAGCGTTGATATTTTATGACAATTATGGTATAATGTAATCACATTAGCCGCCGTAATTGTCGGAAAGGAATGGTTATGTTTACAGACAAGATTACGGCTCTATATTGTCGCTTGAGCAACGACGACGATTTACAAGGTGAGAGTAATTCAATCACCAATCAGAAAGCTATTTTAAAGAAATACGCTGATGAAAACGGACTTGAAAACACAGCTTTTTATGTTGACGACGGCTTCAGCGGAACGAATTTCAATCGACCTGATTTTATGAGAATGATGGAAGATGTGAAGTCGGGCAAGATAGGAACTATCATTACAAAGGACTTGTCACGTTTCGGCAGAGATTATCTGATGACAGGGCAGTATATCGAAATGGTGCTTCCCGATTATGATGTTCGGTATATTGCTATCAACGATAATGTTGATACTCTGCGCAGCGAAAATGAAATGATGGTTTTCAAGAATGTTTTTAATGACTGGTACGCCCGTGACTGCTCAAAGAAGATTAAAGCAGTTTTCAAGGCGAAGGGTCAGTCGGGAAAGCCTTTGACTTCAATGATACCATACGGTTACAAAAAGTCTGAAACAGACAAAAACGTATGGGAGATTGACGAGGAAGCTGCAAAGGTAGTACGCAGAATATTTCAGCTTTGCATTGACGGATACGGCCCGACGCAGATTGCAAGGAAGCTCAGCGAGGATAAAGTTCTTACTCCTACCGCATATACTGAATTGAAGAAATCGGGAAACATTACTTGTGCAAAACTTTATCACTGGGCACAGAGAACGATAGCTGATTTACTTGAAAAACTTGAATATGTTGGGCATACAGTAAATTTCAGGACAAGAAAAAAATCCTATAAGTGCAAGAAAAAGATTGAAAATCCCAAAGAGGATTTGGCAATCTTTGAAAATACGCACGAGGCAATAATTTCAAAGGAAGATTTTGATTTGGTTCAGGAGCTTCGCAAAAACAAGAGAAAGCTTCAGCATCAAGAAGAAGTCAATCCTTTTTCGGGAATGGTATACTGTGCTGATTGTGGCAAGAAGATGTATCTCTGTCGTTCCAAAAGTCTTAACTCAGACCAAGAGCATTTGAAATGTTCGACTTATTCAGCGGATAAGGATGATTGTTCTGCACATTTTATCCGTACTGTTGTGCTTGAAGAAATTGTGTTGTCAGAACTGAGAAAGATGACAACTTTCGTCAGGGAGAATGAAGCGGATTTCTTGCAGTCAGCCTACGAATGTTCTCAGAAACAGCAATCCGCTGAACTGAAAGCGGCAAAGAAAAGACTTGCCCAATCAGAAAAGCGAGTTTCAGAACTGGACAAGCTGTTTACAAGAATTTACGAGGACAATGTATCGGGCAAGCTTTCTGATGAGCGTTTTGAAATGATGTCGAAGAATTATGAGGCTGAGCAGAAGGAACTTCGGCAGATTATTCCTGAATTATCTCAGTATATCAAAGCGAGTGAACAGAAGAATGCTGATACTGCTCAGTTTATCGGAATAGTGCGTAAGTATTCTGAAATTCCGTAGCTCACTCCCGAAATTATGCACGAATTCATTGAAAGGATTGTCGTATATGCGCCCGACAAGTCCAGCGGACACAGAATACAGCAGATTGATATTCACTTTCGCTTCAACGTTGCTGTTGCAACCGCTGTCGCTGACAGTATGGTTTACGACAAAAAGAGAAAGGCTGCGTAGGATTTTCCTACACAACCTTTCGGTTACATATTAAATACTTCTGTATGGGTGGTCGGCTTTAAGGTGTCTCTTTTTACTTTAACTTCCTTCACCAGAAATAAGTGCAATTGGGTCAATCCATTCACCGTTCTTTTTAACAGCAAAATGCAGATGAGAAGGCTCGCTGATTTCACTTTCAGCGGTGTCGCCAACCATACCTATAATTGTTCCGGCTGAAACTTTTTGTCCTTCAGAAACAGGGATATCCTTGTTAAGATTACAATAATATCCCTCAAATCCGTTACCATGGTCAATGATAACACAAGCTCCCATCATCTGGTCATCATATACTTTTGTAACCGTACCATTTGTCATACTCTTTACTTTTTCATCAAGTGCACCAGCAATATCAACACCATCATGTGTTTTCCATACATTTAGAGTCTTTGATTTTACAAGCTCGCCTCCTGAAAAGTCATTGATAATCTCTCCGTTAAGCGGTCTTACCATTACCTGAGAAATAACAGATGCTTCTTCGACAACCTCAAGCTCAGGGGCAATAGCTGATTCGATGCTTTCTGTTTCAACGGTTGTTGTAGTTTCTGTCTTTGCAATATTGGTCTGTTCAACATTAACAGGGGATTCAGGTTCTGCTTCAGCGGAAAATGTAGTTTTGTTATTTCCGATAATTTCAGCATTCAGCTGGTCTGATGCCTTATTATAGGTGTAAACTCCTGCAATTGCCGCAATAGCAACACAAACTCCTGATGTGATAATCAGACTTTTACTTGAAATTTTGAATTTTTCATTACTCATAAAATTCACCTCGGAAATAGTCTTGACCGTTTAGCACGGTTTATACTTGTCCAAGGTGATTTTTTGGAATTATTTTAAATCAATGTCATAGTACTTATATCCGTCATCGTTTCCTCTTGCGTCAGATAGCCTGTAAGAAATACCATTATATCTTACTCTTAATGAATGTAATCCTTCAGGGACTTCAAAAGTGATGGTATGCTTGACAGTTTCTCCAGGAGGAATCAAGGATTCGTTCAATGATTCATAAAAATATCCTTCAGCATATTTTACATTAGGATAATTTATGTAATTATAATCTCCATATTCAAGCTTGAGTGTATATTTATCAATATATGCATCATACGCACTTGTGTTTTTAGCATCAAGCGTAAGCTGATATCTTCCATCATCAAGCTGTTCAAGAGTATGTCCTGTTATTTCCCATTCATAATATGTTTCATATGATGAAAGAACGGTTGTTTCTCCAACAATAGCAAATGTACCAATAACCATAAGTATTGCAAGAATAAACAATGCAACTGCAATAAGCTTTACAAATATATTGTATCTTTTTCTTTCAAAAAAAGCCATCAGGATTCCTCCTTTGCAATTGTAATGTCAATGCTATGGATTTTTTCAAGATTAAGTGCATGATTTTTAACAGCATAATCCCCAATACACAAGCTTAATTCAGTATCATTTTCATCAACAATATAACACCAGTAACCATCTTTTTCTTTTGAGTAACTGTAAAAATTGGTCAATGAGAACGTTGTTGTACCATATATTTCAGGAATTGAATTAAGTGCAGAATAGCTAAGCTTCTCACGGCAGATTGTTCCATTAGTTATGTAAGGATTAACTCTTGCATAATCATTATAATTGTAGCTGTCATATTTTGATTCATCAACACTGCCCTTAATGTGGATAACAAGAAGCTTCATTCCTTCGGGAAGAAGAGCGTTTACAACTTCACTTTCAGCATAGAAAGCATCATCAATTTCCAGATTGATTTTATCATCATAAAGAAATTCTTCATCCATTGAGTGTTCCACATAGCTTACTTCATCAACAACCTGAAGATGCTTTTCAGCCTTTTTTGCCATAGACTTTTCAACAGCTTCAGGAACAAAAGTAAGTCCGATAATCAGGAAAATCCAAAGTGGAATAAGCTTTACAATTATTGTCATTAGCATACCTGAAGGAGGCTTTTCTTTTGTGTAATCAAGCTTTACTGCATATTCAGGTGCTTTTTTTGCCTCAGCTTTTGCAGCTGCTTTTGCAGCAGAAACCTTCTTTTTATTCGGGACAGCAGCACAGTTCGGACAAACGTGATTTTCGTTGAAATCATATAGTGAGCCGCAGTACTCACATTCAATCATAATCTGCATTTTATGACTCCTTACATCTTTTCAGGACAAGTTATCTTCAGCATATCAAGTGTATTTCTAAGAGTAACCTTAACAGCCTCACAAAGTGCAAGACGTGCATAAAGTACATTTTCTTCAGCACCCTTGATTCTGCACTTGTCATAGAACTTGTGGAAAAGTGTTGCAAGGTCCTGAGTGTAACGTGTAATCTTAGCAGGGTCATAATCCTTAGCAGCAGCGTCCACAGTGTTAGGCAGGGAAGCGATGAAACGAATAAGTTCGATTTCTTCAGGTGCATCAAGAACATTAAGTTGCTCAGCGGAAAGCGCCTTAACAGAGTAACCTTCAGCTTCAAGATTGCGGATAATGGAGCAAATTCTTGCGTGAGCATACTGAACATAGTAAACAGGATTCTTGGAAGACTGCTCAATAGCAAGGTCAAGGTCAAACTCAAAGTGGGAATTTGCTTCACGGAGATTGAAGAAGAAACGTGCTGCATCAATCGGAATTTCATCAAGCAGAGTTTCAAGTGTAACAGCCTTACCCGAACGCTTGGAAAGTTTGTATGTTTCACCATTCTTTACAAGACGAACCATCTGCATAATAATCATATCAAGGCGGTTAGGGTCAACACCAAGAGCCTGCATAGCAGCCTTCATTCTTGGAATGTAACCGTGGTGATCTGCACCGAGAATGTCAATAGCTGTATCAAAACCACGTGTAACAAGCTTATTGTAGTGGTAAGCAATATCAGGAACAAAGTAAGTCGGAATACCATTTGCACGGATAAGAACTCTGTCCTTTTCATCACCAAGCTCAGAGGACTTGAACCAGAGTGCACCTTCCTGTTCATAAGTGTAACCGCTCTTCTTGAGAAGTTCAATTACATTTTTAATAGCATCGCTGTTGTGAAGGGAGCTTTCACGGAACCATGTGTTATATTCAATACGATATTTACGAAGGTCATCTTCAAGCTTCTGAATATTCTTAGGAAGAGCAAAAGCAACAAGAGCATCCTTGCGTTCCTCTTCAGTTTTGTCAGCGTAAGTGTTGCCGTTGATATCGTAGAAGTTCTTTGCGTGAACAATAATGTCTGCACCAAGATAAACATCTTCAGGCATAGGGAAGGTGTCAGCATCATTATAAATAGCCTGACAAAGATCGTCATTGTCAGCATATTTAGCAATGAAAGCCTGTCCGTTTTCGGAGCAAAGCTGTAAATAACGGAGATTGAGGGAGTTGCCAAACTTTTCAATCTGATTACCGGCATCATTTACATAGAATTCACGTTCAACATTATAACCGGCCCAGTCGAGAACAGCAGCAAGACAATCACCGATTGCACCGCCACGAGCGTTACCGATGTGCATAGGACCAGTAGGGTTAGCAGAAACAAATTCAACAAGAATTTTCTTTCCTGCACCCGTATCTGTACGACCGTAATTTTCCTTTTCGTCAAATACAGAATTGATTACATTTGAAAACCAGCTTCTTGAAAGGAAAAAGTTAATAAAGCCGGGACCTGCAATTTCAACACGTTCAAATGAGCTTCCGTCAAGGATAATTGCCTCGCAAAGCATTTCAGCAATCTTTCTTGGAGCGGACTTTAAAGGCTTGGCGCAAGCAAGAGCAATATTTGAAGCAAAGTCGCCGTGGGATTTATCCTGTGGAATTTCAATGTTGAAAGCAGGAAGCGGTACAGCTTCAATTTTGCCTTCGGAAACAAGTCTGCCAAGAGCTGACATAAGCAATTCACGAAGTTCATTAGATGCGGATTTGATAGGGTTAATCATTTTATTACATCCTTTCAGTTAATTTACATGCAAAAAAATTTCATTATCGGAAACATAGCTTCCATTAACATCGATTGTATATTTAAAATACAGATCACCGCCATCAAAGGTAAGCTTGTTATCAATACAATGAGCATAAATACCCATATTTATATCGCCATAAGGTGTACCATAATGACAAAGATGTTTTTTGTCATTTTCAATTGTAAGTAGTGATGGTGCGGCACCTATACGTTTCATATAAACTATTGAATTACCTGATACAGTGATAAATGTTGTTGATCCTTTAAAGCCTGTAGCTTCAGATTCTTCATAACTTACTTCAATGTCACCATTATCAAGCTGTCGTAATACGCCCTCAGAGTTCAGTTCGGTTTTTGTATTTTCATCCTTGATCCAATTAACGCTTTTCAGCGTAAAGAAAATTTTACGTTCCATTTTCAAACCTCTTATTTATCAGCTACAGCAGAAATAAGTTCATCAATGCCTACTTTGTGGATTTGTCCATTAAGGGAATCACCGAGAAAGGCATGTGCGTTTTCTTCGAAAAGATCAATACTGTCTGATGTATAATATGTGTTAGTTCCTTTTTCATCACGTTCAGTGAGCATATCTTTTCTCATCAATATATTATAGGCATATTTGGCAACTTCTTCGCCTGAAGAAATAAGAGTAACATTTTCACCCATATAGTCAGCAATTGTATCACGGATAATAGGGTAGTGAGTACAGCCGAGAATAAGTGTATCAACCCCTTCATTTTTCAACGGGGAAAGATATTGTTCAACTACAAGCTTAGTAACAGGATTATTTCTGTCAGTAAATCCGTTTTCAACTAAAGGAACAAATAGCGGGCAGGAATTACCAACAACAGTTACATCAGGACGAATGCTTCTTATTGCTTTACCATAGCTGCCTGATTTAATCGTTGCATCAGTACCGATAACACCAATTTTTCCATTACGTGTGATTGTGCAGGCAGTCTGAGCAGCAGGAAGAAGAACACCTGAAAAAGCAATGTCACCATCTGATGTTTTGTTGCTGCCAAGAACTGAGGAAACAGTACCACAAGCAGCAATAATCATCTTTACATTGTGCTTTTTTATAAAAGCAATGTCTTGTTGCGCATATTCAAGAATGGTTTCACGACCTCTTGCACCATAAGGTACTCTTGCGTTATCGCCAAAATAAACAATGTTTTCATTCGGAATAAGCTTGTTTAGCTCCTTGACACAGGTCAGACCGCCAAGACCTGAATCAAAAACACCGATTGCATTATTATTCATAGCAACCTCCTTGTGTTAAATTCATCCTTCCAGACTAAGAGTGATAAGCTTATCAAGAAGTTCAGGCTGAGAAATACCCATATTTTCCATAAGCTTTGGATACATACTTATCTGAGTGAAGCCCGGGAGTGTGTTGATTTCGTTAAGATAAACGGTACCGTCATCTGTAAGGAAGAAATCAACTCTTGAAAGTCCTGAGCAGCCCATAAGCTTGAATGCCTTAACAGCTGTTTCGCGAATTTTTCTTGAAGCGTCAGCAGGTATATTTGCAGGAATAGTTAGTCCCGATGTTCCGAGAATGTACTTTGCCTCGTAATCGTAAAATTCATTGCAGGAGCTGATTTCACCTACTTCGGAAGCAAATGGAGTATCCTTGCCAAATACCGCACATTCAACCTCGTGACCTTTGATGAATTCCTCAACAATAACTTTTTTATCATGGCTGAAAGCAAGCTTGATAGCATTTTTAAGTTCCTCAAAGGAGCTTGCTTTATTTACACCAACGGAAGAACCGCTGTTCGCGGGCTTTACAAAAAGCGGATAATCAAGTTCACCGGCAATTTCATCGCAAACATCGTCAAGTTTGCTTAAATCAGCAACTGTAACACATTTCCACTTTGCCATTTTAATTCCGCCAGCTTCAAGAATAGTATGTGCAACAGCTTTATCCATGCAGTTTGCGGATGAAATAATATCACATCCAACATACGGAATTCCAGAAAGTTTTAAAAGGCCCTGAATCGCACCGTCTTCACCATTCTGACCGTGAAGTGCAGGGAAAACAACATCAATTTTAGTTGTTGTACAGCTTCCTTCGGTAATCTTCATAATTCCCTTATACATAGGGTCAGGGAGAATTACTGCTGGAACGCAGTCCGGATGCGACTCCCAGTTGCCTGAAGAAATAAGACTTATATCACCTGGGTAGAAAAGCCATCTGCCTTTTTTAGTGATACCAATAGGAATAACCTCATATTTATCAGATGGAATAGCAGATATGATATTAGTTGCAGAAATGAGTGAAATGTCATGTTCATTTGAAATACCGCCAAACAGAACAGCAACCTTGATTTTTGACATAATAAAGACTCCTTGTTGTTTAAATAGAGTAATCAATGTTAATATGCAATTATTACATAATAAAGGCATATTCAATTTATTATATCACATAATTGAGCAAACTGCAACAGTTTTTGCTATTAAATGGTACGGAAACAGCAAAAAATTGCTATTTCCGTATCTGTTCTTATTCAATTGTGATATAATCAGCTGCAGCATACCCGTCAATAGTATTGTATCGTACAACATACCAGTTTCCTGTCTGACCGTAAACAGAAACAGCGGCACCATTAGGAATTTTACCAATGATGGCAGCGTCAGTCGATGGATAGCTTCTGATGTTCAGATTAGAGCCGTCCGTAGCGACAATGCCTCTACGGACAGGCTGTGCTTCAACAAATGGAATGCCAAAATAATCGCAAAGCCCTTGAACAAGACTTCTTGCAATAGGAGCAATATTAGCTTTAATCCACTCTGCATCAGCCTGATTATCATGATATCCTAATTCCGCAAGTACAGCAACAGCCTTTGTTCTTGAAACCTCACCGAGTGATGTTGTGGGCAGGATATTTACTTTGGATGGGTCAGGGTAAATATATTGCAGATTATTTGCAAGAATAGATGCGAGTTGTCTGCTTTTCTCCGAATAAGGAGAATAATACATATCTATTCCACGAAGCTTTCCCGCAAATTGTCCGCCGCCTGCATTGGAGTGCAATGCAAGGTGTACATCATATTTTCCTGAGTTTGAGTCACTTATTGCACCACGTACATCACGTGCAGGGTCATTTCTTTTGTATTCAATGCCCGATGAACGTAAGTATGGTTCCATTTCGTCAGCAACGAGATTCATATATTGTTCCTCATTGCCACCGTTTATATATGGGTTCCATTCCTGTGTGGAAGGACTTAAAAAAACACTTGGCATAATAATTTTGTCTGCGCTGCAGACCAAGCCTCCTTGATGCTTAATACGGAAATATTCCGTAATTCATTATATGCAAAAATAAATAAGGAGATACAAAAAACCGCTCTTTAATAAAGAGCGGTTAAAATATTATGCTTCTGTTTCGTTCAACTTTTCAACCTTGTATCGCTTAACAGCAGCTTCATTTACAACAACATTCTGATTTGCTGTCCAGCTATCAACTGTTGCATCAAATTCTTCACCCTTGAGTTCGTTGAGAACATCAGTTTTCTTATATTCATAATATTCTGCATCAGCAAAAAGATCCATCTTGTATACAATATAGTAGACTTCATCTTCTTCTATGAGCTGATATTCACCAACAGCCATTGCATCACCAATAACTTTTTCATTGACAGATGCCGATGGAATTGGATAATCAGCAGAAGTTACACTGCCAAGAAGAACAAGCTCATCAGCTTCTTCGGTTTCCTCTGTAGCTGTAAGGTCATCAACAGGCTCTTCTGTAGTTTCAGTGCCTTCAGTTGCTGTAGCAGCTTCAATAAGTCCGTTATAATACTCATCATATTCATCGGAAATATCTTCGAAAGCTTCACCATTCTTCATTCTTTCGATATAGCCTTCAGCCATTGCCTTGATTTCAGCCTTGCCTTCAGATTTGAGAAGATTTCCTTCACCATCCTTGAGAGGCATATCAATGTACTTTATTCTTGCAAAGTTAGAATTTAAATGAGCCTTGACATCAGCTTCAGCAACTTCTTTTTCGCCGCCTTCGCCATAATAATAGTCAAATATAGCTGCCTTTTTTTCGCTGTTGATGACAACATCAAGGTAGGATTCCTGACTTACGCCAATGCCTTCAAAATATTCGCTTACATATTCCCACCATTGTTCAACGTTAGCCTTTGCAAGTGCTTCTTCGTTATTTTCAAATGTAAGACCAAGTTCATTAAATTTGTTTTCAACAGCAACGTATTCCTGCATACCCTTTACAGCCTGATCATTAACCCAATCTTCAGTTGACATACCATCAATTGTGATGGCCATAACATCAGTGTCTGTTTCTGTCATATGTTCATAAGCACGGGATAAAGCATCAGATTGATAATAGATGAAAATACCAGCACGAAGTTCTGTTTCGTCAATTTTTGCACCCCATGTAGTATCCTGACCGCATGAAGCAAGAGAAAGTGCCATAGCAGACGTTACTGCAATAGCAGAAAGCTTTTTAATCAAAGACATAGTCTTAAAAACCTCCATATACATTATAAATACATAATATTATAACATACATTTTTAAGCTTGTCCAGTAGTTTGTCGAAAAAATATAAATATGTTTTGAACAGCTATAAAAAAGAGTTATACATAAGCTGTTGACAAATACAAAATGATATGTTATAATCAATTTGTAATAAATCAAATGCGCTGATAGGAATAAAAGCCGATTGAATTTTTCAGAGAGCTGCCGTAAGGTGGAAGGCAGTAGAGGATTTCGGTTATAACTCGTCCTTGAGCAGTCCGCTGAACATCTTGTGCACAGATAAGTAGGTTGGAACGGGTTCTCCCGTTACAGAGATACGCATTGGATATCGAATGATTGAGATGCGGTGAGGTGCAGACGAATGTCTGAACAAGAGTGGTACCGTGGAAGTTGCAAGCTTTCATCTCTTACAAGGAGATGAAGGCTTTTTTTATTGCCTGACCTTCTTGGCTCAACCGCAAAGAATGAAAGGAAAGAAAGCTATGAAAAATTACAACCACTATCAGAAACGTTACTTTATGCCGCCTGTTCCGTGCTACGATTGGACAACAAAGGAAAAAATCGACAAAGCACCAATATGGTGTTCCGTTGACCTGCGTGACGGTAATCAGGCTCTCATAATTCCGATGTCACTGGACGAAAAGCTGGAATTCTGGAAATATCTCGTAAAGGTTGGTTTCAAGGAAATTGAAATAGGTTTCCCAGCGGCAAGTGAAACCGAGTATGCTTTCTGCCGTGCACTTATTGAAAAAAATCTCATTCCCGATGATGTAACAGTTCAGGTGCTCACACAAAGCCGTGAACACATTATTGCCAAAACTTTTGAAGCACTCAAGGGCTGTAAAAATGCAATTGTGCACCTTTACAACAGTACTTCTGTAGCACAGCGTGAACAGGTATTTAAAAAATCCAAGCAGGAAATCAAGGACATCGCAATTTTTGGTGCAAAGCTTTGTAAGGAGTATCGTGAAAAGACAGAGGGTAATTTCCGTTTTGAATATAGCCCCGAAAGTTTCACTGGCACCGAACCTGAATTTGCACTTGAAGTCTGCAACGCTGTAATTGATATATGGGAGCCGACCGAA
>CALATN010000235.1 GCA_937891895.1 uncultured Clostridia bacterium
CATCTCCGGTTGCAAGAACCGTAATGCCAAATACCATTCCGAGCCATGCACCCATTCCCTTTCCGCAGGTTATAGCTCCGATAACTATCGGAATTAACGCCAGCGTTATCGAGAATGTGCCTGTCCTGATTGCCATACTTACGTACTGCAATGCAATCACCAGTGCTGTCAACAATGCACCTGTCACCATGGTCCTTGTTGACATTTTCTTTGATTCTACCATATTAAATTCCTCCTTGTTATTATTCCCGAAAGGGATACAATACACTTGTATTATAGCATATATTTTTTCCCTTGTATATATTTTCAGAAAAAAATTCACAAACTGATTTGCACTTGTCGAAAAAACTGATGAAAAAGTATTGACAAAATCTTCTTGCGGTGATATACTGTTAGAAAGAATATTCAAACCGTTGATGCGGAGATAAAGGCAATTATGACTTCACAGAGAGCCTGCGATGCTGGGATGCAGGTAAGAAACAGCTTGTCAAATGGACCGCGGAGGGCGCTGTCAAAGGTATGGTTTTATGCTGTGCTCAGTATTCAGCGACGTTCAGACACACGTCAGTTGTCGGGGATATGTTGGTATCCTGAAAAGTGCGCAGATTACTGCGAAGCAAGGTGGCACCGCGGATTACATTGATTGTTATTCGTCCTTGACAGAATCAGAAAGTTCTGTCGGGGGCTTTTTTATTTCCTGACATTACTTATACAAAGTTAGGAGAATGATTATGATACTTCTTACAAAGCGATGGCGTGGCCTGCATAACTGATACGTACACTTTGAAATTACTATAAATTATTATATTGGAGGAAATCATTATGATTCACAACGGCATTGATTTTGATACCTATTTCAACAATTACCCTGACAAGAACGGTTACTTCGGCAAGTACGGCGGCGTTTACATTGAAGATAAGCTGAAGGACGCTATGGCTGAAATTACAGAAGCTTACTTCTCTATCTGCCAGTCCAGAAAGTTTATTGCTGAGCTCCGCAGAATCCGTAAGGAATTCCAGGGCAGACCAACTCCTGTTTCCCACCTTGAAAGACTTTCCGATGCTCTCGGCGGCAAGGTACAGCTTTACGCTAAGCGTGAAGACCTCAACCACTCTGGTGCTCACAAGCTCAACCACTGTATGGGTGAAGCTCTCCTTGCTAAGTATATGGGCAAGAAGAAGATTATCGCTGAAACAGGTGCAGGTCAGCACGGTGTTGCTCTTGCTACTGCTGCTGCATACTTCGGTCTTGAATGTGACATCTACATGGGCTCTGTTGATATCAAGAAGCAGGCTCCTAACGTTGCAAGAATGAAAATTCTCGGCGCAAACGTTGTTGAAGTTACACACGGTCTGAAGACACTCAAGGAAGCTGTTGACGCTGCATTTGAAGCGTACAGCAAGGAATACAATGACGCTATCTACTGCATCGGCTCCGTTCTCGGTCCTCACCCATTCCCTATGATGGTACGTGACTTCCAGAGCGTTGTTGGTATCGAAGCAAGAGAACAGTTCCTTGATATGACAGGTCACCTCCCTAACGCAATCGTTGCTTGTGTAGGCGGCGGCTCAAATGCGGCAGGTCTTTTCTCAGGCTTCCTCAATGACCCTGTTGATATTTACGGCATTGAGCCTCTCGGCAGAGGCGAAAAGCTCGGCGACCACGCTGCAAGCCTCAAGTACGGTACAGAAGGTATCATGCACGGCTTCAACAGCATTATGCTCAAGGATGAAAACGGTGAGCCTGCTCCTGTTTACTCCGTTGCAAGCGGTCTTGACTACCCTTCCAGCGGTCCTGAACACGCTTTTCTTCAGGAAATCGGCAGAGTTAAATATGATGTAATCGACGACGAGGAAACAATCGATGCATTCTTCAAGCTTTCCCGTCTTGAAGGTATCATTCCTGCTATCGAAAGCTCTCACGCTGTTGCATTCGGTATGAAGCTTGCAAAGACTATGGACCACGGTTCTATCCTCATCAACCTCTCAGGTCGTGGTGACAAGGATATGGACTACATCATCGAAAACTACGGCATCAGATAATTATAAAGTCAACGTCCCCGACGCAACTATGTCGGGGATTTTGCTTTTTTACTACTTCTGCACATTATACTATTGAATTCCACCTATATAAATGATATAATATCAAAAATAATCTATTGGAGGAACACACTATGAAACGCAGAATTGCAATACTTCTTGCACTTGCTATGCTTGCCTGCGGATGCGGAAAAAGAAATAGTAAAACTGTTACGGAAACTTCCTCAGTCATAACAACTTCCATTATAACATCTGAAGCCACAACAACGTCTGAAACAATATCTGCTGAAACATCCGGTACAACTGTTACAACAACACTCGAAACAACTGCTGATACAACAATTCCAATGGAAGAAACGACTGTTACTGCTATCACATCTGAAACTGAAGCTGAAACAGAAGTTATAACCACTGCAGCTACAACAACTGCTGAAACTTCTGTCACTACTGAAAAAACGATGGTTACGACTGTTGCTGAAACAGAAACAGTTACCACAACCCAGAAGAAACCTGCTTCTTCAAAGAGTGATTTCTCAAGGTCAAGTATGGAAATTGTTGAGGATATGGGCATCGGAATAAACCTCGGAAATACATATGAAGCCTGCGGTGACTGGATTGCACAATGGGGCGATGGCAGCGTTGAATCTTATGAAACCGCATGGGGAAGCCCTGTTATTACCGAAAAGATGATCAAGGGTTACGCTGATGAGGGATTCGGTGTACTGCGTGTTCCTGTGGCGTGGTCTAATCTTATGGGTGAAGATTACACTATCAGCAAGAAATATATGGCGGCTGTACGTGAGGTTGTTGACTGGGCACTGAAGTATGACCTTTACGTTATTGTCAATCTTCACTGGGACAACGGCTGGATGGAGAAATTTCCTACTGAAACTGATGAATGTATGAAGAAGTACACACGAATCTGGGAACAGATCAGTGAAGAATTCAGCGATTACGGTGAAAAGCTTATTTTTGAGTCACAGAACGAAGAACTTGGCTGGAACAGCGTATGGAATCCTTATGGTTCAGACAAAGGAAAAGAAGAATCCTTTGCCCTTGCCAATAAAATAAATCAGAAGTTTGTTGATGTTGTACGCTCCTCTGGCGGAAACAATGATAAGCGTCATCTGCTTATCTCCGGCTATAACACGAACATTGACCATTGCTGCGACAAGCTTTTTGAAATGCCGGATGACCCTGCTGACAGGTGTATTCTTTCGGTGCATTACTACTCTCCTGCTACATTTGCTCTTATCACTGAGGATGTGGAATGGGGCAAGGCTGTAAGCACATGGGGAACTGCTGAAGAAAAGGCCTTCCTGAAGTCTGAAATGAAGAAGCTGAAGGACAACTTCATTGGCAAGGGTATTCCTGTAATAATCGGTGAATACGGTTGTCCTACTGAAAATAAGGAAGAAGAATCTGTCCGCTTGTTCCTTTACTCTGTATGCAAGGAAGCACTTGAAGTTGGCGCTTGTCCTGTACTGTGGAGTACGCCAGGCGGGCACTATGACAGAGAGAACGGAAAAATGTACGATCAGAAGCTTATCAAGCAAATGAGAGAACTGGTTGAATAAGATACAAAAGTTGCACACATAACGTGTGCAACTTTTATTTTTGTATACGAACTTCATTTCAAAGCATTGCAAAATATATAAAATCGGATATACTGAAATTATGGGAACAACGCATTCCGTGCTGTCAAGGCGTTAAAGCACGGGATGCAGTTTTATTTTTTCAGGAGGTTTTTATGGAATTAAAGGTTATTTGCAAGAGGCTTATAACACAAAATCTTGACGGTAATATTACCGAAGGCGAATACGGCGCTGACATTGTAGGAATAAGCGTTCCAAGAATGTATGGTGAACACGACCTTTCAGAGTTCAGCTTCCGTCTGACAGCGGTTTCAAAGCTTAATGAAAGTGTTGCTGAACAGGTGCTGACAATGGACAGTATTGATGATGATAACATTCATCTGCTTTGGGAGGTCACTTCTGATTTCACAGCGTCAAGCGGCGAAGTTACACTTGTTCTTGCAGGTGTCAACGTTGACAACACGGTACAAATCAAGTTCATTTCACAGCCTGTAACAATCAATGATGACTGCCGTCTTGAATTTATTGAGTCACCTACTATTCTTGAACAGGCTTATAATCAGGTGCAGCTTGAAGTTCAGAAGGCTGTTGATGCGGCTGAACGTGCTGAAGAAGCAGCTTCAGGCATTACAATTCCTGTTGCAACTGAAACATCAATCGGTGGTATCATTTCAGGCGGAGATATTTCACTTAATGAAAACGGTGCTGTTACAGTAAATTCAGTTAACGGAAAAACTGTTGGCGTTTCCGTACCTGAGGATGCTGTTTTTACTGACACAGTTTACACGCTTCCTACAGCTTCTGATACCGTTCTCGGCGGTGTCAAGGTTGATAATAACACTATTAAAATCAATTCTGATGGCGTTATTTGTTCTATCAGCGGCTCATCTATTGAAAATGGCAGAACACTGAATGAAAATTCATCATACACTGTTAATGATACTGTTAATTATCCTATTATTACGCTGAATATGTATGGTAAATCTGTGCAGGACGGTACACCTACATCTGATGCACCGATTGATATTGTTTCGGTTGGTGATGATGAAAATATCCGAATTACAGTTTGTGGGAAAAACCTATATAATATTGCAGCAGCCACTAAACAATATATTTCAGCTAATGGTGTTGTTGAATGTGAAGAACTTTATTTATTGTCAGAATATATCCCTTGCCAAAACGCAAATTATATTACAGTATCCGGTGTAGTTGGCAGCGGTAAAGTTTGGTATAGAATATCCAAATATGACAAAGACAAATCATTTATATCTCGACTTGTAGCATCTGACGTACAAACAAAGGCATACACATTTGATGTTTCGGATTGCGCATTTTTTAATTTATCTTACGAAAATTCGACTGAAACAGATGCCATTGTAACTAACGTACAAATAGAATATGGCGACACAGCAACAACTTATGAATCTTACACATGTAGCACAGCTACAATCACAAGCGGTTTACCGCTTTGTTCGGTTGGCAACGTGCGTGACGAGTTGATTTATAATGCTGATGGCACAGGTAAGATTATCAAGCGTACTGCAAAGCTTGACAGCTACAACGGTGAAGCAATCACTACTGATTACATTTCATCAACAGGCGGACTTGATACGGGTGCAGAGGTTGTTTATGTGCTTGAAAATCCTATTGAAATCGAGTTGTCGGCGGATGAAATTACGGCACTGATGAAGCTGCAGACTTTCAACGGCATTACAAACATTTACAACGATGAAGATGCAGAAATGAAGGTTAAAGTTGCTACAAATCCATTGCTTTCAGAATACATTATGCCCGTTATTGAGGGAATTAACAAGAAAATGCAGAATTAAATACTATTGCTTGACATTATGCTAAATTATTTAAAGGACAACTGCCTCAGATTTTGGCAGTTGTCCTTTTTTGTAAAAATGCACTTTAAAAGCTATTATCTTTTCTTCAGTTTTTTCAAGTAACTTAAAATTATCTGCATTCCTTCCGTTTTTCTGTAAACTAAAAATGCACAGGCAGATGAAACAATAAATATTGCAATTGCATTAATCAGCCAATCGGCAAAGCTATTAATATTCAATTTACTGTTTACGAATATAACCAAAACACATATTATAGATATTACCAAAAAGTTCTTAGCTAGCTCTAAGTAATATCCGCCTGTTTTTTTGTTAAAAAACTCTTTGAACAGTATTGCGGGTTCATACCAGAAATAGGTCAACAGTCTTGCCAGAGCAGAAGCAAATATAATTCCAGCTATTCCTATGAGTCTGCCCAAAGCCACTGACAAAATTATATTCAATGCTGCACAAGCTATCATTGCCCACTTTGTTTTTTTATAAAGTCCTGTTGCCTCTCTGTATGACCATAAAGGCTGAAGAACACAGGAAAGATACATATTGACACCAATAGCGATAACAACCAGATTATCAAAGATATAATCATTACCTATCCATAAGTAAATAAAGTCGTTAATCAGCCCGACATAACAAGGAACTACAACACACGATGCCATAAAACCTATTGTCTGACAGCTGCTAAAAACCTTATACCTTTTCTCATAGCTTTCTGTCACAATCAGATTTCCGATTGAAGCTGTCACTGCAGAGAAAACCAATGTATAAAATCCCATTAAGTTTGTCTGAATCATCAGATAATTGGAATAATATCCGACTGCAATTGTTCCGATAATAACAGATATAATTATATTATCGGTTGCATTCAACACAACGCTTACAAATTTTATTATAAATACAGAAGACAGATTTTCAATAATCCCCTTTTTTTCCTCTTTCGACAATTCAGATGTACTGTTTAACATCGGATATTCATTGGTTGCAATATGAGAGGAATAAAAATTGCTGACAATAACACTAATCGTACCTATCGCAAGATATACAATATAGTTTTTAAGCAATAATATTGAGATTATCTGTAAAACACTTTTCAGTATATTTGTAACCATTGAAACCTTTACAACCCTGTAATTCTTTTGGTCAGCTGTCAGAATGGCTGTCTTATATACATAGATGTATGAAGCCATTACATTTGCCAACGCAAAAAAATAATATACATACATCAGTGGTATTTTTTCTGGAAGATTAATTATATATGGTAAAAATGGTACCAATAAAATGCCCGCAATAAAAACAACTACTGCTATTACCACATATACTTTCTTATAATAATTGACCAAAGCTGAAAGCTTATTATAATCCTTACGTGCCAACGGTTCATAAAAGCTGTATACCATTGCAATCCCAAAGCCTAAATCAGCCATCGACAACAGATTTAAAACGTCGGAAAACAAACCATTCAAGCCAAGATACTCAATACCAAATCCCCATATAAATACTGTTCTTGACACAAAAGCCAACAAAAGTGTTATCAACTTAAACAGAAGATTATATATAATGTTTTTTATTGCATATTCACTTCTGGTATTTCCCATTATTTTCATTCCTCATTCAGCACTATTCTTCTTAAGTATCTCTTTCGGATATCATACAGTTTTTTATGATTTTTTGAATCAACAATATCCGCCATTTCCTTTAATTCATCATACATATTTATAAGCTTTGTATCATCAATGTCATCAATATGAATTATATGCTTTTCAGGAACTACATCTGCATTGTCGCAAGCCCCTTTCAATTTTCCCTCATAATATCCGTCATTGTCGCAAATAACGCCAATGCACGGTTTGTTGCTTCCAAGTGCAAGGATTAAAGGATGATACTTGAAAGAAATAGAAAACATGCAATGCTTATATATGGAAAATATTTCGTACATCGACTTTATTTCAGTATATGCAAAAACCTTTTCAGGACACGATGACTTTTTCTTTAAATAGTCAATATACTCTATTGCCTTATTATCAGCATTATCAAATATTGTCAAGACAACATTTCTGCCCTCTTGAAGAATATGGTCAAGCAATTCAGCCAGTCTGTTAACCACATATTTCCCGCCATGTGCTGCTTTGTCAATCCATGACATAAGTTCAATAACAACATAATTTTCATACATTGGTACACTGTCATAGCAATCATTCACGAAAAACAAATCATCGGGACCGCAAAAAAAGTTTCTGTAATTCAATTCATCAAGCAATTTAGCCGTATAATTTTTTCCGTCACGAATCATTATTTCATTTATATAAGGAAGAGCATCTGCTATGCAGTATTTCCATTTTTTCATAGGACCTATTGAATTTCCCAGCATATAGACTGGCTTCCCCAAATAGCCTGCAACCACCATCTGTAGCGCAAAGATATTATTAGAATATCTCCACGAATGCTGAAGATATCCTCCGCCGTTGAACAGCATTACATCAAGTTTCTTAATGCTGTTTAAAAATTCACAGTTCAGGTAATCAAGTTTTCCGCTGATTGTTTTTTTGTATTTGGATTCAAAAAAAGGTTTCTTATTGATAAGCTTATTACAAATATAATCGATTGCTTTTTCAATAAACTTTCTTCTGATTTTGGGTTCCTCCACGACTTTGATTCTGTTCATCAGATACTGATTCAGAAGATTATCATTCAGATTCTGTAAAGTCATATTTTTATCCGGAGTAAAAATACTTATTTCCACATCATCTGACAGTTCAAGAATATCCTGAACATTATGTACCATCATTGCATAGTCACCAAAATCTGAACTTCCGGTAGCACCGTATAATCCTATTATCTTCATTTATACCTCTTCTGTTTGTATATCTTGTATTCTTATTAATCAAAAAGTAATTTTATTTTTTCAGCGATCTGATACAGATTGTCATATGAATATAAATTCCGATTATCCCAATAGTCCCTGCTTCTAAAGCCACGATTCAATAAATATAATTCAATACTGTCAGTACCGCTTATACAATCGCCTTCCGTGTCACCGACAACAATGTTCATTTCCCCAAGATTACTCAGTATATATTCTTTCTTATTAAGACTTGCATTGGTCGGTGAAACAATTACTATATCATCCAAAAAATCAGATTGCTCTGAGGATTTCAAAAAATTGTACAAGCCTTCTTTATTTTTTCGTGCTGTGACTACAATAATTCTGAAGTCATAACTTTTCAAAATTGTTAAAAAGTCTTCAGCGTCTGAATACCAGGTATCAAGACAAAGATACTTTTCCGCTTCAATTCTGTTCACCCATTCCTTCGTTATTTCATCAGCTGTACTGTCATCAAGCTTCTTTATATTACTTAAATATGTTTTTGTACTATTTCCGTCTGATTTGTATTTGAGATAATCTTCAATGCCGATATCTATTTTTCGATTGTTCAGAATATCCTGAAGCACCACTTCATGCCGTCTTTTACTGTCAAGCAACGTTCCGTCCAAATCAAGAAATGCTTTCCTCATATACTATTTCCTCATAATATCTTGTTACAACGCTATTCCACTTCACATCAGCATTTATTTCACCAATATATTCCGTTCCATTGAAAAGCTTTAAAAAGCTATTGATGAATTCAGGCGAAACAGCTATTGTTGCTGCACCGCATCCTGAAAATCTGTAATTTATTTCTATAAACCAAAATACATTGTTTTTATCTTTGATAAACTGCATATTTGAAAAACCGGGAAGTGTAAAATTCTTAAGAATTTTTTTCACTGTCGTGATAAGTTCATCTTGTTTCTCAACTTTGACTTTAGTTGCCACTCCGCTTTTCACTTCTAATCTTTTACGCGGAACAATATATACAGGATTACCATTTTTATCAGCTAATATATCAACCGTATACTCTTCTCCTTCTACAAAACGCTGCAGAAATTTCTTATCGGCAACATAATCAGGAGATATCTCCCCCGCTTCAAGTATTTTGATGCCTTTGCTTCCGACACCTATACGATCTCTCAGTATCCTCTTTATTGTAATATCATCTTTATCAAGAATCTCTGAAACATTTACTCCCAATTCTTCAATTTTTCTGCTGCAGATATACTTATCCCTGCACAAATCAATTACAGATATATCGGGAATTATACACGAACACCCAATTTCCTCCTTATGCTTTGACAGCACATATATCTCAATATCATTAACAGGTATGAGTATATCTACTTTTCTTGTGCTGACTATTTCCTTTATTACAGTGATATATTCCGCATCATCAGCATATGGAACCTGCTGATAATAATCGACCATCTGACTTCCCGCTGTATATCCGAATGGGTTAATATCTACCCCAATAATAACATTACCTGATTGTTTAAAGTTTTTTATCAATCCAATACTTGTTGCAGTTCCAACCGATGTAATCAATATATTCAAACCTGTTCCTCCTTTACGCTGAATTCAGAATGCATTTACGGTACTGATAACATAGCTTATTTCATCGTCACTCATTCCATAATACATAGGCAGACTCAGCTCCGTTGCACTGATTTCCTCAGCAATCGGAAAGTCGCCCTTCTTATAGCCAAGTTTCTTATAACATTCCTGCATATGCATCGGTATCGGATAATGCTTGTTAGTTCCTATTCCGCTTTCGTTAAGGTACTTTTCAAGCTCATTTCTTCTATTGCTCCTAATACCGAAAATGTGCCATACAGGTAATACATCATCCATAACATATGGAAGTATTACATCAGGATTTGTGATACCATCCATATAAAGCTTAGCAATCCTGCGTCTTTCAGTATTCATCTTTTCAAGTATCGGAAGCTTAGCTGATAAAAAAGCAGCCTGAAGCTCATCAAGACGTGAATTGTTACCCTGATAAATATGGTGATATTTGTAATCGGAACCGTAATTCCCGAGCGCACGGATTTTATCTGCAAGCTCCTTGTTATTTGTTACAACTGCACCTGCATCTCCGAGAGCACCAAGATTTTTTCCAGGGTAAAAACTGAAGCCTGCCGCGTCACCAAAGGTACCCACTTTTCTTCCCTTATAAACAGCACCGTGAGCCTGTGCGCAATCTTCTACCACAAACAAGCCATATTTTTCGGCAATTGCAGTAATCAGCTCCATATCACAAGGCTGTCCATACAGATGAACAGGCATAATCGCTTTTGTTCTGTCAGTAAGCTTTTCTTCTATTTTTGATGAATCAATATTGAATGTACGGATATCAGGCTCAACAAATATCGGCGTTGCTCCAACGTATGTTACCGCAAGCGCTGTTGCAATATATGTATTTGACGGTACAATAACTTCATCTCCAGCAC
>CALATN010000236.1 GCA_937891895.1 uncultured Clostridia bacterium
TGAATATGAATGGATTGATACGCAAAAGTTTGGCATAATGCTGGTTGGTTGTGAAAATATTTACTCCGGGTAAATTGCCAAATGCAGTTTTATATTCCCCTTTGGCTGGTTCAACTACCAGAAAATTGATATTATTATTTATAAATTGTTCTATCAAACCGTAGGTGGTATTGGATTTTCCGGAACCGGTGGAGCCGGCAATGAAACAATGTGAGGAAAACATGTCCAAATCCAGTTCGACATCAGTATTTTCAACGACTCCCATGTGAAAAACCTTACCCAGCGGAATTTTACGCTTGTGATTGTCTTCGCGGCGGGCGATGGTGTTCTTCATAAAAACATTTCTGCCGAATTCTGCTACAGAATAAACTGCACAGCCGGGGATCGTTTTTCTTGGCAACCCGAACAATAACGGCAAATCTTTTCCGCTGATAAGACAGCCGGAGTCTTTTATATCACGTTCACGTCTGCTGTAATAAAATCTGGGGTGCTTGAAAATCAGAATAGACCGCAGCATTTCGTTTATTTTTGTGCAATTATTCTGTTGTTCAGAAATGCTGGACCAGATGTTTATGTGAGCATCTTCCTCTCCGGAAGAGTTTCCGGATACCAGACCTTTGAAAGCATTGGACGTCAGTGAGAGTGTTTGAATGTCATCTGCAATAAAATAACATGCACAATTCCAGAGACCGAATGATTTTGCGTCATCGATACGCTGGATGTTTTTTTCAATTTGAGTCAACATATTTTCAACAGACTTGTTTCTGGTATCGATAGTTCTGGTCAGTGAAGAGCCTGTTGTATCTGTTGACGATGATCCGGTGGTTTGGGTCGTGCCGGTGGTTACAGTCTGACTTGTTGAATTGCTTACGGAGTGACTTTTCCCTTCGGTGTGAGATGTGCCGCTGTTGTGACCGAATGTCCAGCCATCTCCGAGACCATCAGTCCGGTAACTTACACTTTGTCCTTCTGATACACTGTCTGAACTGGAAACGGAATCACTTACGGAGCGGGAGGCCCCTTTGGATAAAGATTCTGAACTGGCTGAAGATATGGAAGTGCCTACAGCATGACTTTCATTTTCTCCGAAAGCCAATGTCGTTTTGGAAAACGGTACAAGAGCAGAGTACATCATTTCCAAACCGGCTTTTCTGTATTCAGCGACTTTACGTTTCAGGGATTCTGCTAACAAAATTGCGGTATATTCCTTGCCTCTCAAAGAGTCCACAAATTTTTCAATTCCCTGAACAAACTTATCTTTGTCTTCGTCCCGTGCTGCTGGCAGTACTGAAAGACAGGCGATATCTTTCGGACCATTTCCTCTGATGTCCTGCAAACACTGTTCGACGGATTCATTGGACAATTTTTGAACTTCACTTCCGGGAAAATTGCCCAGTAATCCAGATTGCAGTAATTTTGCGGCACTGCCGGTCTCGGCATTTGCATTTATACCAAGGTAAAATTCAACATTTCCGGATTGATGAGAACGGATTATTAATGCCAGATTAACCTGTTCAACAGAATCAAGCAAAGCGGAAAATACCGTTTGCAATTTGTCATTGACATTCTCTTCCTGATCGAACACGAGCATTTGCAGCCGATATAAACGGAGATCTGCATTTGCAACTGCTCTATCCGTTTCCGGGACAACATCTTTTGAGACTATATCCAGTAAATAAGATCTTGAAATCGCTTCATCAGCTACTGCAAAACTATCTTTCAAAGCCGTTAATGTTGAATTTTCTGAATAAGGCATTTTGGTATTTCCCTGCAAAATTATGCACGTTTATTTTGAGAATAGGTTGCTCCCATTTCCTGCATGTGAGCAATTCTGTCGTCGGTAGGAGGATGAGAACTTTCCAGAAATGCGAGGAAACCCTGCGGTCCTTGATCTGTATCTGCAGAATATAATTGTTCCAGCCAATCCAAAAATGAACAGAGATGATTTCCTTTGCCTAAATTGAATGCAAATTCATCTGCTTTGAATTCATCATTACGGCTTGCTCTCATCATGCAGAGATGGGCAAGATACCAGTAAAGGGCAGTTATTTTATTCAAAATCCAATGCAGTAATTTACCGATTCCGACGCCAAGACCGCCGCCGGCATCAGCAGCTCCGTTGCTGTTGTTATTGGAAGAACTTAATGCACTGCCGAAAATGACACCGATAAGACCTAATATCCAAGTGAGAACAACTGCAAAGAAATTGAGGACTTTGAAAAACATATTCTGGATTACATTACCAACATTCAGCAAAAGCAGAATATCGGTATCTTTATGAGACAAGTGTCCAAGTTCATGGGCAAGAACAGCTTCGATGTGTTCTTCTGAAATATTTGTATTGCGGATCAGACCTTTGGTGACACAAACGCTTTTTCGTCCAACGGCAAATGCGTTGGGGGCGTCAGAATCATTTACAAAAATAGAAACATCATCCGGCAGTGTCGGATCAAGTTTTTTGGCTTCGTTCAATGTTTTAATAAAAATAGGGGTGATGAATTCGGCATCCTCTTTCCTTTTTATTTTTTAAGTATAAAACTTTTTTGTTGCCACCGTTGATACCTTTAAGCAATTCCATTCCTAGAAAGGCAACTTCACCATCATTTACATAAAAATATGTATCGGGAATTTTATAGCTAACCTTTGATGAAAGGAAATCAAGCATTTCTTTTTCTTTGCCAAGCAAATCGGTGTATTTTCCTGTTTTTACAATAATTTTGTATGGCTTATCACTAATCTCAACCAAATACGCAAGCGCAGTTGCACCGTTGCCTATTTCAGAAACGGATTTCACTGTTGTATTCATTTCATTTTCAACGATTTGCTGTATTCTGTCAGTTGTTTCCATAATTATAAGCCTTTGTTATAAAATTCGTTTTTAAACCACACATCGTCAACTTCAAATTCCTTGTGGTTTAAGTATTCAAGAATTCCTGCATCGGTAGTAAAATCAAATACAAGCTTATATGAGTACAAGAATTGCTTTTTATAACCGTATTTCTTGTTTTGAGCGTTTGTGCCATATTTTCCATCACCCAAAAGGGGATGACCGATAGAGGCAAAATGTGCTCTTATTTGGTGTGTTCTGCCTGTAAGCAATTCAACTTCAACAAGGCTCAGTTCACCATTACTATCAAGTACATTATATTTTGTGCGGATTTCTTTTGCTCCTGGTTTTTCGGATTTGAAAACATCAACCCTGTTTTTCTTTTCATCTTTTATAAGCCATCCCGTGAGAGTGCCGCTTTTCTTTTTAAGGTAACCGTGAACAACGCAAAGATAATATTTTTCAAGTTCTCTATCCTTTATTTTTTGATTAAGGATGCGGAGGGACTCGGCATTCTTTGCGGCAATTACAATTCCCCCTGTGTTACGGTCAAGGCGGTTACACAGTGATGGTGCAAAGCTGTTTTCCTCATCGGGTTTATACTCACCTTTGTCATAAAGATAATGCTTGAGTCGGTTGATAAGGGTATCGACGGTATTTTCGTTATCCTCGTGAACGACAAGTCCGTTCTTTTTGTCAACGAGGACAATATTCTCGTCCTCATACACAATATCAAGTACGGCAGGGGCTGCCATAAATTCGGTTTCTACGGTTGTATCGAAGAATTCGTCATTTATGTACATCTGCACAATATCTCCTGTCTGAAGACGTGTAGAAATTTCGGCACGCTTGCCGTTGATTTTGATACGCTTATTACGGATTGCCTTATACATCATACTCTGCGGAAGTCTTGGCACAGACTTTTGTATGAACTTATCAAGGCGCTGATTTGCGTCATTTGAATTGATAATAAACTCTTTCACTAATTACACCACTCAATTGCATAAAAATATAGTTAATTGCACTAATTATCATTATAACATATTTTTTTTCAAAAAACACCTTTTCAAATAAATTTTTTTGTAGTATAATAAAGGAAACGTTTGTTTTGTAGTAAAATGTATTGGTGGTTGCAATATGGAGAATAATGTTAATATTCATGAAGGTCATCGCGCAAGAATGCGTCAGAGATTCCGCGAAACAGGTTTTGACGGTTTCAATGACCATGAAGTTCTTGAAATGCTTCTGTATTATGCTTGTCCGCGAAAGAATACAAATGATATTGCTCATCAGCTTATTGCTAAATTCGGAAGCTTTGCGGGTGTTCTTGAGGCTGAATATGATGACCTGATAAGCACAAAAAATATCAGCGAAAATACTGCAATTCTGTTCAGAATGATTACAGAAATTCTTCCTGTATACTACAATTCCCGCTCAGAAGGTATTATGTTTGACACAATTGAAAAGATAATGCGGATGTTTGAGCCGTATTTTATCGGACTGACTCATGAGGAATTGCGAATGGCTTGCTTTGACAATAACCTTCGTATGCTTTCAAATATACTTGTTTCATCAGGAACTCAATATTCCGCTGAAATAAGTCTGCGAACAATTATCAAGGAAGCACTTCGCACCAATGCTGTATCGGTGGTGATTTGTCATAACCATCCGCACTGCGATGAAACCGCTTCGGCAGAAGACCGTGAAGCCACAAAACAGATAAGTCAGGCACTAAGAATGATAAACGTGGAACTGATTGACCATATTATTATAACAGAGGAACGTACATATTCACTTCGTCAATACGGATATTTGACATTATTTTGATTATTGCAACTGCGAAAGGCGGTTTATTTATGGATAAATTCAAGCTTGTTTCAGAATACACTCCATCAGGCGACCAGCCTGAAGCTATTGACAGTCTGGTTGAAGGCATCAACAACGGAATGAAGGAACAGACCTTACTGGGTGTTACAGGCTCGGGTAAGACCTTTACAATGGCTAATGTTATTGCAAGGGTCAACAAACCTACACTTGTACTTGCACACAACAAAATTCTTGCGGCACAGCTTTGTTCTGAATTCAGAGAATTCTTCCCTGAAAATGCGGTTGAATATTTTGTTTCATATTATGACTACTATCAGCCTGAGGCTTATGTGCCATCAACAGACAGTTACATTGAAAAAGACTCAGCGGTTAATGATGAGATTGACAAGCTTCGTCACTCGGCTACCCTTGCACTTGCGGAAAGACGCGATGTTATTATTGTTGCATCGGTTTCTTGTATTTACTCTCTCGGTTCGCCTGACGATTACCGTACCAATGTTATTTCACTTCGTCAGGGAATGGAATTATCCCGTGAGGAACTGCTGGCGAAACTTGTTGGCAATCAGTACGAACGTAATGATGTGAACTTTGTGAGAAACAAGTTCCGTGTTCGTGGCGACGTGGTTGAGATTTTTCCTGCGGGGTCGACGGAAAATGCTGTTCGTATTGAATTTTTCGGTGATGAAATTGACCGTATTACCGAATTCAAGGCGCTTACAGGCGAGGTTATTGCTACGCTTGCGCACACGGCAATTTACCCTGCTTCTCACTATGTTATATCCCGTGACAAGATGCAGGACGCTATTGCTGAACTTGAGCAGGAGCTTGATGAGCGTGTGAAGTTCTTCAAGGATAATGACAAGCTGATTGAGGCGCAGAGAATTGCACAGCGCACTAATTATGATATTGAGATGTTGCAGGAAATCGGTTTCTGCAAGGGTATTGAGAATTATTCGAGAGTGCTTGCAAGACGTGCGCCCGGAAGTATTCCCCTTACGCTGCTTGACCATTTCCCTGATGATTTTCTGCTGATTGTTGATGAGAGTCACGTTTCATTGCCTCAGGTACGTGCGATGAGTGCGGGAGACCGCGGAAGAAAGACTACGCTGATTGATTACGGTTTCCGTTTGCCGTCGGCTTATGACAACAGGCCGCTTACCTTTGATGAATTCTACGACAAGCTCAATCAGGCGGTATTTGTTTCGGCTACTCCTGGTCCGCTGGAGCGTGAAAAGTCGGCACAGATTGTTGAACAGGTTATTCGTCCGACGGGACTTGTTGACCCTGAGATTATAGTTAAGCCTGTTGAGGGGCAGATTGAGGACTTGCTGTTTGAGATAAATGCGAGAGTGGAAAAGAACGAGCGTGTACTCGTTACTACGCTGACGAAGAAGATGGCGGAAGACCTGACGGCTTATCTTGAAAAGATGGAGGTAAAGGTACGTTATCTGCACTATGACATTGACACTATTGAGCGTATGGAGATTATCCGTGATTTGCGACTTGGCGAGTTTGATGTACTGGTTGGTATCAACCTGCTCCGTGAGGGTCTGGACATTCCTGAGGTTTCGCTGGTTGCTATTCTTGATGCTGACAAGGAAGGCTTTCTGCGTTCGGAAAGCTCGCTTATTCAGACAATTGGACGTGCGGCGAGAAATGCGAACGGTCAGGTTATTATGTATGCAGACTCGGTTACGCGTTCGATGGAAAGTGCGATTATGGAAACGGAGCGCCGCCGCAAAATTCAGATGGATTACAACGAGAAGCACGGAATTGTTCCGCAGACGATTATCAAGGATGTTCGTGATGTAATTGAAATTTCCACGAAGGCTGACACGGACAGCAAGACTGCTAAGGCTAAGCAGAAGCGGTTGACGCCTGAGGAACGTGAGGAAATGATTAAGAAGCTGACCGAGGAAATGAAGAATGCGGCGAAAATTCTTGAGTTTGAGCATGCGGCTTATCTGCGTGACAAGATTAATGAGCTGAAAGAATATCAGCACAAGGGTAAGAAGGTATTTAACAAAAAGTAGGAGGACGTATGGCATTTGATTTTAAAAAGGAATACAAGGAATTCTATATGCCGAAGAACAAGCCTGAAATTGTTACTGTGCCGAAGATGAATTACATTGCGGTACGGGGCAAGGGCAATCCGAATGTTGAGGGCGGCGCTTATCAGCAGGCTATCGGCATACTTTACGCAGTTGCGTACACAATAAAGATGAGCTACAAGGGCTCGCACAGGATTGAGGGATTTTTTGAGTATGTTGTTCCGCCGCTGGAGGGTTTCTGGTGGCAGGATGATGTTTGCGGGGTTGATTACTCGGACAAGGACTCTTTCAACTGGATTTCTGTTATCCGCTTGCCTGATTTTGTTACGGAAGATGATTTCAGATGGGCGGTTGAAGAAGCAGGCAGAAAAAAGAAGCTGGACTGCTCCTTGGCGGAGTTTTACACGGTTGATGAGGGGTTATGCGTGCAGATTATGCATAATGGGACCTTTGATGATGAGCCTGCGACGGTTGCGATTATGGACGAATATCTGAAAGAGAATGGTTACGAAAATGATATGAATGAAACACGCTTGCACCACGAGATATATTTGTCGGACGCAAGACGTGTTGCTCCTGAAAAGTGGAAGACGGTTATCCGTCACCCCATAAGGAAAATCAAGAACTGAAAGGAAGTTCAGAATGGCGATTGATAAAATTATTATTAAGGGTGCCCGTGAGCACAACCTTAAAAATGTGGACATAGAAATTCCCCGTGACAAGCTTGTTGTTATGACGGGATTGTCGGGGTCGGGTAAGTCCTCCCTTGCGTTTGACACGATTTACGCTGACGGTCAGAGGCGCTATGTGGAGAGTCTCTCTTCCTATGCGAGAATGTTCCTTGGACAGATGGAAAAGCCTGATGTGGACAGCATTGAGGGGCTTTCCCCTGCAATTTCCATTGACCAGAAAACCACGTCGAAAAATCCACGTTCAACGGTTGGTACGGTTACGGAGATTTACGACTATCTGCGTTTGCTTTATGCGAGAATCGGTATTCCGCACTGTCCTGTTTGCGGACGCGAAATCAAGCAGCAGACGGTTGACCAGATTGTTGATAAGATTATGGAACTTCCGCAGGGTACGAAAATTCAGCTGCTTGCACCTGTTATCCGTGGACGAAAGGGTGAGCACGTCAAGGAGATTGAGCACGCTCGCAAGGCGGGTTATGTTCGTATCCGTGCTGACGGTATAATTTACGACCTTTCGGAAGAAATCAAGCTTGAAAAGAACAAGAAGCACAGCATTGAAATTGTTATTGACCGACTTGTTATCAAGGAAGGTATTGAGAGCCGTCTTGGTGACAGCGTGGAAACGGTTGCGACTATTTCGGGCGGGCTGGTTATTGTTGATGTTATTGACGGCGAGGAAATGCTGTTTTCGCAGAATTATGCGTGTCCAGAACATAACATTTCCATTGAGGAGCTTTCCCCGAGAATGTTCTCGTTCAACAACCCGTTCGGTGCTTGTGACAAGTGCACCGGTTTAGGTGTGTTCAGAAAGATTGACCCTGATTTGATTATTCCCAACAAGGAGTTGTCAATAAGGCAAGGTGCTGTAAAGGCAATGGGCTGGGCAACCACTGACGAAAACTCTATTGCGATGATGTATTTCAAGGGTATCGGGCAGTATTACGGTGTTTCTCTTGACACGCCTGTAAAGGATTTGCCTGATGAAGTTATTGACGCTATTATGTACGGCACGAACGGCATAAAGCTTAAGCTTCATCGTGCTACGGAGTACGGCGGCGGTGTTTACTATCAGCCGTTTGAGGGAATTATTCCGAATATGGAAAGACGTTACCGTGAAACAAATTCCGAATTCAGCAAGAACGAGATTGAGGAGTGTATGACGGAAAGTCTGTGTCCTGATTGTCACGGTCAGAGGCTGAAAAAGGAAAGTCTTGCGGTTACGGTTGGCGGAAAGAATATTTCTGAAATCAGCGACCTTTCGGTTATTGATTGCATTGAATTCATCAACGGTCTTGAACTTACTGAACGTGAGCAGATGATAAGCGGACAGATTATCAAGGAAATCAACTCACGTCTTGGATTTTTAAGAAGTGTTGGACTTGAATATCTTACGCTGTCCCGTGCTTCGGGCCCACTCAGCGGCGGTGAGAGTCAGCGTATCAGGCTTGCTACACAGATTGGTTCTTCCCTTATGGGCGTGCTGTATATTCTTGATGAGCCGTCAATTGGTTTGCATCAGCGTGACAATGACAAGCTGATTGCTACGCTGAAAAGGCTTCGTGATCTTGGCAACACGCTGATTGTTGTTGAGCACGATGAGGAAACTATGCTTTCCTCCGACTATATAGTAGATATAGGGCCCGGTGCAGGTGTCCACGGTGGACAGGTTGTTGCTGCAGGTACACCTAAGGAGATAATGGAGAATGAAAGCTCCATTACAGGCGCATACCTCTCAGGCAGAAGGGAAATCAAAATTCCCGAAAAGAGAAGAGAGGGCAACGGTAATTTTGTCAGCATTTACGGTGCAAGAGAAAACAACCTTAAAAATATTAATGTAGATATTCCTCTTGGCTGCTTTGTAGCTGTTACAGGTGTGTCAGGGTCAGGAAAATCCTCACTCGTTAATAAAATTTTGTTACAAACCCTGTCAAAAAAGCTTAACCGTGCCATTACCTATCCCGGCAA
>CALATN010000237.1 GCA_937891895.1 uncultured Clostridia bacterium
GCGAAAGAGGGACGCCCTGTAAGAGAGGGCGTCCTTAACAGTAGCGAAGCTACTGTTGGAGAGGTTCTCTCTTGCAGAACCTCTCCCTTTTGAAGCTATCGCTTCAAAATTCCCTCTCCAGAGCGCTTCTAAGCACGCCTGCGGGCGAAGTTGATATTTCGCTCTCTGCGGAGAGCGATTCAGGGGCGTTGCCCCTGAAAACCCCACCAAAGGGAGCACCGCTCCCTTTGGAAACCCGAGGCTTTGGTGCTACAACTGCCCTATAAATTCCAATTTGCCTTACTCCCGCAAAACAAATCCGCCGCACAGGTTACCCTATGCGGCGAATACTCTCTCTTAACGAATATTGGAAATATCGTTATTATCCTAAAATATATACATTTACATCTCGTCTGCCCCAGTTGTAACATTCGCTCTCTGTGTCCATATAAAGGTCAACGAGAACTCTGCCGCTTCTCATTGCTCCGCCTGTATCTTCGGCAACAGCATAACCGTAAGTTCTTGTGCCGTCAGCAGAAACAATATAAAGCTCTGTGCCGTAAGGAATAACCTTAGGGTCAACAGCTACATAGCCGACCTGTGCAGTCTTGCCTGTGGAAGTAATTGCACCTGCTGCTGCGGAATAAGCAGTAGCTTCGCCTGTGAGTACATCCACATAATTTACAGGAATACCGTTTGCATCAAGCTCAACATCCTTGCTGCCGCTTGTCTGTCCTGCAGGAACAGCCTTTTCGTAAACCGGCTCTTCCATTGTTCCGATAACGATAACCTCGTCAACAGGCTCTGTAATGTCTTCATCGATGACGTCGGAGGAAACAAGCTCACCGTCTATATAAACGTGACGGAAAGTTGTTTCGACCTCGCCTTCTTCACCGTCAACTACAGTTTCGGTATATCCGACGAGCTGCTCGTCGTCTTCTCGATACTTTGTAGCGTATTCAATAACCTCAACCTGTACTTCTTCCACAATGTTGACGCGGTTTATAATAATTTCGGTTCCGCTGCCTAAGGGCTCGCTCAAACCGATGTTGATAAGGTCGTCGTCAGAAACCTTGACGTTTGCCGCTTCAAGAGCGTCAGCAACGTCACCTGCGCATTTTACGCTGATATTCTTTCCGTCAACAGCAATTGTTACTTCGTATTCCTTAGCAGGCATTTCAAGAACTGCAGCAGCCTTGCCTGTAAGTGTAGGAGCAGCTGTAAGAGCTGTTGCCGCCTCCTTGTTATTCATTGCAGCCGCTGTACAAACGGAAACTGTACCGATTGCCAGAGCACCGAGAGTTGTTACAACACTTTTGATTTTTAAGTTCTTTAAGACTTTTTTACAATTTTCCACCATGCCTGAAGCAGAGTGTTTATTTGCATTATTACTCATAAAGGACTCCTTTCAGAATTTATTGCGGGCGGTTACAATATGGTTACAAAAGTAACCGTTCAGCAACTTTTAAACATTATAGTTTTCAAATCGCTGTTTGTCAAGGCTTTTTATCGCCCTCATTTTGTTGCTTTTGCACAAATCACCTTTAAAAAGCTGATTATTAAAAGGGATTTTATTCCATTTAAAGCGGATGTGTTCCAAAATTCCCCATTGTTTTTTGGGCAATTCCGCTAAATCTGCTTTTGACGAGCGGAAGCGCTTTACCATAAAAAAGAAATATTGGGATTTTTAGTAATGTAAGTTTACAATTTTCACCTCGTTTTTAACATTTCTGCCTTTTAATTTCGTCATAACCTACAAATTCGTAGCCGTTTTTTGTATGCTTTTCGTCTCAATTCATCCTCTTAAATCGCCGCAAATCAAGGAAAATCCTTGCATTTTCTTGATTTTACGCCGACAGAAATGTTAAAATTATTCCAAAAACAAACCGCTTATTTACCGCATAATCCGATAAAAAACTATTTACTATTTGTCAAATATATATTATAATAGTATAGGAAATTCAAATTCATTTACAGAAAGGAATTTACTATGGAAAACAACATCGAAAAAAGAAACGACTCCATTGAAATGCTGAAAACAACAATCGCTGTATGTGCAGCACTTGTGCTTTTCCTTGCTTCCGCAGGCTTTATCGTGTACAAATCCGTTTCCGCTTACCGCCACAACGAACGCTGGAAGGACTACGACGAATGTGGAATATGAAATTAACCTTAGGTTAATTTCATATCCAAGTTTTATTTTCCGAATTGTCATTCGGAATTTTGCTTGCGCAAAACCATAAAACTTTTACTCCACGGATTTTGAAAACGCATCCTTCGGTTAATTTCATATTCCGCTCTCCCAACTCCTAACTCAAAGAAAGGATACTATTATATAGATGTTTTTATACAATGCAAAAATTTACCCGCAGGGGGAAAAAGCCTCGGCTATCCCTTGCGGATATATCTACATTGAAGACGGCAAAATCGCAAATGTTGCGGCGGGTACACCTCTGAAAGTTACCGACGAGGATATTGACCTCCACGGACTGCACGTTTATCCCGGATTTATCGACATTCACACCCATATGGGTCTTATCGGTGACGGTCAGGGCGCAGAAGGTGAGGACGTAAACGAGGACAGCGACCCTATTACTCCGCATCTGCGCACAATTGACGGGCTGTGCTTCACCGACGGTTATTTTGCCGACGCTGTAAAAGCAGGCGTAACAACCTGCGTGACAGGTGTTGGCTCAACAAATCCGATCGGCGGCGACCTTATTGCCGTACACACAAGCGGCAGATGTGCTGACGAAATGCTTGTAAAGCGTGTAGGAATAAAGCTTGCCCTCGGCGAAAATCCGAAGTCAACCTTTGCCGACAGGGATACTGCTCCCATCACACGTATGGCAACAACGGCGCTTATCCGTGAGGCACTCTACAAAGCAAAGCGCTACGCTCAGGACAAGGCTGACGCTGAAGAAAACGGCGAGTCACTTCCTGAATACGACATAAAATCCGAGGCACTTATTCCGCTTCTCAATCGTGAAATCAAGGCGCACTTCCATTGTCACCGTGCCGATGACATTATGACTGCGGTACGAATTGCCGAGGAATTTGACCTTGACTACGTTTTAATCCATTGCACAGAGGGCCACAAGGTTGCTGACCTGCTTGGTGAAAAGAAAGCTTCAGCAGTTGTTGGACCAATCATCTGCGACAGGGGCAAGCCCGAGCTTGCAGGTCTGACAGTTGCAAACGCAGGCATACTATATAATAATGGTGTGGACGTTGCAATCTGCACCGACCACCCCGAAGTGCCGATACAGTATCTTCCTGCAAGCGCCGCTTTCTGCGTTAAGGAAGGCTTGCCGAAAGAAGCGGCAGTCCGTGCCATAACATCAACAGCGGCAAAAATCGCAGGCATTGACAAGCTTGTAGGGGACATTGCCGTGGGACGAGTTGCCGACCTTACAATTACAGACGGCGACCCACTGGAGATAATGACAAACGTTAAGATGACGATTATCGGCGGTAAGGTTGTTTATAGTAAATTATAATTTAACGGGGATTGTGGAAACCCACTGGGGAAAACCTTTCTGAGGAAAGGTTATTCCCCAGACCCCTTTC
>CALATN010000238.1 GCA_937891895.1 uncultured Clostridia bacterium
TGCCCTTGATACGGGGAATGGTGTTGTTCTGAGAAATTATGAACGAGCAAAGCGCCTCCCAGCTGTCCTGACGGAGAAGACGAATTCCCCCCGCGTACTCACAGGCTTTTGCAAGTGTTTCTTCCTGTGAAAGCTGTTCCTTTATGGCGGTGTAGTCCGTGTCCAAATCAAGGTACGGCACCCACACATTCAGAAAGGTTTCCTCGGTTGTATCGGCAAGTCGGAAGTAGTCCTTTTCCTGCGAAATGGTCAGCGGCGTGTTCAGTGCAAAGCCGTGGTAAGCACGTTCCTGTATCTTCTCCCAACGGAAAGCCTGTCCGCAGTCGAGGGTCTGGTCAAGGTCGAAATCAGCCGTTTTCAGCAGGATATCCTTGCCCTGTTTGATGTATTCCATATGTAAAACCTCTTTTTCGGGTAATCAGAGCTTACCCCGTGTTCTTTCGGGGCAACCTGTGACCGCCCGAAGCGGTCGTAATTTTACAGTAAATCCTTAGGGTCGTATGTAGGCTTCTTGTAAAGCTTGTCGGACTTGCCTGAAATGTCGGAAGCGAAAACGTCCTGCCATTCCTCAGCTGTGAAGTCCTCAACAGTTACGGTAACGTGTGAGTCACCGCAGCCAAGTGCTTCGCAGAGTGCTGCTGTAAGCTTTTCAGCGGCAGCCTTCTTCTGTTCCTCTGTGCGTCCCTTTAACATTTTTACTGAAATATGCGGCATAAAAACCTCTCCTTTATGTAAAATTTTTTTAAGCTATTTCCATACTGCATTCTGCCAATCAGCTATATAATCAACACAGCACCACAAATACAAAATTATCGTAAGTGCAGTCATCAGAATTGTCGGCACGATATACCAAAGCGGCGAAATTCTTGCTTTTTTTCGCCAATGAAAATACACCTTCAATTCGGCAATTGCAGGTATGAACAAATTGATTATCCATATAACAATACCGACAATAAATTCGCTTTTGTACATTATATCCCAATCTGTGCCTTCGTGATGAGGTGTAGCAAAAAGTGCACCTATACAAGCGACTACAGCGCATATGTGCAACGTAATAACCGTACATATCAGCGCTGCCCACTTCTTTGCCATAACTGCATTTTCAGTTTCGTCATATTCAATCCCTTGCAGACTTGCTTTCTTGTTGTAATATTCAATCAGGATTGCAACTGCCAAAGCGGTAATGACCGCAACAGCAACCATACAGCTTTTCAGAATTATTTTCATTCCGTCACCTCAACATTTTACCAGTGCCACGTTGCCTCCAGCCAGCCGTCGATATATCCGTCAACAATCATGCCATAAGCAGCAAATCCCAGCAAACCGACGGTGATAATTGCCATAGGAATGTAAATCCACTTCTTTGACAGACTGCATTTGCTGTACCAGAAACGGTGTAAATGAAAATTTACAGCAATGGGTACAACAATCGATACAACAATCAGAAACAATCCCCCAAGGAAGTCACCACCGTAAACTTCCGTTTCATCATAGTCCTCTCTGAAAAGCTGAAACGTATACGGGTCCAAAACCATTAAGCCGAAAAGCGTGCCGAAGAAGCCTGCAACTGCGAAAATCAGATTGATTACTACCGAACAGATACGTGCGATGATTGTCTTTTTTTCTGTTTTCATTGCTGTCACCTCGTCATTTATTTCTTGCCAAACCTCTTTTTCTTTGGAAGCTTGCTTTCAATCTGCACCACCTCATCGAAAAGGCAATGATATTTCGGCGGAATAACCTTGTTCTTGTGAGCCTTGCCGAAGAACCATTTTGTGAACTTTACCTCGTTCTTGATTGCGTCAAAAAATGTGTGCATGTGGCTTATCTGACGCACCTCAAAGCCGAGAAATTCCTTCATTGTGGCAGGGGGCTCGTGGGTGATGATGTAGTCCGCCTCGTTGCCGTTTTCTTTCAGCACATTTATGCTGTTTCTGAGTTCTGCCGCACTCGGCAATTCCTGTTCAAACCAGGTATTCGACTCACGGCGGATGTCGATTTCCTTTGTCTGACCGCCGCCGAAAGCGAAGAACTTATGGCCCTGCAATTCAAACATATTGCCGCGTCTTAAACGCATAAGACGTCCCGAAATCACGCTGACCTTTCCGCCGCAGAATTCGTCCTCGGGGTACTCGTCAAGGAGCTTGTAGTTTTCGTGACAACCCTCAACAAACAGAGTGTAGAAACGCTTTCTGCCGATCTTTTTCAGTATACGCTTCTCACGCTTGGAGCCGTCCCACACAAAACCGAAATCACCGCACACGATGAGGAAATCGCCCTTTTTCAGCTTTTTTATTTTTTTATCCTTGAAACGGCTCAAATCGCCGTGCATATCGCCTGTAACACAAATCAAAATCTGTCCCGTCCTTTTTAAATCATATTTAATTTATTATAGCACATTTTGTCGCAAAGGTAAAGTGGGGTGCAAGATAAATTATAATTTAACGAGAAGTTGATAAGCAAAGTCATGGGTTTCCAAAGGGGACAGTGTCCCCTTTGGTGGGG
>CALATN010000239.1 GCA_937891895.1 uncultured Clostridia bacterium
CAACGGTGTTGCGAAAGAGGGACGCCCTGTAAGAGAGGGCGTCCTTAACAGTAGCAAAGCTACTGTTTTTGTACAGAGATAAAGGTAAAGTGCGTCAAAAACGTGCCACTGGCACGTTTTTGAGAGATGATTTTGATGTGATTGCAACAAGGAGAAGCGGTCGTGTCCGCTTCTCCTCGGAAACCTGTCGGTTTCCTCACCTCTTTCTCCGTTTTTTTAGGTAAGGGGTATTTCGCCGCTTGCGAGCGGCGACGATGGGGCGTTGCCCCCTCGACCCCTACCAAAGGGTGCGAAGCCCCCTTTGGAAACCCAATATTGCCCTACAACTTCCAATTTGTGAAATTATCAATTATATGGAGGAGTAACTATGTCAACCATCGCTGCAATCTCAACGCCTCGTGCGCAGGGGGGAATTTCCGTAATCCGAATTTCGGGCGAAAATGCACTTGAAATCGCTGAGAAGATTTTTGCACCCGTGTCAACAAGCCTTACAGCAACTCAGATGCAGGGCTACACCTGCGCTTACGGTAACATCATAAACGGCACGGAAACCGTTGACGACGGCGTTCTGACCGTATTCCGTGCGCCAAAATCATATACAGGCGAGGACGTGGTTGAAATCTCCTGCCACGGCGGAATTTTTGTTACAGACAAGGTTCTGCAGCTTATTTTCGCAAACGGTGCAACTCCAGCCGAAGCAGGCGAGTTCACAAAGCGCGCGTTCCTCAACGGAAAAATGAGCCTCACTCAGGCAGAAGCGGTTATGGACGTTATCGCCGCAGACGGAAAAGCAGGTCTGCGTTGCGCAGAGGCGCTGAAGGAAGGTTCCCTCTATCGACGTATTAAAGCCGTTTCCGACACAACTCTCCAGCTTTTGGGTTCACTTGCCGCTTGGGTTGACTATCCCGATGATGATATTCCCGCTGTTGATGATATGGAAATTATTACCACTTTAGAGCAAGCCGTTCAAAATCTCGACCAGCTGTTGTCTACCTACGACAGCGGCAGAATTATTCGTGAGGGCGCTGATACAGCAATTGTTGGAAAGCCAAATGTTGGAAAATCTACCCTTATGAACCTGCTTTCAGGCTGTGAAAGAAGCATCGTAACCGACATCGCAGGAACAACACGTGACGTTGTTGAGGAGTCCGTGCGACTGGGAGATATCGTACTCCGATTGTCCGATACCGCAGGAATTCACGAAACAGGGGACGTAGTAGAGAGCGTTGGCGTTGAAAAGGCGCTGAAAAAGCTTGAAACCGCCGATTTAATCCTTGCCGTGTTCGATATGGGTGCGGAAATTACCGCCGAGGACAGAGAGCTTGCTGAAAAGTGCAGGGGCAAGAATGCCGTTGCAATCTTGAACAAATCCGATCTGGAGCAACGCTTTGACCTTTCAGCAATTTCCGACAATTTCAGCGAAATTGTTACAATCTCCGCAGGGCAGGGTGAGGGACTTGACCGCCTGAAAACTGCAATCGAGAACATATACAAGCTTGCCAACATCAATTCCGATATGGGTATTCTTGCAAACGAGCGTCAGCGTGGCTGTGCTGTAAAGGCAAAAGCCAGCTTCGAGGAAGCTCTCGGCGCACTTCGTGCAGGCGCAACTTATGACGCGGTAAATATCCTCATCGATGATGGGGAAAACTATCTCCTTGAGCTTACAGGCGAGCGTGCCTCGGAAGCTGTCGTGAATGAGGTGTTCTCAAGATTTTGTGTTGGTAAATAGTTTGGAGTGTGGAGAGTGGAGTGTGGAGTTGAGATACAAACCACAGTTTCCTTTACTTCACACTTTTAGCTAAAGATAAATAAATTGTTCCACATGGAACAATTTTATAACCCCAACAAACCACGATGTATTTTTGCAATGCAAAAATACTCGTAACCAAACTCTTGCGTTTGGTTTCCAAACTCTTGCGTTTGGTTTAATTCCGCATTACGCATTCCGAATTCCTAATTAAAAGAAACGAGGTGCTCAGATGAGCCATTATATAGACAACTACGACGTTGCTGTAATCGGTGCGGGACACGCAGGCGTTGAAGCCGCCCTCGCCGCCGCACGTCTTGGCGCAAAAACCGTGCTGTTCAGCATTTCGCTGGACAACATCGCAAACCTGCCCTGCAACCCATCAATCGGCGGCACGGCAAAGGGACACCTTGTCCGTGAAATCGACGCAATGGGCGGCGAAATGGGAAAGGCGGCTGACCAGTGCTTTATCCAGAGCCGTATGCTCAACAGGGGCAAGGGCCCAGCCGTGCACAGCCTACGTGTTCAGGCTGACAGGGTAAAGTATCACAATCATATGAAGAAAGTCTGCGAGTCGCAGGAAAATCTCCACGTCAAACAGGCTGAGGTTACCGAGGTGCACGTGGAAAACGGCGCTGTAAAGTCAATCGTGACCCATCTCGGCGGCGAGTACCACTGCAAAACCGCAATTATCGCCACAGGTACATATCTGAAAGGCTTGATACACGTGGGCGATACGTCCTACGAAAGCGGACCTGACTCAACATTGCCGTCCCGTGGCTTGTCCGATAGTCTTAAATCTATCGGAATTGAACTCCGCCGCTTCAAAACCGGTACACCAAGCCGTGTCCACCGCCGTTCAATTGACTTCGACAAGCTTGAACGTCAGGACGGCGACGAGGATATCCAGCCATTTTCTTTTGAAACAAACCGAGAAGAAATGAAAAATATCGTGTCCTGCTATATCGGCTATACCAACGAGGACACCCACAAGGTTATCCTCGACAACATTCACCGCTCCCCGATGTATTCGGGACGTATTGAGGGTGTCGGACCACGTTACTGCCCGTCAATTGAGGACAAAATCAAGCGCTTTAGCGAGCGTTCACGCCATCAGCTGTTTATCGAACCAATGGGTCTTGACACAGATGAGTATTATTTGCAGGGTATGTCCTCGTCACTGCCTGAGGACGTGCAGATTGCCTTTTTGCGTACAATCAAGGGACTTGAAAACGTTGAAATAATGCGTAATGCCTACGCTATCGAGTACGATTGCTGCAACCCTCAGGATTTGCGCCATACTCTCGAATTCAAGGCAATCAAGGGACTTTTCGGCGCAGGTCAGTTCAACGGTACATCAGGCTACGAGGAAGCTGCTGCACAGGGCTTAATCGCAGGAATAAATGCCGCGCGCTCTGTTCAGGGCAAGGAAATGATTACCCTGACCCGTTCGTCCTCTTATATCGGCACGCTCATTGACGACCTTGTAATCAAAGGCTGTTCCGACCCGTACCGAATGATGACTTCACGAAGCGAATACCGTCTGTTGCTCCGTCAGGACAACGCAGATGAGCGACTTACCCCTCTCGGACACGAAATCGGGCTTATTTCTGACGAACGTTATGAGAAATTTCTTGAAAAGCAGGCGCAAATCAAGGCTGAAATCAAGCGTGTCAAGGCAAAATCCCTCTCACCAACAGACGAACTTAACGCATTGCTGATTGAAAAGGGTACAGCGCCAATCGCTACAGGTCTGAAAATGAACGATTTGATACGCCGTCCGCAGATTTCCTACGAAGATTTAGCACCGTTTGACCCTGAACGTCCTGAGCTTTCATACGAGGTACGCGAACAGGTGAACTTGCAAATCGAATACGAGGGTTACATCGCACGTCAACTTATGGAAGTTGAGCACGTGCAGAAGCTTGAGCAGAAAAAACTTCCACAGCCATTCGATTACCGCACAATCAAGGGCCTTAGCCTTGAAGCACACGAAAAGCTGAACCGTGTACAGCCAGAAAACATCGGGCAGGCAAGCCGTATTTCCGGTGTTTCGCCAGCGGATGTAAGTGTGCTCATCATTTGGCTTTCAGGTCAAAAATAATTAAAAGAGAAATTGTTCCACGTGGAACAATTAAAAAGAGGTGTAACAAATGCCGTTTTTACTTGAATTTGACAAGCTTGCAGAGCTTTTCTCCGCTGAAAAGCTTGAAATTACCCAAGAGCAGTACGCTCAGCTTGAAACCTATGCACGTCTGCTGGTGGAATGGAACGAAAAAATGAACCTGACGGGTATTACCGACCCTGATGGGATTGCTGTGAAGCATTATCTTGACAGTATTCTGCCGCTGAATTTTATAAATGTTCCACGTGGAACAAAGCTTATTGACGTTGGAACAGGGGCAGGTTTTCCTGGATTACCGATGAAAATATATCGTCCTGATGTGAAGCTGACCTTGCTGGACAGTCTTAACAAGCGTATAAACTTCCTTTCGGCAGTCTGTGATGAGGCTGGAATTGAAGCAAAATGCGTCCACGCAAGAGCAGAGGAAGGCGGACGTAACCCTGAATTCCGCGAAAAATATGATGTCGCAGTTGCAAGAGCAGTTGCGGCAATGCCAGTGTTGACGGAATATTGTCTGCCATACGTCAAAGTTGGCGGCATTTTTGCTGCATTGAAAGGTCCAAACGAGAATTATAAGGAGGGCAACAATGCCGTGATTACCCTTGGCGGAGAAATTTCCGATGTTAAGGAGTATGCTCTGCCAAACGGTGACAAGCGTACACTGATTGTGGTACATAAAATCAAGGCTACACCGCCTAAATATCCACGCAACGGTGGACAAATTGCAAAGAAAAGCTTGTAAATCAACTTCTCAAAAGAAAAATATACCCAAAAATCTCCGTTATCATTATGATATATGGAGATTTTTTTTATTTTTATTGCAAAGAGCACGTCAATGTGATATAATAAATGTAATCATTCATCAAATTTGAAAGGAAGTAGCGCCAATGGCAATGGTAATTGCAGTTGCAAACCAGAAAGGCGGTGTGGGAAAATCCACAACGGTTGTAAATCTTGCAGCTTGTCTGGGAAAAAAGAAGAAAAAAGTGCTTTGTGTTGATATGGATGCGCAGGGAAACGCAACAAGTGGCTTCGGAATACGTAAAAAAAACGTTGAAGTTACCACTTATGAGGTGCTTCTTGGTTTGCGTCGTATTCAGGATGCAATAATCAAGACAGAATTTGATAATGTTTCGCTTGTTCCTGCAACTTCAGCGCTTGCAGCTGCCGATATTGAGCTTATTGAAGTGGAAAATATGCAGAAGCGTATGAAAATGCAGCTTCTGACAGTCAAGGATGACTATGATTACATACTTCTGGACTGTCCGCCGTCACTTTCGCTTATTCCAATCAATGCGCTTTGTGCCTGTGACACTGTTTTAGTACCGATGACCTGCGAATATTTCGCAATGGAGGGTCTGTCACAGCTTGTTGAGTCAATCCGACTTGTAAAACAGCGCTATAACCCTGATATTGACATTGAGGGCATCCTTTTTACAATGTTTGACGGACGTCTTAACCTTACAACTCAGGTTGTAAATGAGGTGAAAAAGCACTTCCCAAAGAAGCTTTTTAACACGGTTATTCCAAGAAATGTGCGTATTTCTGAGGCTCCAAGCTTCGGCAAGCCAGTTATTTACTACGATAAAAGCTCTCGTGGCGCAGAAGCGTACACAGCTTTTGCAGATGAGTTGCTAAAAAGACACAAAAAGGCGGGTAAAAAATAAGTAACGTGTATTTTGTTCCACGTGGAACAAAGACAAATCAGCAAGCTTATTTGTCTCCAAATTTTATTCTTGCGGATAAAATTTTTAACATTGAATTATAAGAGGTGAAATTATGGCAAAAAAGAAGCTTTCAGCCGAAGAGGCTGAAGCAATAAGAGTTGAATTTGACCACCTTTTTGCTGAATTTTACCCAGAATATGCAATGCACAGACGTGATAATACGCTTATGGAGCAACTGAAAAATCAGGAATTTGCTGATAAAGCCTATGAACTTATGAAACTTGGCAAGAAAATTGGCATTGATATTGAGCAATATATTACCGAATACGGAACAGAACACAACTGGGAGGTATAAAAATGGCTAAAAAAGCAGGATTAGGAATGGGTCTGGACGCTCTTTTCGGCGACAATACAGGCGAAAGTGCAGGCGTGCAGACAATCAGACTTTCAGACATAGAACCAAACCGTAAACAGCCTCGTCAGACTTTTGACGATGCGGCAATCGCTGAGCTTGCGGACAGTATCCGTCAGCACGGCTTGATTCAGCCAATCGTGGTGCGTTATACAGGCACAAATTATCAGATTGTGGCAGGTGAACGCCGTTGGAGAGCGTGCAGAATGCTTGGAATGAGCGATGTTCCCGTTATTATTAAGGAGCTTGATGACTCTCAGACCGCGCAGATTGCCCTTATTGAGAACATTCAGCGTGAGGATCTGAACCCTGTTGAAGAAGCAATGGCATATCGTTCGCTTATGGACGATTATGATATGACTCAGGAGGAGTTGTCGAAAATTGTCGGCAAGTCCCGTTCATCAATTGCGAATGCTGTACGTTTGCTGAATCTTCCTGATGAGGTTGTTGAACTGCTTAAAAAGCGTGAGATAACTTCGGGACAGGCAAAAGCACTTGCTGCTGCGGAAACTGATGAAGAAATGATTGAGCTTGCAAAGCTTGCTGCTGCGGGAAAAATCACCGTAAGAGGCATCGAAAAAGCAATTGCAAGGGCTGCAAATGAGGAAAATGAGGATGAAATCAAGAGCAAAAAGGCTCCTAAAACCTCGGAAGAACGTGCAAATCTCAGTTTTATCACGGAAATGCAGCTTAGCCTTGAAAACCACCTTGAAAGAAAGGTACGTATTAACTCCAGTGATGGAATAAAGGGTACAATTACCATTGATTTCTTTGATCAGGATGAGCTTACAACCCTTGCTGATAAGCTAACAATGTACTAAGATAATGAAAAATGCCGATTACGAAAGTTTTCGGCATTTTTTATTTCCCACTATTTTTCGACAAATTGTACGCAAAATATATGCTATAATCAGTTCAGAAAGGACGTGATTATATGCTTTTTCAGGCAAAAGAAAAGGTTGTGGCAAGGGTAATTCAGGTTGAAGTGGATAAAATTGAACCAAATCCATATCAGCCAAGACGCAAATTCGATGATATTGAAAATCTTGCCCAGAGTATCAAGCAAAACGGCTTGCTTCAACCTATTACTGTACGCAGAACAGAGGAAGGATATCAGCTTGTAGCAGGGGAAAGAAGGCTCCGTGCTGCAAAAATGCTTGGTATGGAGGTTGTTCCCTGCATTCCTGTGACAATTACAGAGAGAAATTCGGCAGTAATGGCACTTATTGAGAACATTCAGCGACGTGATTTATCATATTTTGACGAAGCTGAAGCAATTGAAACGCTTATAGATTTTTATGGTATGACCCAAGAAGATGCGGCAATTAAGCTTGGCAAATCACAGCCTTCAATTGCAAACAAACTTCGTTTACTCAAGCTTGACAAGGAAGTCAGAGAAAAGCTTTCTGAGTACAGATTGACAGAGCGTCACGCAAGAGCTTTGCTCAGAATACAGTGTAAAGGTCAACAGCTTGACATAGTTGAAACATTTCATAGCAGAAATATGAATGTGGAAACCGCAGAAAGGTATATAGATACATTTTTGCAAAAAGAAAGGGATATGGCAAGCTTGAAAAAACGAAGTGTAGTGTTCAAGGACGTGAGATTGTTTGTCAATACACTGAATAAAGCTGTTGAAATGATGAAAGCGGCAGGGATTGAGGCTGATTCAAAGCGAATTCAGAATGAAGAGTACATAGAATATATTGTAAAAATTCCTATGAAAAAGAATTGAGTATATGTAATTTACTTAATGTATATACTATTTGTATAATCATTAACAACCTTAATGGCCTTATTATGAAGGATAAAAACCGCTGTCAAATTCAGTACAAGCATTATCCAATTGAGTATATCAGCAATTTCCCAGACAAGCTGAAGCTGTGCAACAGCGCCTGCATATACAGCACAGGTGTACATAAATCTGTACATTAAAAGTGCTTTGGAATTTCCAGTTTTAAAGGCATATTCAATACATTTTTCTCCATAAAAATACCAGCCGATAAGTGTGCAGAAGGCAAAAATAATTGTTACAGATGAAACAAAAAAGGGGGCTACTCTGCCAATAACCTGACTGAACGCGAGGGTGAGCTGAGCAAGTCCCTCTGTTCCGCTTGTATGAGCACCGCTTAAAAGAATGACAAATGCTGTTGCAGTACAACAAACAATGGTGTCAATAAAGATCTCAACAATTGCAAATTTACCCATCTCAACAGGTGAATTTGTTTCAGCTTCAGAGTGGATCAATACGGAGGTTCCTAAGCCGGATTCGTTGGAAAATATTCCGCGTCGTAATCCGATAGCGATGGATTTTTTCAAAATTGCTGCTGAAATTCCGCCTGAAATCTGATCAAAACCAAAAGCTGATTTTAAAATAGTAGTTAATATTTCTATAATATTATCACCAAAATATGTAATTACAATTATAGTGCCTATCAGATAGATACAAGCAACAAAGGGTACTAATTTTTCAGCGGCAGATGCAACTTTTTTTGCTCCGTTGAAGATTATAAGCGCAACAATTACAGCAGAAATTGCACCTGAAACCTGACAGGGAATATTGAAAAGACCCGCGGCTGATGACAGCGCATTTGACTGGGTTAGATTTCCAATTCCAAAGGATGCACCGATACAGAGTAGTGAATAAAGGAAGGCGACACGTGGAGAATTAAAAGCTTTGGTAATATATCCCATAGGGCCACTGCCTTCAGATTTGTAGATATGTCCAAGGACATTTTCCAGAAAGCCAATTGACGTTCCGATGAGCCCTGATATCCACATCCAGAAAATCGCTCCTGGACCACCTAATGTAATTGCTGTTGAAACGCCGATGATATTGCCTGTTCCCATTGATGCAGCAAGGGCAGTTGACAATGCTTGAAAATGAGAAATTTTACCTCTTGAGGCATTGTGTGAATTATTAGTGGAGTTTGAAAAAATGTCTTTAAAAAAATCAACAAAATGTAATATATTATACAGCTTAATACGAATTGTAAAGTATATTCCAATCGATACAATTAAGGCGAAAACCCCAATACCCCATAACAAATTGTTTAAATTAGATATAAAATTACAAACTGTATTATAAGAATTATCAGCCAATTGGCAAGCTCCCTTCAGAATATTCGGGTATAAAGTTGATAAAAAGGAAAAAACTATAAGTAAAAGTGTTTATAGTAAAAGCATAAAAGTAGAGGTTTGCACAGTTTGAAAAAATACAAAGCGGATAAATATGTATATATATTTCTATTTGTAATAAGTATATTAGTGTTTATTTGTATAATATCTAATATAATATACTATTTGTATTTAATGTTAGAGCATTTTAAAGTGACAGAATACATCAGAGAGGTTATAGTATTTGTTCTTGTTACAGCGTATGCAGCTTTTGTATTTGTTATTCTACCATTGTGGTTACATTCACTTTGCTTTACAGTATCATCAAAGGAAATAATGATATGCTCAGGAGTCGTGGTAAAAAGGAAAATTTATATTCCTTTACGCAATATACAGTATACGACAATGTTAGGGAGCACCATTTTAAGTAAGATAAATTTTAACTTTTTGTTAATTGAAACTTATAGTGGAAGAATAATAATGCCATTTTTGTCTTTACACGATATGGAAGAAATAAACAAAATTATACAGAAACTATAAAATAATAAGGGTGTGTTTTATTGAAGCGACAGCATCGGATAACTGTGTTAAAATACGCAAAAGGAAATATATGGTTGCTGATAGTACCACTTGTAAGAAGTGTTTTTTTACTGAAAGGGGATTTTGAAAAATGGTATAATATGGTATATATGGATATATTTGTTATACTACTTGTTTTTGGAGCGGCATGGCTAAAGTGGTATTGCACACAATTTGAATTCGGCAAAAAGGAATTATATGTAAAAAAAGGTGTTCTTATTTCAAAAGAAATAAAGCTTCCGTATTCAAGAATTTCATGCAGGGTTTTCCATCGACCGTTTCTTTTCCGTCCATTCAAAGTGATGAAAATTTATGTCGAAACAGATGCTTGTTCAGCCTCACAATTGAGAAAAAAATCTGATGTTGCTTTAATCGTGTCAGAAATAGATTATACACAAATATCTCAGAATATGCCAATAGAAATTTTGAAAGCAAGTGAAAATTATTGTGCTTCGAAAAAAGAGATTTTTTTATTTTCTATTTGTTTTTCGTCAGCGCTTCCCGGACTTGTTTACCTTGGAACAGTACTCATTCAGGGCAGAAGAATTGTCGGAGAGAAATCGAAGGATGTATTTATATCGGTTGTAAATGAATTGACTGAGGCTGTAGAAAAAATTGATGGAAATGCAGAAGAGAGTGCATCTATATTTTTGCTGACAATTGCGGCGGGATGGTTGGTGTCGTTTGCGATAAAAATGATAAGATATATCCATTTTAAAATTAGCAAATTTGGAAAAAATATTTTGATAGAAAACGGATACTTTTCCAGCTGGAAATATATTGTAAATTATTCCAGGATAAACACTGTTGATATACGGCAGAATTTGCTGATGAAAATTACAAGGACAATGTCTGTTCATATAAACTGCTCAGGTTACGGAAGGAGAAAAAACGAGCTTGCGCTTTTTATTCCGATTACAACAAAAAGACGTGCTATAAATATGATTGAGAGAATGCTCCCTAATTTTACTCCGAGTAATATTCGGCTAAAGGTAAAACGAACATATATAATGGCATATATATGGTTGCCGTTGCTTCTTGCAATCGTAGTGGCGCTGCTGACTGCCTTGGTTGTAAAGTTGAATTATGAGTGGGCAGATATCGTGAAATTTATAGGAGTGATGGCTGAAATACCATTAGTGTACCTTTTGATAGTAAGAGTTGCTGCGAAAATGAGCACAGGAATCGGTGCAAGTGATGATTCGGTAACGGTCAGTTATTGCAGGGCAATTCGATTTCATACAGTAGTTGTACCAAAGGAAAGGATTTCGTATATAAAAATCCGCCGCACGCTTTTGCAGCGTGCAAGCGGATGCTGCGACGTAATAATTTATGCAAGGGGAGGGCATACAAGAGGACATAAAGTCAGAGGAATGGTGTATGCAGAGGCGTTATTGTTGGTAGAAAATTGGAGAAAAATGTGTCAAAATGCACATTTATAAAAAAATACGAAACAAAATAATAAGCATAATGAATAAAAATATTTTTTTTTGTAAAAACTATTGACATAAAGGGCTTGTTGTTGTATAATAATTAAGTCGCACAACGATAGTGAGCGAAAACATGGCGAGATGGCTCAGTTGGCTAGAGCAACCGGTTCATACCCGGTAGGTCGTGAGTTCAAGTCTCACTCTCGCTACCAACGGCCCGTTGGTCAAGAGGTTAAGACGCCGCCCTTTCACGGCGGAATCATGGGTTCAATTCCCGTACGGGTCACCAGTTAACGAATCAGGAAACAACGTAGATGCGTGGTTTCCTGATTTTCTTTTTTGTGGATTTCGGGCTTTGTCCGCTACTTGTCC
>CALATN010000240.1 GCA_937891895.1 uncultured Clostridia bacterium
AGCTGGGACTTTCCCAGAGCGAAAAGGCAGATGAATATGCAGGCACGGGAACTCCTCTTGCAGTTGTGCTATGGGCGGTGTTTGCAGCTGTATGTTATGCGATAATGCCGCTTTACGCAAGAATGCAGACCGACTCTTCCGAGGTCATAGCCGATGTTATCACTTACGGCAGGATCGTCTGCGTGTTCAGCTTCGGCTTGTTTTTAGAGAGTATCTGGACGAAAATTTTACAGGCACGGGGCGATATGAAAACTCCCATGCTCGCACAGATACTCGGTGCGGTGACAAATATTATTCTTGACCCATTGCTGATTTTCGGGATGTTCGGACTTCCTGAAATGGGAATCGCAGGTGCGGCGGCAGCAACTGTCGCAGGACAGATTGTGGCGGCACTTGTGGTGATGAAAAAAGGCTTTTACAGGTCGCCGTCAATCAGAAAATATCCGCATTATGTGGGTAAGATATTCCGTCTGGGCCTTCCGAATATCCTTATGCAGTCGGCGTATACGCTGTATATTTTCGGACTGAATATGATACTTGCCACCTTCTCCGATGCCGCTGTAACAGTGCTTGGACTTTACTATAAGTGGCAGACGTTCTTCTTCATTCCGCTTGGTGCTATGCAGACCTGTATCGTGCCTGTCATCAGCTTCAACTATGCCGCAAGGAAAACTGAACGCTGTAAAAAAACGTTGAACACAGCGATACTTTTCGGTTGTGTGCTAATGTTTCTCGGAACGCTGTGCTTTGCGATGATTCCAGAGCCTATGCTAAGATTTTTCTCATCTGACGAGGAAGTCATACGAATAGGCATCACTGCATTCCGCATCATCGGTATCAGCTTTATTCCGCTGGTGACATCTCTTACATATCCCGTACTGTTTCAAGCAGTAGGAGCAAGCTTTAAAAGCTCATTACTGACAATCATCAGAACGGTATTCCTGTTTGTGCCGCTGGCGTATCTGTTTTCACGATTCGGCTTGCAGTATTTCTGGCTTACTTATCCTGTGACGGACGGAATCGTGTCAGTAATCGGCTTTTTTATGAGCAGACAATTCTTTAGAAATCTGTATCTTACCAAAAAGTCAAAGGAACATCCGAACGCTGTATTGCAGAAGTCAAAGCAGGGTGTTATCATCACCATAGCAAGACAGCATGGCTCATCGGGTAAGGAAATAGGCAGACTTGTGGCGGAAAGGCTTGGAATACCTTTTTACTATAAGGAAGTTACTGCCCTTGCCGCACAGGAAAGCGGACTTGACAGAGAGTTCATCTCCGACCTTAATAAGAACGCACCGCAGCTGATGCACGAGTTGTATCTGAGTAATATCGTTGTGCATCAGGCGATTATTGCACAGAAGAAAATCATTGAAAAGATTGCGGAGCAAGGCAGCTGTGTCATTGTAGGCAGAGCGGCGGACTATGTGCTGAAGGATAACCCAAATGTAGTCCGTGTTTTCATTCACGCACCGAAAGAATACCGTATCGGCAGAGTGATGGAGGTCTACGGCGATACCCGCGAGGAGGCAGAACAGAACATCGCCCGTTCCGACAAGGCGAGGGCGATGTATTACAAGAATATTTCGGGGCTTGAATGGGGCGATGAAAGTAACTATGAGCTTCTAATTGATAGTTCGGTCGGTGTTAAAGAAAGTGCAGAAAGAATTACTGAATATTTAAACAGAAATATTGACAGCAAGTAATACCGCTATTCAAATGTATTTTAAATAACATAATCAAGTCGTTTTAATATTAAGCACTAATGAAAATAAAGAAGCTATCGTAATCGGTAGCTTCCTTGTTTACTATACAACCTCTCTAATCTGTGCAGAAGCACTCCACATACAATATTCCTCGGAGTCATAAGGATTTTTCACGCAAATCCACTTGTTGCCGATACGTTCTTCCTCTGCTTCCATACGCTTTTTTAACAAATCATATTGGTTATTGGAACGCCTAAATTCCTCGGAGTGAGTTACGATATTGCGGTAATTGTCCATATAAGCTTCCATAGTTTTCTGCACGTCGGTAAGATGTTCCCAGAATTCTTCCTTTTCGAGTGATTCCTTAAAAATGTCGGGCATACAGCGTTGCATAAACATAAATCTGTAATAAGCATAGTTTCCGATCAGAACCGCCTTGTAATCATACTTGTTTGCCATAAAATCAATCCTTTCAAAATACATAAATCATACAGGAGTATGCCAAAGTTGTCCGTTATTTGTCCGTTAAAGATACAAAATCTTATAAAAAACTACAAAAACAGGGTTATCTTATGTTTGCGTAAAATGGCTTAAATACGTTATTTCAGCATAGTTACACAAAGCTATGATATGCAAAAAAGCACATTCAAGTCCCATTTGCCGCACCAAAAATGAGGATACTCTTTAGAGTGTCCTCATTTTTTATGTAGACTAAGTGACGCAGGACCAAAAAGCCGTCAGGCTTTTCCAGACCCCACGCTTCAGTATCTATGGTTTTTACGTAAACTATGGCGTGGGGTGGTTCAAGTTGTCCCATTTGCCGCATCAAGATTAAGGTTTGCAAATCACGTAAATACGTGGTTTGCGGATTTTTTATTCTGTAAAATATGATTTTGTCCGTTGTTTGTCCGTTATGGTCAGACAGCGGATTTGTTTTTGCTGAAATCAAGAGCGCTCGTAAATTGGGAATCTGAATAAGCAAACTTATTGCTGTAAATGCTCGCATATAAAACCAACACCTTGACAACATTGCTAAATAGTATTATATTTTAAGTTATGATATTCAGCTGTGAGGTGAGATTATGAAAATAGCAGTTTGCGAAGATGAAAAAATATATTCTGATAAGCTTTGCAAAACTTTGTCAGATTACTTTGACGGTGTAAATACTGCAACTGAAATAACTGTCTATACTGACGGCACACCTTTGACGGAAGCATATTCAAACAATGAAAGGTTCGATGTTGTATTTCTTGATTTGCAGCTTGAAAATTCCGACGGAATTGAAACTGCTGAAAAAATACGTAAGTATGACAGCAGTGTTCCGATAATTTTTGTAACAGGTCTTGAAAACAGAGCTGTTGAAGGATATGCTGTTTCTGCTTTTGACTATATAGTGAAATCATCTCTCAGCGACAGGCTTCCTGCTGTACTTGACCGATATATGCAAAGCACAAACAATATGTTTCTGACAATTCAGACTGCTGACGGAAGAACATTGATTGTTACCGTTTCGGATATTATATGGGCAGAGTCCGACGGAAGAGGCTCAACCGTAGTAACGAATGACAATAGGCTATCAACAACTGTTCCCGTAAGTAAAATTGCCTCACTGCTCCCCTCAAATCTATTTACAGAGGTTCATAAGTCAATATATGTAAATGTTACAAAAATCAAGTGCATTAACAGTGATACCGTGGAAATGTGCAGCGGAAATCAGCTTCCATTAAGCAGAAGAAGGAGAAAAGCAGTAATGTCTGCGGTAATGGCGGCAGTAAAAGGAAGGGTATAATGGCAGAACGCAGATTTGTATTTTTGTTTTGTGCAGTAATAATTTTTATTGCTGCTATAAATTTTTTCATATGGAATTACAGTAATTATTCAGATGAATATATCTACTCCGAGGGCAAGGCTTACAGTGCAGACTTTGTCCGTGCCGCTGACAGAACGCTGGCTGAATATTCTTTTGCAGAGTATGAAACAGCTTTAACCGATTTAAAATCAGAACACGAGGAAATAACTGCATATCGTGAAATTATTGATGCAGAAGGCAATAAGATGGCTGAAATGCTGCTGAAAAGTAAATATGATGAAGAAACGATAGCTAAGCTGACCTCGGAATACGGATATACCGATGAACAAGCATTACAGCGTCTTTCTCAGCTGGAATATATGATCGGACGGCTGGAATATGCTATCGGATACAAGGATTATGTCAACGATGTTGTAAGCAACACCGAGAAAATGACCGGTACCAGTGTATTCACAAGCAGCGACAGAAAAAATATTGTTAAAGCAAGAAATGCTTTTTACGGACTTGACACCTTGCAGATAAGCGCACAGTCTGATTTAAGTATAAAACAGCTTTTTGCGGACAATATCACAGCTGTCCTTGCGGCTGTATGCTCGGTAATTTGCGGATTTGTCTATTCTCTTTATCTGAAAAGCAAGTCTGCCATCACATCTGCTGTCAAAAGCAGAGCAGTGATATTTGCAGTTGTTCTTATTCTTGGCATAATTGCAATGTATGTCACCAATATATATTCGGCTGACAAGCTTATCGGGCTTGGAGATTTTAACCGTCCTATACAATCCGTAAGCGATTTTATATCCTGTCCGAATGTGCTTTCTGTTGGAACAGTTATTGCGGTGAGAATTATTTTTATTGCAGCAGCCTGCCTTACAATTTACTTTTGCAGTACAGGTTTGCTTCTTTGCAGCAGAAAGCTTATTGCATTATCGGTAATTATTTTTATTATTGCAGTTGAAATAATTCTGCACGCAAATGGAATTGCTATAAATTTCTTCAACGAATTTTCTTCAGAAAAGATTTTTGCAAAATACAGCAACATCTTCATTTTCGGTGAAGCGATGTCAGCTGATATTCTTATGATTGTTTCGGCAGCAATTCTGCTTATTCTGTCTGCGGTGTTTGTTTTCAGAAGTGTAAATGCAGCTGTAATTTCAGCAGGCGAAAAGGCGGAACAGGAATACATTGATGAAATCAATCAGCGTTACACCGAGGCAAGACTTATACGGCACGACATAAAAAATCATCTTGCGGCGGTTGCGATGCTTATGGACGAGGGTGATATGACAGGTGCAAGAAAATATCTGGGTGAAATATCCGCAGAGCTTGACGATGCAAAGCCTCCTGTCAAAACAGGTTCATCAGTGCTTGACGCATTGCTGTTCAGAAAAATATCTGACTGCAAGTTAAGGAATATCGAGGTATGTGTAGAATTCACCGTTGATTTTTCGGATTGCAAAATCAGCGATTATGACCTTTGCGGAATTTTTGGGAACATTTTCGATAACGCAATGGAAGCCTGTGAAAAGCTGAACTCTGACAGAAAAATTACTCTGACCGTAAAGCGACAGATGAATATGATATGTATTTTTTGCGAGAACAGATATACCGATATAAACAGGGATTTTTCAACGCTGAAGAACGATAAATCCGCTCACGGAATGGGACTCGGACGTGTTCGGCGTATTGCCGCAAAATACGGCGGAACAATTGATATATCAGCGGAAAATGGTATTTTTATGCTGTCTGTCATTTTGAATTGAATAAATCTGACCGCTTCCGCAGTAAAAACGACCGCTTCTGCAGAGGCGGTTGATTTTTTTATTGCAGGAATTTATAATAGGCTTAACGAAGAAAGGTGGTATAAGAATGAAAATAAAACCAGCACTTGCAGCTATTTCAGCGATAACACTCCTGCTTTGCGGCTGTACAAGAGAAAATGCGGCGGACTCACCCGCGGAGTTCCCCTCCGATATGCCGTATAACAGAACTGTTATGGAAACCGAAAACGGATATTATTACAATGTAAGTAATCCGATTTTGTCAATGAGATACAGGGAAAAATCCACAGGTGCGGACATCTTCCTTTGTGCAAAGCCTGAATGTATGCACAACGGCAGTGACACCTGCACCGCTACCTACAATTTCCTCAGCATATCAAATCAGATTTTGTACAACGGCAGTATATACTTCGTTGCCGATATCAGTGACAAAGAAACAACAGGCTATGCCCTTTACAAAATGTCACTTGACGGCACCTCTCTTGACAAGGTAGGAGACGTGGCGAAGGTCAAAGCAGCACTGAATTCGGATAAATTCTTTGTCGGCTCTCTTGAAAGCTTTTTCATTCACAGGGGCTACGCTTATATCCCATATACCCTCGGGCAGAATACCTATGCTGATTTCATTGAGCAAGGCATTGTAAAAATGGATATTACAACGGGAGAAACCGAAACTATATTCAAAAACAACGATTTCTTCTCAAGACGCAGTATGACTCTTGAAGGCGGCTGCGGAGATTATATTTATTACTACGATTGGGAAGAAAGCGACGGCGGATATTACAGACAGAATATCTACAGCGGAGAAAAAGAAAAGCTTTATCAAACAGACGCTTTTTCGTCGGTATCGGCCTTTACCGAGGACGAATATTACGTTATTTCCTTTGACGAAAACGATGAACTTCTGGTAACGGTTTACAGCTACACCGATTTTGCACCTAATGGTGTTGTGATTGAAACGGGAGAAAAAACTCTTGCGTCGGGTGGTATCCGTGCCTATGAGGATAAGCTTATTGTTTGCAGTAACAGCGAAGCTGCTGTCTATGACAAAAACGGTCAGAAGCTTGGCTCAATAGTCGCAGGTGAAGACGCTGATGATTATTCAGGAAAAGCAATGTATGTTTACAGTGCAAATATCTCTTTTGATATTTCCAATGGAAAGCTTTATATGAAAAAGTATGATGAGGGGCTTGCTTCCTCGGTAATGTACTCCTGCCCCATTGAAGATATTGCGTCAGGAAACGGAAAATGGGAGGTTGCCTATACCATTGCAGGATATGAAGCCTACTGGGATGAAGACCCGATTTTCACAAAGCTTAACAGGGGTAACTGATATGCTGGAAATAAAAAAGCTTACGAAAAAATACGGTAATTTTACCGCACTTAATGATATAAGTCTTACCCTTGACAAGGGTGTTTACGGAATTCTCGGTGCAAACGGAGCAGGCAAATCCACTCTGCTTAACCTTATTACCGACAACATAAAGCGTACCTCGGGCGAGATACTTTACAATAACGAGGATATCCTTACCCTTGGTGCAAAATTCAGAAAAAAGGTAGGCTACACACCACAGCTTCAGGGAATGTACGAGGACTTTTCAGCAGGACAGTTTATGAGATATATCGGCTCGCTGAAAGGTATGAAGCACAAGGAATGCAAAATTCAGACGGGAGAGCTTCTTGCACTGGTAGGACTTGATAAGGCTGCACACAAAAAGTTAGGCTCATTTTCGGGAGGTATGCGTCAGCGTGTTCTTCTGGCGGCAGCTATGCTGGATAACCCCGAAATTTTAATCCTTGATGAGCCTACGGCAGGTCTTGACCCTGAGGAAAGAATCAGGCTGAGAAATCATATAGCAGAAATTTCCGAAAACAGAACTGTGCTTCTTGCGACTCACGTTGTAGATGATATTGAGTGTATTGCCGAAAAGGTTATCCTTATGAAAAAGGGACAGCTTCTTCGTTTTGACTCCCCTGCCGCACTTATGAACGAAATTGCCGATAAGGTAGGCGAATTCTGCGGCAGTTTTGAGGAGGTAAATCAGCTTAAAGAAAAGTACGGCAAGGGGCAGACAATCCGCAGGGGTAATGGATTTGTTTTCCGTGCTGCTGAGGAACATCTGCCCGAAGAGTTTGCGAGAGTCAGCAACATCACCCTTGAGGACGTTTATCTGTTTTATGCGGAGGGACGTGAATGAACGAGTTAAAAAGACTTTACAGTAAAAAAACGCTGTTTATCCTTGCCGCATTGATAATCATAAATATGGGCCTTTTTATGCTGTCCTGTGCACCTGAAAGAGAGATAACCCTGACAGGTGAGGCACTTGAAAGCTACATAGATGAGTATCCCGAATTCCTTGAAAATACAAAGGAAAACGGAAGGAATATGTCTGTTCTCAATATGTACAAAAGCGGGTTTGCCGCAGACAATATCCGTAAAACAGCGGAAACCTATTCCAAGCTTGAAAATATTACAGTAAAATCAGGTGACAACAGAGGTGTCGTTCTGCTACTGCAATATGAGCTTACTGATATTTTTCTTCTTGCATTTCTGCTGATAATGGCTGTCCAGCTTTTGAGCGAGCGTAAAAAGGGACTTGCAAATCTCGTCCGCAGCACCTTTAAAGGCCGCGGGACGCTTTACTTTCAGCGAATGGCTGTACTTGCATTTTCAGCAATAGCCGCTGGTTTTCTGTTATATGGCGGAAATTATATCGGTATGCTCATTTCATTCGGTGAAGGCGGTATGTCTCGTTCAATCCAGTCACTTCCCGAGTTTATGCAATGCCCCTATAACATCACTATATCACAGTATTTTTTGATGTCCCTTGCCTTGAAGATAACAGCCTGTTTTATGGCAGCAGCTGCCTTTTTCATAGTAATAAGCCTTTTCGGAACAGCCGCCGCATATACGATTGCCGCATTGCTGACGGTTGCAGAACTGCTTTTGTATGTGCTTATCATACCTGTTTCAGCGGTGAATGTACTGAAATATATAAATATATTTTCAATTATAAAGTGCATCGATTTTATTTCAGTTTGCCGTAACCTCAACATTTTCGGCAAGGCTGTTCCCGCACTTGAATGTAATATAGTTTTTCTGTCAGTTGGAATTGCGATAATACTTGCTGTCGGATATATTGTGCACGGCAAAATGTATGTACGAAGCAGAAATATCTTTGAGCGTGTTACCGAAAAAATTGCAGGCATTACAGAAAAGCTATCATTTCAAAGAACACTTTTCGGCTGGGAAGCCTATAAGCTTCTTGTAAAGCAAGGCGGAATAATTTTTATGGCAGCAGCTTTTATACTCACGCTTACCGCATCGCTTAAATATGATTATTTCTATCCGATAAATCCAACGGAAGAAAAATGGTATAACAAATTTCACGGTGAAATTACTGCCGAAGCTGTTGAAAAGGGAGAGAAAACTCTTGACAGACTTGAATACAGCATTGAATACTACCAATCAAAGGTGGACGAGCTTCTTTCATATGGTGAGGGAAAATATAATCCTGAATCGCTGAGCAGTTATATGAATTTTCTTGGTCAGGCAATAGAAGACCGTGACGGACTTCTGCCTGTGCTTGAAAATATGCGTGATGGATTGGCGTATACGGAAAGAACGGGAAATGTTGTGTACCTTATAAAACCATATGCCTATGACTTGCTTATACAGCGTGATGAACAGACACGAAATCGTGCTTCACTTTATATTCTTATCGGAATTATCGGAGCAGTTTCAGGTATGTTTGCATATGACAGACAAAACAATATGAAAAGCACTCTGTTGTCCTCTTACCGAGGAAGAAAAGTTCTGACAACAGCTAAAATTGGTGTTGCAGTGATTGTCTGCGTAATTACCTGTGTTTCTCTGCACCTTATACAGCTTGTTCAGATTGGAAAGCTGTTAAGATACAACGATACCAGCGTCCCTGTTCAAAGCCTTATGTTTATGCGTGATTTCAAGCCGTATATCAGCATTTCCGAATATCTTTTCCTGCTTTTTGCAGTAAGGGCTGCTGCCGCTTGTCTTGTAGGATTTGTGTGTGCAGCGGTAAGCAGATTATGTACGGATACAATGTCGGCAATGGGAGTATCAATATTTGCGCTTGCAATCCCGTCGGTGTTTGCTGAAATTATTCCAAACGGAGAATTTGCAAGTGCGGTTTATATTATAGGAGCTGAGTATTTTGGATAGGTTATTTCTGTTCACGAACGCTTTTTTGGAAATCACTCCACTGTTGCAATAAATTTGTTTCTATGATATAATTTCTGTGAGGTGGTTAAAATGATTTATCACGCTTCTTCAATCAAGGATATAAAAATTCTTGAACCACGAAAATCAAACCATGATATCCCTTTGATTTACTTTTCAGAAAAAAGAGAAAATGTACTTGTTTATCTTAGCAATGCAATTGAAAAGTTCTGCAAGGAAACAGGGTTCAGTTATTCGGGAATATGGCATAAATGGGCAAGCTATGGCTTTGACAAAAACGGTATTCAGAACATTGAGGAGTATTATCCCAACGCTTTAGCGGAAACGTACAAAAATGTATCGGGATATATTTACTCTGCTGAATTTATTAGCAATTCCAAACATTCAATAAATATTCCCTATGCTGTAACATCAGAAAAAGCTCTTGCTGTTTCGGGCTGTGAATTTATAGAAGACGCTTACACTGAAATTATTAAGGCTGAAAAAGACGGACTTATTTCAGTTACTTATTTTGAACAGATGAGTCCACAGAAACAGCAATGGATTTATGACACTATGAAGCAGGAATACAAGGACGCTAATGGGCATCCTGAATACCGTTACTTTATTGAAAATAAATTCGGGATTAAATTATAATTACAGCTAAAAAGGCACATCACTACGATGTGCCTTTACTCATTTATTCTCCTCAATATACCCTTCAAGTATCTCAACCGCCGTCTTGACCAGTTCACCGCAAGGACGCTTTTTGTAATATTCCTCGGTACGCTTTTCGGGAACGTGCGTACCCTCGGGCTTTGCAAGTCCCAGAAGCTCACGGCAGATTATGCTTCCGTTTTCCTTTCTGAACTCCTCAGCAAGGTTTTGGATTACAGCGTAATTCTGCTTTTTTTCCTCAAATGCTTTCGGGTCGGAATAGCCGAAAATCATATTTGCCGCCATAAACATTCCTGATACTGCACCGCAGACCTCTCTCATTCTTCCCATTCCCCCGCCGAAGCCTGAGGCTATCATTGCTGAGGTTTCCTCGCTGAGTCCTGTTATGTCGGTAAAGGCAATCAAGGTTGCCTGTGCACAGTTGTACCCGCTTTCGAAAAGTGCTTTTGCTTTATCTCCTCTTTCGCTCATTTATATCAGCTCCTTATGTATCAAGTATACAGCAAAACCCTTTTTAAATCAAGCTTTTTGGCATATTTGCCGTTGACAATTCTGAATGGTAAGCGTATAATTTGTATATGTGAAAGAAGGAATATTTTTTATGGCTAAAACTTATAGTATTGATATGACAAGCGGTCCTATTCTGCCAAAGCTGTTGAAGCTTACTCTGCCGCTTATGCTTTCAAGCGTTTTACAGCTTCTGTTCAATGCGGCGGATATTATTGTTGTCGGCAACTTTGCAAGCGAAAACTCTCTTGCGGCGGTTGGCTCAACCTCATCGCTGGTTAATCTTATGACAAATCTTTTTCTCGGACTTTCAACAGGTGCAAATGTGCTGACTTCACGTTATATGGGTTCGGGAAACAATGAAAAGGTCAGCAGGACTGTTCACACCTCGATTTTCCTTGCTATGCTCAGCGGATTTATTCTTACAGTTGTCGGAATTATTTTCGCTGACAAGCTGCTGTTGCTGATGAAAAATCCACCCGAAGTTCTTGAACTTTCAACACTTTATCTGCGGATTTATTTCGTGGGTATGATTGCGATGATGATATACAATTTCGGCAGTTCAATTCTTCGTTCGAAAGGTGACACGAAGCGTCCGCTTTATTTTCTTGCGTTTGCGGGTGTGATAAACGTGGTGCTGAACCTGATTTTCGTTATCTTCCTAAAGATGGATGTTGCAGGAGTTGCACTGGCTACGGTTATTTCACAGTGCATTTCCGCTTTTCTCATTCTACGCTGTCTGATAAATGAAACGGATGCTTTCCAGTTTCAGTTCAAGCAGCTCAGACTTGACAGGAACATTGCTTCAAAGCTGCTGAAAATCGGTATTCCTGCGGGATTTCAGGGCGTTGTATTCTCGCTGTCAAACGTTGTTATTCAGTCCTCTATCAACAGCTTTGGTCCGATTACAATGGCTGGAAGTGCGGCGGCGGCAAGTATTGAAGGATTTGTATGGGTCTCAATGAACGCATTTTCTCAGGGTGCACTGACTTTTACGAGTCAGAATGTCGGCGCAAAGAAGTACAGCCGTATAAACAAAATTGCACTCATCGCCTGCACCTGCGGCGCTCTTGCAGGACTTGTACTTGGTAACCTTGCGTACATATTCGGTGAGCAACTGATTTCAATTTACGACAACCGTCCTGATGTTATTGCGTCCGGTATGACGAGAATGAGTCTTGTATGCTGTTTCTATTTTACCTGCGGACTTATGGACTGCATTGTCGGGTCAATCCGTGGTATGGGTTACGCTGTAACTCCGACAATTGTTTCGCTGCTTGGTGCCTGCGGCATACGTTTACTATGGATTTTTACAGGCTTCCAGCTTCCTCAGTTCCACACTGAATTTATGCTGTTCATGTCCTACCCTGTTTCCTGGATAATTACGTTCCTTGCACATCTGGTCTGCTTTGCATTTATGAGGAAGAAGTTTCCTAAAAAAGATGCTGTTGCTGAATAAAAATAAGCCACTTCGATTGAAGTGGCTTTTTTTATAGCTGTTTCAGAACATATTCCAGTATGAACTCAGCAAAATTTTCTTCGTCGCAGATTTGAACGTCTGCGGCTTTTATTTTGTCTGCGGTTTCCTTATCGGGAACAAGTGCTGTATCTGCAAAATCAAGCATAGGATAGTCGATTGAGCTGTCCCCTGCGGCAATTACGCTTTCGTAACCAAAGGTTTCGCAGTATCGCTTCAGGGAAATCCCCTTATTTGCAATTGGCGGAAACCAGTACATTTTTCGTCCCGAAACCTCGAGATTAAGTGTTGTTTCCGTAGCAAACCTTTCAGCTAATTCGTCAATTCCGTCGCGATTTTCACGTGCGGCAAAGAGAAACATTCCGTCAACGATTTTTACGGTTCGGAACAAGCCGCTTTCCTCGTATTTCTTACACAGCTGTTCCATTTCGGGAAGGTATTTTTCCGTTTCGGCAATGGCTGTTGCCTGCCATTTTTCATCAGGCACGCCGTCATTCAACAGGATTGTTCCGTTGCAGACAAGAGCGGTGTTAACCTTACTCGGAAGCTGAATACGGGAAAACTGAGCGATTGAACGGGTTGTTACGGGGATAAAATCGACATTGCCGCTGTCCAGCAATTTGCCAAGAAGTTCAATTGCTTTCGGGGACATAAAGCTGATTTCACGTCCATCGTAGATTTCGACGTTAACATCGTTTTCTTTGTAAAGCCGTGACGAATGGATAAGGGTATTATCCATATCGCAGGCAAATAAAATCTTTTTCATATCAGGTATCGGCGAGTTTACGGATTATTCCGCAGGCTTTATAGCATTTCAGCGGATACTCCGCAACCTCTACGCCTTTCTCCTTTGCTAACTGATAAATGTGTCCGAGGTGCTCGTTATCGTCAAGGCTGTGCACGAGAATTTTCCAGGGTACTCTGCGAAGAAGGACTCTTGTTGTTTCGCCTATTCCGGGCTTGACGAGGTTGATGTCGGTTACGGAAAATTCCTCGGCAATTTTCTTCACCTCATCTACTCCGCTGACTGTTGATTCGTGGGCAAAGGTATTGTTGCCGATAAAATCAAAGTGCTCCTCGACGGAATTGATAAAGCTGTAGGTAAGGTCCTTATCCTTGAAATTTTCGTAGTACATTGCACCGTGGAAATCATCTTCTCCGATTATATCAGCACGGAGAAAGGTACGGCTGATAAGACCTGAAACGGTTGAATTAAGGCAGGAGCTTGCGATGAGGAAGTCCTCGGTTGTTCCGTACTTTCCCGAAACGAGTGCGGGGTCGGAAAGGACTGCAAGCTTCGGGTCGATTTCAGGGTAATCGAGCATTGCTTTATCGAGAGTTGTCTGGATTGCGCCCTTGCCTACCCAGCCGTCAACAAACTGGATTTGCTGTGGCTTATGATGTGCAAGAATATACTTCATAGCGTTATGGTCGATGCCCTTGCCTCGGATTATCGAGATTGTATAATGCGGAATATTTACGCTGTATTTGCGGTCAAGGAAATGCTTTATCAGCACGCCGATTGATGTACCCGCTCTTGCAAGTGAAACAAGGACAGCTTCGCTTCCTTTTTCAGCGTAAATTTTTTCGGCAACGGATGCAACTGCCTTTGCGGTTACTGCGGAATACACTTTAACCGCTTCACGGTAGGCATCCATATATTTTTCTGTAGGCTCGTACTCTATCGGCAACATTTCACAATAGTGGGTACCGCTCTGGATAAGCTTTTCGCGCTCCTCGGTGCTTTGGGGCGTAACCATTCCTGTTATATCCTTGAGGAGAATTGTCACATCCTCGGGTTTATATGAGCTTCTCATTTCTGTTCCTCCGTTAGTCCTTTATGCCGTAGACCCTGCCGAGTATCTGTATACGTTCTGCCCATCTTGTATGGCATTTTACCTCGTTCATACGGTTACCGCTGCTGCTTTTTTCTACGGCTGCAACCTCGGGCTGCCAGTCGAGGATTTTCACAGCGTCCTCATAGTCGGCACGGCTTACCTTTAAGCTGTCAAAGATAATCGGCAGCTGTGTGGGGTGGATTGCTGTCTTGCCGATAAAGCCGTTAAGCTTGTCAAGTTCAAGCTCGCGCTTCAGACCTGTGCACCACTCGTCAGCGGTGTTGTCACCGAAATATTCCCACACGGGACCCGAAACAACGTATTCTGCTGCAAAAACATTGATTACGTCAATGAGTATGTCACGTATTACGCCTATATCGTAGATGGTCTGTGTTGCTGTACGACGCAGACCATAGATATTGCTGAAATCATTTCCGCCGACACGGACATTCAATACGTATTTTTTATAGCTGTCAAGCAGGGATTTTATTCCGCAGAGGTTATCTGTACGGACATTCTTGTCGGAAATTGCTCTGCTTTCAAGGATAGGCATTGCGTAGAGGGTATTCTTACGGTTTTCGTTGAAACGGCTGATAGATTTGAGATACTTGCTGCCGTTGAAGATATCGAATTTCGGGAAGATATAACCTGTGAGTACCTTTTCATATCCACCAAGCAGGCTGTGCATACGTTCAAGCTGTTCGGGACTTCTTACCCTTACAAAGAGGTATGGCAAATCCGCATTTGCTGATGAAAGCTTACGCAGGGTTTCGCAAAGTGTAATCTCAGCCTGTTCGGTTGCTGTATCAAGAATTGCGTCCTCAAGGCAGAAGGAAACTGCAGTAAGGCATGGGTACTCCTTACTGATGATTTTATCTGCCATTGCTGAATTTGTGGCGGGGGTATAAAGCAGACCTCCGAGGCTGTACGGGAGAATATCGTTAAAGTTGTTCATTTCAATTCCTCTTAATTTGTCCATCTGATAATATAAACTCGGTTGTTTCCGCCTGCTGAAATGGCATTCAGCAAGGTATTGAGTGAGTTGTCTGTCATATTTTCTGCATCGGTAACAATAAGTACAGTATCATACTTTCCGATGTTATAGATGAAAGTTGTTCGTTCCTCATCGTAAAGACTTTTAAGGGTATAACGCGTATGAAGCGGATAACCCTCGTCCTTGCTTACTGCGATGGGGCTTCTTGTTGTTGCGTGATTTTTTACGGTGTTACCGTCGTCTGCAAGCCGTGCACCGACGTACATTGCGGGGTACATTGTTTCCTCTGTACCGAGGACAAGGATATTACCGCTGACGTCAAGCTTGCTTTTTATCTGCTGATAAAGCGTTTCGCAGGCTTGTTTATAGGTGTTACCGTCGGTAAGACGTCTTGCGTTGACGTGCCCCGTAAATGTAATTGCTTCTGGGATGATGATGGATTTATTTGTATCGGCGCTGACATAAGTGCCGTTGATTTCGTATTTATCGGCAACCTCATCATACTCGCTGTTGCGTGTTTTTACGAGGTAGTGGACGGTTATTCCCCTTTCGGTGTAGACCTTTGCGGAGGCTTCATCCATACCGTTGATGAGTGCTGCTACTGAAAAATTTATTTTCGCTGTGTACAGCTTTTCGATTATATTTATAATGTTGAGAATTGTGTTGCCTGTTGTGACTTCGTCTTCAACGAAAATTATTCTGTCGATATCGTTTATTACTGAGTCAATGTCATTTTTTACGAGTTTCTGTTCGGTTGCGTGGCTATGCTGTTCGGAGAAGAAAAGATATTCGGCATCAGGTATATTTTCACGGGTTGTCTGTATGTAACGTGCACCTGTTTCTGCGGCAACGGCTGAACCGATTGCTGTTGCGGTTTCCGCAAAGCCTACAAGCAGGATTTTCTCATTTGCATAAGCCTGCTTTACCTGCTGTGCAAGTTCTGTAAACATTTCAAGTGATTTTCTCGGGTCAACGGGAATATGCTTGCCCTGAAGCTTGTTTACCACAAGATATTTGCGTTTTGTGTTGTTTTCACGCTTTGCAACTGCTACCAAATCTTTTTCTGTATACATTTTTACCATTTTACTCCAATTCCAAAATATAGGCAAACCACCGCACACAATGTACGGCGGTTTGCTTTGTTATTTGATTATGCTTTCTTTGCCTCTGTCTTTTCGCCTGTTACAGCGTTTGTAATTGCCTTTCTGACAAGGTCAACAGGAATCATTGTTACTGCGAGGAGAATTGCTGCAATCCAGCCTGTTACTCCGAAAGGTACACAGCTGAACATCTTACCGATGAATTCAAATGCGCCGAGAGGAATAAGTGCTGCATTTACAATAACTGCCTGAATTGCAACGATTGCAAGGAATACACGAATGAAGTCCTTGTTTTCATTAAGTCCCTTGAAGATGCCGAAGCCGTCATCACGGACATTGAAGCCGTTGAAGAGGGCTGCCCAGATAAAGAGAACGAAGTAACCTGTGAGGTGCTGTTCGTCTGTTTCGAAAAGACCTCTGAAGAAAGGTACCTTGAGGTAAACGAAGCTGAGCACAACAAGCCACAGACCCATAATTACAATTCGGGTCATCATCTTCTTGCTGACGATGCTTTCGTCACGGCGGCGAGGCTTTTCATCCATATACTTCTTGAGGGCAGGCTCATTGCCGAGCATCATTGCACCAAGACCGTCCATTACGAGGTTTACGAAGAGAAGGTGTGTAACCTTGAGAGGTTCTTCCACACCGAAGAATGGTGCAAATGCACTTACGATTACAGCTGTAACATTGATTACAAGCTGGAAGATACAGAACTTGAGAATGTTGTGATAAATTGTTCTGCCGTACCAGATAGCATCCTTGATAGACTTGAAGTTATCGTCGAGAACAACGATTTTGCCTGCTTCCTTAGCAGCTTCAGTACCGCTGCCCATTGCGAAGCCTACGTCTGCACGCTTGAGTGCAGGAGAGTCGTTTACGCCGTCGCCTGTCATACCTACAACGAGATTCATTTCCTGACAAAGACGTACCATTCTTGACTTATCTGTAGGGAGTGCACGAGCGATTACACGGAGGTTAGGGATAATCTTCTTAACCTCGTCGTCGGACATTTCATTAAGCTGTGCGGAAGAAATAGCTACGTCGGAATTTACTCTGAGAAGACCTGTATCCTTAGCGATTGCAATAGCTGTTTCAAGGCGGTCACCTGTAATCATTACTACCTGAATACCAGCCTTCTGTACTTCTTCGATAGCTTCCTTTGCTTCCTGACGTACGTCATCACGGATACCAACAAGACCGATGATTACAACGTCGTCATTGATTGCACTTTCAGTCATCGGGCTTTCGGAATAACCGAATGCGAGCACACGCATTGCCTTTGCAGCAAGCTCATCAATCTTTCTGTTGAGAACTGCACTGTCGATATCGTGGATTTTTCCATCACCGTCCATATACTTCTTAGCCTTTGCAAGAAGTCTTTCGGGAGCACCCTTATAGAATGTCTTTCCAACACCGTCGATACGGCTCTGGCTGAACTTGTTTGTGGAGTTGAAGCCCTGGCTTTCAGTAACCTTGTATTCATCTCTTGTCTGGAGAAGGTTGAATGTATCCTCACCGATGAACTTCATAAGTGCCTGGTCGGTAGCGTTACCGCCAACAACTCTGTGTTCGGAGTCAAACATAGACTGTGTATTCTTACCGATTGCAACATCAACAAGACCCTTCACGTCACCGTGCTTGCTGAGCTCTGGAATATCAATGGAATTGCCGTCTGCTGTGAAGAAGTCAACGACTTCAAGCATACCCTTTGTGATTGTACCTGTCTTATCGCTGAAAAGGATATTGAGTGAACCAGCTGTTTCGATACCCTCTGCCTTACGCACGAGAACGTTGTGGTCAAGCATTTTACTTGTGTTCTGCATAAGTACGAGAGAAATCATAAGCGGAAGTCCCTCAGGAACAGCACAGACGATAATTACAACTGCGAGAGTTACTGCTTCAACAATCTTTTCGATAATTACGTTGACAGGCTGTGAGAAGAAACCTTCTATGCCGCCTGCATTCATAATGAAGAAAATAATGTACAGAACAGCGATTACAATAGCACCAATATAGCCGAATGTGGAAATCTGCTTTGCAAGCTTCGCAAGCTTTACCTTGAGAGGTGAATCAGGCTCGTCCTCCTGCATTTCCTCAGCCATTTTACCCATCATTGTTTTGAGTCCGACTTTTCTTACGTCGAGCACACCTTCGCCGTCAAAAACAACTGCACCTCTGAAAAGTGAGTGCTTATCAACGAAGGTATCGCCTGTAATGTCATCGGGGAGTTCAAAACTTGGGTCAGCTTCGGTTTTCTTACATTCCTCTGCTTCACCATTAAGTGCGGAATTGTCAACATTGAGGTGTCCCGAAACGAGGATACCGTCAGCAGGAATCTTATCACCTGACTGGAGAATAATCTTATCACCGACAACAACATCATCAACTTCGATGATTGTTACAAGGCCGTTTCGGATTACCTTACAGGTATCCTTCTTGGTGCTGTCCTTGAGTTCACGATACTTTGTATCACTTGCTACACCTGTTTTTGCAGAAACAAATGCAACAATAAGGATAGCAACGATTGTTCCAACAGGCTCGTAGATTTCCGCATAACCGAGGCAGAACATTACAATCATAATTGCCGCGATTACAAGGAGAATCTTAATCATCGGGTCACCAAAAGTTTCCTTGAATTCCTGCCAGAACGTGGTGGGCTCGGAATCGGGAATTTCGTTCGAACCGTATTTTGCACGGGAAGCTTCGACTTCGGAGTTGTTAAGTCCTTTGTAGTTCATAGTTTTAAATACATCCTTTCAAATTTTGCAGCGTACACCCCGAATTACTGCTTTTAATTTAATTTACGCACAATAAGGAGAAACTGCAAGCAGTTCCCCCTTATCTGCGATAATTACATATAGTTCTTGATCATTTCGCCAAGACCGGGATCGTTTGTACCCTGACCTACTGCGCTGAACTTCCATTCCCCGTTATGTCTGTAAACCTCGCCGAAAATCATTGCTGTCTTGCCTGAGTAATCTTCTGTAAGGTTGTACTTATACATTTCTGTACCCTTGTTTGCATCAACAAGTCTGATAAACGCATTCTTGATAAGACCAAAATGCTGCTTTCTTGCAACAGACTCATAGATATTTACTACGATAACAATTCTGTCGTAGCACTCAGGAAGGCTGCTGAGGTCAACCATAATCTGCTCATCATCACCGTCACCTGCGCCTGTGAGGTTGTCACCCATATGCATTATAGCACCTGAGCTGTGGCGGAGATTGCCGAAATATACGAGGTCCTTCTTACCCATAAGCTTGCCGTTCTGGAGAAGAATTGCAGAAGCGTCACAGTCGATTGGCTGTGGCTTTGGTGCAAAAAGTCCTCTGCTCTGCTTTACTTCGTCCCAGCCAAGACCGATAAGGAGCTTGGAAAGACCTGCCTGTTCCTTGGAAAGACTTACCTTCTGACCCTTCTGAAGACTGATAGACATATTAAATCATCCTTTCGATTTTGATTTTCAACTATTATTCTACATCAATGCCGTAATTTGCGCATAGTGCTGCAAGGCCGCCCTGGTAGCCGCCGCCGATTGCGTTGAACTTCCATTCGCCGTTGTGCTTGTAAAGTTCGCCGAATACAACTGCTGTTTCGATGGAGAAATCTTCACCGAGGTCATAACGGAGAAGCTCTTCGCCGTTGTTTTCGTTGTAGATACGGATAAAGGCATTGTTAACCTGACCGAAGTTCTGGCGGCGTTCCTCAGCCTCGTAGATTGTTACTGTAAAAGCAATTCTGGAAATATTGTCAGGAATTGCTGTGAGGTTGATACGAATCTGCTCGTCATCACCGTCACCTGCGCCTGTCTTGTTGTCGCCGAGGTGCTGAACGGAACCTGATGTGTGGTTGAGGTTACCGAAGAAGATGAATTCCTTATCAGTAGGGCATCTTCCGTTGTCACCGAGCATAAATGCTGCTGTGTCGAGGTCAAATGCACCGCCGTTGTCAAACTGGTTGATGTCCCAGCCAAGACCTACGACTACATTTGCAAGACCCGGATTTTCCTTTGTCAGACTTACCTTCTGACCTTTATTGAGAGATACTGGCATTTTATTTTCCTCCTTATAATTAAGCTACATCAATACCGTAATGTGCGCAGAGTGCTGCAAGACCGCCCTGGAAGCCGCTGCCGATTGCATTGAACTTCCACTCGCCGTTATGACGGTAGATTTCACCTACAACTATAGCTGTTTCGATGGAGAAGTCTTCACCAAGGTCATATCTTACAAGCTCTGTATTTGTTGCCTCATCAACGATACGGATGAAAGCGTTGTTTACCTGACCGAAATTCTGACGTCTTGCGTCACAGTCGTAAATTGTTACAGTAAAAGCAATTTTCTGAACGTTTGCAGGAATTTTGCTAAGGTCAACGAGAATCTGCTCGTCATCGCCATCGCCTTCACCTGTAAGGTTATCACCGAGGTGCTTTACGGATTCTGAACCGTGAACAAGGTTACCGTAAAAAACGAATTCCTTTTCTGTTGGGCACTTGCCGTTTTCGCCAAGCATAAATGCTGCTGCGTCAAGGTCGAAAGCCACGCCTGAGTCATACACATTTACGTCCCAGCCAAGACCTACCATTACATTCTTGAGACTTGGATTACCCTTTGTAAGGTCAACTTTCTGACCCTTTGCTAAACTGATTGACATAACTTTTCCTCCTAAGCTTAATTGAATTTAATTCCGTCAAACCGCGCTATTGCCCTGACAAGTGCTGTCTGATAGTCAATACGCTGTTTAGCGGCGTTATTTTGTAACTTTTTAAACTCGTCGATACTGCCGACGATTGCACTGTGAAGCTCTGTAAGCTTCGGACTTTTTCCCTGTGCTGAAGCGTTTAGCTTCTGCTCAAGCTGTTCACGGTGAACGTTATCCCTTGCATTGGCAAGGATTTCCTCCTCCATACGTCTGTTAAGCGCTGCCATAGCCTTGTTTTCAAGCGACTGACGCTTCAGACTTACCGCCCTTGAAAGGGACTGATTGAACAGAGGAAGGGTTACGATAAAAGCCGTATTGATTTTATTCATAAGGTTGGAATTGCTCAGCTCCATAGCCTTTATCATAGGCACGGACTGGATTGCTATACTTTCTGCAATCTTCAGGTCGTTGGTACGATTCTGAAGAAGCATAAGCGCATTTTCAAGATTTTCTATCTCTGGGAACAGCATTTTGTCCCCTGTTTTCGCAAACTCGTCTTTAAGCTCGTTAAGGTACTCCTCAATCTCACGGCACCCCTGCTCACCTGCGGCTATATATTTCACAAGCTCACGGTAATAAGCCGTATTCGCTTCAAACATACGGTTGAGGTTACGATTGGAATTTGCGATTTCTGCTTCGTACTGTTTAAGGCGGATAAAAATTTTATCCGTTTCCTCGCCGATAATCCGGTACTTTTCGTAAATCTTGTCAGCCTGCTTTTCGGTGCTGCCGAGAAGCTTGCCTATAAAGCCTTTTGCCTCTGCCTGGATTTCGTCGATATTGATTTTTGACATTATCCTTGCAAGCTCGTTCATTACCTCGTTTGACTCGGAAATCTGAGCCATACTCACATTTTTCAACACGGCATCGGAAGCCTGTGCAACCTGCTCTGCCGCATTTTTTCCAAAGGAAGTAATTGTATTCAGGTCGGCAACGTCCAGGGTACTTACGACGTCGTCAAGTTCCTGCGTACCTGCAAGGCTGTCGGTTATCTGTTGTCTTTCGGAATAGATATCGTACGGGCGGAACTCCTCAAGTTCAAATTCATTTGCCATCAGATGCCCCTCCCGAAAATAATATCTTTGAGGATTGAACGCTTGACGGTACTGAAATCGGGTACAGCAAGGTCGTAGACATAATCGCCTATCTGATGCTCACAGAAAGGTATGAATGTATAGTTGTTTTCAACGCTTCTGTAACCCGTGGGTACAAAAAATACAATATCAAATCCGATAAGATTAAGCAGAGCTATTACAATTGAATCCTCAACGGGAACAGGTGCTTCGTCTGTTTTTATATACACAATTTTCGGATTTGTACGTGTAAAGTCAAAGTCCTGCATTTTACGCAGCAGACGCTGGTCGAAGTTAAGGGCTTCGGCAACGATTGTGTACTCCATTCCGTTCTGGTACGTGCCCTTGATAAGGCCGCTGTCGAGAAGCATTTCGATTTTATCAAAGATATGCTCCTGCATTTCTTCACGGAGAAGACCGTATTTATAGCAAGGATGGGATGTTATTGCATCACGCTGAAGCTGTCTGTTCTTCAGGAAGGAAGGTGCGTGCTTTTTGATTGGGTTTTCAGCGTTCTTGTCAACGAAAGGCGTATTCTTCACGATAATTGTATTGTCCGTGAAAAGAGCCTTTATACTGCACCAATAGTTGCTGATATCCTTATTATGCACACCCGAAACCTTGGCGAAGATAACGGGAATATCCGCTTCCGCCTTATCCGTATCGAAATTAGGACGGAATTTCATTTCCTGATTCCACAGAATTGCGATTTCATCATAAGTTGTTTCGAGGACTCTTGCTGCGGCTTTTCTGTACTGATTTCTGCGGTACATTCCCGAGCCGCTCTGATACATCATTGAGTCGAGCTGACGTGCGGCATTTGCGGCGGCTGTGCTTGTGTGCATATTCGCCTTTGAGCAAGGATACTCTGCAAGGTCAACGGACTCATCGTAATTGATTTCGCAGAGTAAGCCGTCCTCCAGCTTACACTTGTTTTCAAGATTTGGTACAAGGATAAGCACGTCTGTCGGCAGCTTCACAAGCATTTTCACAAATGCTGCCTCGTTGCTGTTTTTACAGCCGCCGAGGTAGATGAAACAACTCATACCGTCAGGCTGAAGTCCCTTGAAAAGCTGGGATTGGTAACGTCTTATCCAGCAAAGCAGATAAACAGCCTTGCTTGTTTCCTTGTTGATATTCTGACTTTTTGCGTACTCTGCACGCATTGTTTCACAGAAGGCATTTGTCATAGCTTTCTGCAAAGAAAGGTCAGACGGGAAATTTATATTTGCTGAAAGTGCAGCAATCATACGCTCGGCGGAATCGTAGTTTCCGCGGCGGATTGCAGCAATTTCGTCATTTGTCGGGATAGCAATCGTGTTGTTTATAATCAGAAGGTTACGCTTGCTGTTCTTGACTTCCTCCTGAAGCTTGTAGAGGTCATTGATGTAAGCATTCTTTTCCTCTGCACCGTTGATTCGGAAGAAGCAGTTGTAATTCGCACCGCTTTCCGTACCACGCTTTGAAACGGGAGTTTTTATATCATCAAATGGTTGTTTCTTTATCCAGCTGTTTGTATAACTTTTTGCAGTTTGCTGTGACGGCTGTACGGGATGCGCTGTGGAAGCGTGCGCCTGAGAATTTGCAATAGAATTGAAATTGCTCATCATTCCCGATGGCTTTGCCGCAGGCTTCGGAGGAGGTGCAGGCTGTTCAGCAGCTGAACGAGGGGTAAAGTTGAGCGCGGAATTGAAATTCTGCGTAAAGCTTGCAGGCTTGCTCGGCTGAGGGGCGGCAGAAGCAGGCTTTGGTGCAGACTGATTTCTCAAATCCTCGCGAATTTTCTTTACTGAATACCCCTGTGGGAAAGCAGCAAGTCCTGCAAGGTTAAGTGCTGTCGAAACGGTTGAGTTCGGGTCCTGCTTGAGGTAATCGCTGTCGCCGTTATACTGGAGAAGTACAACGTCACAGCCACACTCGCAAAGCACATCAAGGAGCATAAGCTCGTACTTGCTGACGTTTGCTTCATAGAGGATTTTCGGCACGGTATCTGCGCCGAGATTGCCCACGACCTGCTGGAACTTGTAGTAAAGCCAGCACATAAACTTAATGTAGGCATTCTTCAGCATATTATCATTCTTGCCCGAAGCGGCAAGATTGTCAAGAACCTTATATATTGACCCTGAAACGGCTTCAATCTGATATTCATTCATTCTTGGGAGCCATTTTTTCAGGCCGTCAGCGATAAATGCCTTGTCCTTGCGGAATTCCATACCCATTATTTCATTGTAATAGGCAAGATTTTTCTCATCGGGATTAGGAATATTACCCTCAATTACGGCACCGCATTTCATTGCTGCTTCGTAATACTTTCTGATGAGATTATCCACATCACCGTTATAGCCGTTTATTCTGTAAAAGTAAACGCATTTTTCCGTTCTTTCTGCAGACGACTTAAAGAAGTCATTCAGATTATTAAGTTTTCCACGAACAAACATAACGTCACCTTTTATTTCTTTTTATTGAGTGCATAGCCTGTTACGGAGCCGACTGCTCCGCCGAGGATATGAGTAAAATTCGACACATTGTCAGCAATGAACAGACCCTGATAAATCTGCTCGCCTATATAGATTACTGCAACAAGGATAAATGTAAGCGGTATTTCACCATTTTTGAAGCCTGTTATTGATGACAGGAGAATAAGTGCAAACACGACACCGCTTGCTCCGAGAAGCTGTACATGGGGAAAAATAAGCACATTTGCCACACCTGTTACGATTGCTGTTATAAATATGATACAGCCGATATTCCATGAGCCGTATTTTTCTTCAAGCAGCGGTCCGACAACAAGTATCAGCATTATATTTCCCATAAAATGTGAAATATTGGCGTGTCCGAAAACGTGGCCGAGGAAACGCACGTAGGTAAGCGGACTGAGCATAGAGGATTTATAGACACTGAACACAAGGTCATTGGTTTTGCCGCCTGTGATATAGCTGAGGATAAGTGCCACAAGACATATACAGGTAAATCCGATTATTACGGGAGAATTGAATGTCACTTTAAGTTTCAGCTTTCCGCTCATTGTATCACCTCTGTCAGTTTTTGAGTCCCATAAGGAATGTATTTATATATTCATAGCTTACCGCAAGATTAAGGTTCTGACCTGCGTCAAAGCCTGCGGTGCTTATTCCGATTACTTCGCCATTCATATTCAGCAGTGCACCGCCTGAACTACCGTGGGAAATCGGCGCAGTAAACTGTATCATTTCCACATTATCGATAAGTCGGAAGCCTGAAATGATACCGTCGGAAACGGAATTGAAAAGTCCGAGGGGACTTCCTATTGCAACGACCTTCTGGCCTCTTACAGGCTTCTTGCCGCTGTATATCGGAATAGGCTTCAGCCGTCTGTCAATTCTTATAACGGCAAGGTCGATTACGGGGTTATATTTGATTATTTCATCGGTACGATAGACATTGTCATCTTCCTCGATACGGACGGAATAGAAGCTTCCGCCTCTTGCAACGTGGTTATTGGTAAGTATATATCCTTTTTCGGAAATCATAATTCCTGAGCCTGTACCGATAACGTCGCCCCTTGAATTATGTATTGCAATCATAACTATTGAAGAAGCAAGCGATGCAAGCTCCTCCATTGATTTTTCCCTTGTTACGTTATTCTGAGCAGGCGCGCTGTTGACAAAATTCGCGGCAGCGGGAGTTCTCCCTGCACGTTCAGGGATTGTTACACGGATATTTTCCATTCTGTTGACAGGCTGTGAAACAGACGCTGTCCTCTGTGGCTCTTGCTTTATCGGATTGTATGCGGGAACAGCATCATTACTGAATGCACCCAATACAAACTTTGTGGAAAAGCCGTATTTATCAAGGTCTGCACCGATATCTTCCCGTGTCTGGAAAAGAAGCACATCAAAGCCGCACAAGGTTAGCATATAAAAGAACAGGTATTCCTGAAGCTTTGTGATATTGTCCGCGCAAATCTTAACTGTTTCTTTGCCGTCATATCCGTTACAGAAATCAGGTACAACATTATCAAACCAATAAAGCAGCTTCACCGCATAATTGTCTTTCATAGACTCGCTTGTACCCTGCTTTGCGCTGCCGAAAACATCAAGTATTCTGCTAAGTGCCGAAGCAAGAGTTTCTGCAAGCAAGACTTTTGTACGCTTGGTTTCAGCATTTCTCATTCCACTGTTTTTCCATACTTTTAAACAATTGCTGTAATACTCTGCATCATCTGCCGAAGCAAGCCGCGGAAGTTCTGTTACACGGTTGTATGGCTGTCTGTCGGAAAGAAATTTATCTGCATTCAGAACATCAGCCACACCCGCTCCGATTGCTCTGACAAAGTAAACGTCCTTGCAGCCGTTGCTGAAGCCGCCCCTGATATTACAGAAGCCATCAACAGAAGAAATATTCATAACATTACATCTTACAGACCTGACACAGTTACTCATATCACACCATACATTCCGTTGTTGAAATTGTAAAAAAGAGCTAAATTCCACCCCATTTTACATATTATACATTATACAACATTCATTCATATTTGTCAACATATTTACATTATATCCGAGCACAAGAAAACTCCCTGTTTATTCAACAGGGAGCATAGTTTATATACGTTGTTTTTTACGTTCGATTTTGTTTCTGTACATTCTTTCGTCGGCAGTATTGATAACGCTGTTGAGATTGAGATTTCCGACGTTTCCGTATGCATATCCAATACTTGCACTTACGACATACGGTTTATCAATATTTTCATTAAGCTGCTGAAGCTTTTGTGTGAAACGTTCCGCATCACTTGCAAGGGTCTGTTCATCAATTTTACCTATGCCGAAAACATAGAATTCATCGCCGCCTGCACGTACACAGATTTCGTCAGGCGTCATAATAGATGCTGCTGCCATATACACGGTCTTGATACCAAGGTCACCATCATTGTGTCCGAAGGTATCATTGATGTATTTCAGGCCATCCATATCAATAACGAATACGTACAGCATATCATCAGCGGATGCTCTTGACAGCATTTCGTCAACCTTCATCTTCATACCGCGGCGATTGTATGCACCTGTCATTTCGTCACGTACAGACATCATCATTAGCTTATTTTTCGCCTGCACCATTTCCAGCGATATATTCACGAAACGAAGCCAGTTACGATAAACAAGATTTACTGTCGGACTATCGTCAAGGTAACGATGAAGAACTGCGTAGCCGTAGGATTTCTCCATAAAATGAATTGCCGAGAAATAGAATACGGACGGCTTATCGGTTTCATCATAAAGCTGCGGAAGCATAAGCGAAGAATCAAATTCAATTGCTTCGCTGTCGTCGAAAAAGCCTGTATCCAATTCCTGCGCTGTATGAACAACGATTTTCATTCTGTCGGGATAACCCTTTTCATTTTCATACTCATTATCGAGCCAGTTTTCACCGAGACAGAGATAAAAATTCGCATATGGCTTGTTGATGTATGTCTTCATATAGATATTTTTCAGACATTCTTGCGGATTTCTTGATGCTGAGAAGGTTTCACCAATATATTCCTCCATAAGCTGACCAATATCGGCATTTACGTAGAAATCCTCTCTTTCATAGTCAGGATAGATATTATAGAATGCCTCTCGGAATTCCTTCGCAAAATTTGAAGAATCTGACTTACAGCCGCAGCTCATTGCACAGTGTATATGACCATTTTTGCCCATAGAATATGGCATTATTTCCACATCAGGTTCAAGATTCCTTCTTATCATATCAACAGCATCTGCCGCTGTCTGTGCAGCGTTGGACTCAAAGGATGTTATTGTAAGGGAATTGAGCAGGGATTCCTGTGTTGCTTCAAAGCCTGTTACCAATATATCCTCAGGCACCCTCACTCCCAGCTTTACAAGTCTGTTAGCAAGACCTATTGCCATGTGGTCACTTGCACAGATAACAGCTTCAGGCTTACGTACCTTTCCGGATACAATATCATCAGCCAGATTTACACCGCCCGAATACCAGAAATCGCCGTAGAATATATGGTCATCAGACACAGGCATGCCGCGCTCAGCCATAACCTGACGGAAAACCTGCGCTCTTTCCTCGGCAATATTATATCCCTTCTGTCCTGTAAGGAAATAAATATCACGGACATTATGCACGTCGAGCATATGCTCGGTTATTTCCCTGAACACAGGAGCATCGCTTCCGTAAATAGTAGGATAATTGCCGAACGGAACATTCAGCACAATCAACGGCTTGTTATAGTCTTTGGGAATACATGAAGCAAGACGTTCCTTGACATATTCCACACCATCCTCAATAATCGGAATCATATCAATGATAACCGCATCGAACATATCAAAATTCGGAAGCTCATATATATTCAATTCACCATTGAGATACTGTGTATTCTTGCTGGACACATTTACCATTGTGCCAAAAACAGCTACATTATAGCCATATTTTTCACATTGTTCAAAAATACCTCTCAAAATCCTTTTTGCATGAACAGACTCAGGTAATGCAGTTATAACACCTATAAGCTTACGTTTTCCCATTTGTCTTCTTCCTTCCGAAAATCAGATTAGATTTACACACAATACATTATAACATACAATTAACAGCAAATCAACAATTTATTTCCAAACAAGCGACAAAAATAATGCGTATTTTTTGTCGCATTTGCTTGACAAGACAAGCATGAAACTGATATAATACTTAGTAATTGTGTAAAAATACAAAAGGGGCTATATTATTTATGAGTACTAAAATCAACAAGTCCGAGAACAAGGGCGGATTCAGCTCAAAGCTCGGATTTATTCTTGCGGCAGCAGGGTCTGCCGTTGGTCTTGGAAACATCTGGCGTTTTCCGTATCTTGCGGCTAGGTACGGCGGCGGTATCTTCCTGCTTGTTTACATCATCCTGACAGTTACATTCGGTTTCACACTTATGATTACCGAAATCGCTATCGGACGCAGAACAGGAAAGAGTGTTATCGGCGCTTATGCTGACATCAACAAGAAGTTCAAACCGCTTGGCTGGCTGGCGGCGGCTGTTCCTGCAATCATTCTCCCCTACTACTGTGTAATCGGCGGCTGGGTAATGAAATATGTTACCGTGTACATTACAGGTGCTGGCGCTGAGGCTGCGGCTGACAAGGGTGCTTACTTCGGCAACTTCATCGGTCAGACCACACAGCCTATCATATTCTTTGTAATTTACATTCTGATTACAGCGGTTGTTGTAATGCTTGGCGTTGAAAAGGGCATTGAAAAGGTAAGCAAGCTGCTTATGCCTGTTCTTGTTCTTATTTCCCTGTTCATCGCAATTTACTCCGTTACAATTGACGGCGCGTGGGACGGTTTCATTTACTATATCAAGCCTAACTTCGCAAACTTCTCAATCAAGACGGTTGTTGCGGCTATGGGGCAGCTTTTCTACTCTATGTCACTTGCTATGGGTATTATGATTACATATGGATCTTATATGAGAAAAGAAGACAACCTTGAACAGTCTGTAAGACACATCGAGCTTTTTGACACAGGTATTGCATTTCTCGCTGGTATGATGGTTGTTCCACCTGTTTTCGCATTTGCAGGCGGTGACCCATCCAAAATCAACAGCGGTCCGGGTCTTATGTTCCAGACACTTCCGCAGGTTTTCGGTACAATGAAGGGCGGCAACATCATCGGTCTTATCTTCTTCACACTTGTACTTCTTGCGGCACTTACTTCTTCCATTTCCCTTATGGAAACCATTGTTTCCGTAGTTATGGAGAAGTTCAGGGTCAAGCGTATTCCTGCCTGCCTTATCGTAATTGTGTTCTCTCTTGTACTCGGACTTGTTTCCGTGTTCGGCTTCAACATCTGGAAGAATGTACAGCCTTTCGGTCAGGACGACCTGCTCACATTCTTCGACTTCCTCAGCAACAACATTATGATGCCGATTGTTGCGCTTCTCACCTGTATTCTTATCGGCTATGTTGCAAAAACAGCTTATGTTGAGGACGAAGTACAGATTAACTCCCCATTCAAGTCTAAAGGCATGTACCGCATTATGATTAAGTTTGTTGCACCAATATTTATGGTTGTAATTTTCCTTTCTTCCGTTTTCGGATATGTATAATACTGAGCCGCTTCCTTTGGGAGGCGGCTTTTTTACATCAGATATTATTCTTTCTATTGATTTTTATTGCTCTGTATGATATAATAATTAAAATTTATAAAAATAGGAGTGAATAATTTATGAAGCTTGCAGAATTAGAACAAGAATTGAAAGTGCAATTTCCAAAGGCATTTCACAGGATTTATGAAACAGGTGCTATGAAATGGCTTGAAATGAGTCAGGAAGAATTTACAGCTAACAGAGAAGAATACATAAATGACTCAAAAGCGTTTTTAATGTTGGATTGCAGTTGTGAATTACTCATTTTTGATAAAATATCCGAAGCAATTGATGACTTAAAAGAATTGATTGATTGTCAGGAAAAAGACAATGACGTTACACTTTCAAAGGATGTTACCTTAATTCCTTTCGGTAAAAACGGCGGCGGTGATTTGTACTGCTTCTTATATTCAAGCGAAACAGAAGAACCTATGGTTATTTTGTATTGTCACGATGAATATGACAATCCGACGATTGAAGGTCACGATTTTGACGAGTTTATCTATACTCAAATGCTTGACGCTGTTGCAAATGATGAAGATATTGAAGGTGAGCATTTCACAGAAAATCTGAACTATTTAAGTGATAAGTACCGTCAAATGATAGCTGACAAGGATGCTGACACTCTCATTGACGAGTTTGATGCACTTGAAATTGACGAAGCTGAAATATGGGAATAAACCCCACCGGTGTTATAAGCCGCTTCCTTTGTGGAGGCGGCTTCGTGTATAGTGTGGAGTTTGGAGAGTGGAGTGTGAAGTTGCTGAAACAGCAAAAATTATGGAGGAAAATGTTATGAATAAAAAAACTGTTCTCGCTTTTTTTACAGGCTTATTAGCTGGTATTGTTTTAGCATTTATTTTATTTTTTACTATAGTTTACGATGAAATATATGACAAGGGATATTCTGAAGGATATGATGATGGATTGCAACGCCCTTCATATCATAATTTTATTAACAGCGATATGTAACAAATTGCTTTTCCTTATATAAACCTCTTGATACAGATACTATACAATTTATACGAACAAAACATATAATATATTGACAAACATAAACAACTATGCTACAATCAAATCGTGGATTGAAATTCTTTCTACGCTTAAATTTATTAACAAGGAGATTTTTGTTTGAAAAATTACACCAATAAGGCGATAGTGCTGTAACCGAGAGGTTACTCACAAAGCAACCTCTTGGAACTTCGGATATTTTATATTTGAACTATTTTGAAATTTTCAGGAGGAAACTACAAATGAACAACAATTTTATTATCCGCAACGAAACACCTGACGACTACCGTACAGTTGAAAATCTTACCCGTGAAGCTTTCTGGAATGTTTACAAGGAGGGCGCTGACGAGCATTATTTCGTGCACGTTATGAGAAGCCACGAGGACTTCATTCCTGAACTTGCTTTCGTTATCGAAAAGGATGGGCAAATTATCGGAAACGTTATGTACACCAAGGCTAAGCTTGTTGACGAAAAGGGCGAGGAAAAGGTAATCCTTTCTTTCGGTCCTGTGTGCATACACCCTGACTTTCAGCGCAATCACTACGGCAGGGCACTTCTTGAACACAGCTTTGAAAAGGCCAAGGAAATGGGCTACGATGTTATTGCTATTTTCGGCAATCCTGCAAATTATGTGGGATGCGGCTTCAAGAGCTGCAGACGTTACAACGTTTGCCTTGACGGGGATTACTTCCCTACTCCTCTGCTTGTGAATGAACTTACAGAAGGTGCGCTGGACGGCAGAAGATGGTACTACCACGAAAGCTCCGCAAGTGCCCCTTGCGGTGATGTTGAGGCTGTTGAGAAGTTCGACTCTACCTTCCCGCCTAAGAAAAAGGAATGGAAGCCGAGTCAGGAAGAATTCTACATTTACAGTCATTCGTCGGTTAATGAATAACAGAACAGACCTTGGAGTTTTTGCTCCAAGGTCTGTTCGTTTTTTATTACGCCTTTTCAACAGGCACCCATATCTGCCCTTCGGTTGGTGAGATGTAAAATTCAAGATTGTAGTTGCCGCTGAGTTTATATTCCTTGCAGTTCGGAATCCACTCACTCCAGATCTGAGTATTCACGTCCTGAAGTGCTTTCGGGCATTCGCCGTGATATGGGAAAACTGCCCAGGTTCCTGCTGGGATAACTCTTGTTGTACAGCCCTCGGGAATATCGTTCCAAGGAAAATACAAATCCGCAATGAGATAATCAATGCTTTTTCCGTTGCTATCCATACAGGCACCGAACATTCCCTTTATGATTTCGCCTCCGCCTGACTGATAGTGCTCACCCCAGAATTTCGGAATTTCTGTGTAAGAAGTTTCGATATTGAACAGCTTTGATTTGCCCATAATTGTAAATGCTTCTTTTTCAACGATTTTGTACTCCATAGTAGTACCGCCCTCCAGTGTAAGTTTAATTCTGAGTGGTGCAAAGGCTTTCAGCTCCGCACCCTTTTCCTTTGCAGCCGAGGGAGAAATACCGTGAAATTTTGTGAATGCACGGGTGAAGCTGTCAGGTGAGTCGTAACCGTATTTCATAGCAACGTCGATAACCTTTGCGTCGTCCGCAGAAAGTTCCTGCGCCGCAAGGGTCAGCCTGCGGTTGCGGATATACTCGCCAACCGTGAAGCCGCACAGGCAGTTGAAAATCTTCTGAAAATAGAATGCCGAAACGTACGCTTTCGACGCTATATCCTCGATTTCAAGTTCTTCTGTAAGGTTATCCTCGATATACTGTATTGCACTCTGTATGCCCTCTGCCCAACCGTTCATTTTTACACGTCCTCTCTTTGACTGTGATTATATTGTAGCATTTACATTGTAAGTTTTCCCGACTTTTTGTGTTTTGCTTTGCAGGGTTATGCAAACAAGCCTTTCAACACGTTATCATCAAATGCGGCAAGGTCGTACGCCGCATCAAGCATTGCTTCGAGGTTTTCCTCGCTGTACTCGATTTCTTTGGAATAATTCTTAGCAAGCTGTGCGCAGTCCTCGTAGGTAAGCGTGCCGCTTTCAAGCCATTTGCAAAGGTACATATAACCGATTACCGCCACACTTGCCGCCATAAGCTTTACACGGGAGACGATTTCCCCGTCAAACGTACCCTTCATAAAATATCTCCATACAAAGTACACGGCGATGCTACGGAGATATTGCTCTATCTCGGGGTTGTTTTGCAGGAATTGTTCCTTTTTATTGCAAGCCGCATCATACATTTCCATTATCTTTTCCAGATACGGCAGCCACTTTTCATCAATCGGTTCAAGTGTTGACATAAATGAAAGGATATCGTTGAAGCGATGTTCAGCGTATTCCACGGAAGAAAAAATCTCGGGAATGTCATATGTACTATTATCAATATTGTTCTGCACAAGTGTTGCATAACTGATTATGTCCCTGATTTTTGTTTTCAGAGGCAAGCTGTCACACATAAGATATGCAAGAATTTTCTCGCGGACTCCCAAAAGGCAAGCGTTCAAAGGTGTTTCCTCAAAGTCATTTTCCTCGTCGGGAATTTCCGTTTCGTATGTATCAGATGGATTTTCGGCTGATATGATTATTCTTGCTGCTTCCTCGCAGCACAGACCTATTCCGCCCTCTTTTACGTTTCCGAACCATTCGTAATAGCGTGGGTGTTCAGTGCAGATATTGCAAAGCTTGTCCTCACCGAGTGTAAGGATTATTTCGCAGAGGTTGCGGTCATTAAGGAACGGGCAACGCTCGTTTTCGCCTAAGATAAAGCTTTTCGGGTCTGTATCGGATATATTGCCGCAAAGCTTCTTACCAAAATCGCCCGTTACGCTATCGTAGTATGCGGCGGTTTTGCTGTCTATATCAATTTCCCAGCCTACGCAGCAATTGTCGCTGCATTTGTCGGCTGTGCAGGTAAAATTCTTGTAATACTCGGGCATTCTCAGAATCATAGGGTTACTCCTGAAATCATATTTTTATCATTATAGCACAATATTTTTCCTCTTTCAACATACGCTCTATTATATGTAGTAAAAAATTTCCCTAAATACGAAATTTTTGATTTTACATCTTGCATTTTATACCGATTTGTGCTATTATAGTATTCGAGAAAAAATGCTGTTTTTTATAACGGTAAATTCAATTACGCACTTTATGGTGCGAGTAGGGAGAAAAGTATGCCAAAGAAACAAGATATCAACAAGATTATGATTATCGGCTCAGGTCCTATCATTATCGGTCAGGCCTGCGAATTTGACTATTCAGGCACTCAGGCGTGCAAGGCGCTCAGAAACCTCGGATACGAAATCGTGCTGGTAAATTCAAACCCTGCTACAATTATGACAGACCCTGATGTTGCTGACATCACTTACATTGAGCCTCTCAATGTTGACCGTCTGACACAGATTATCGAAAAGGAACGTCCTGACGCTCTCCTTCCTAACCTTGGCGGTCAGTCCGGTCTTAACCTTTGCTCCGAGCTTGCTGAGGCAGGCGTACTTGAAAAGTACAACGTTCAGGTTATCGGTGTTCAGGTTGACGCTATTGAACGTGGTGAAGACCGTATCGAATTCAAGAATACTATGGACAAGCTTGGCATTGAAATGGCACGAAGCGAAGTTGCTTACTCCGTTGACGAAGCTGTTGCAATTGCTGAAAAGCTGAAATACCCTGTTGTTCTCCGTCCTGCTTACACAATGGGCGGCGCAGGCGGCGGTATGGTTTACAACGTTGACGAACTGAAGGTTGTTTGTGCAAGAGGTCTTCAGGCGAGCCTTGTTGGACAGGTTCTCGTTGAAGAATGTATTGCAGGCTGGGAAGAACTCGAACTTGAAGTTGTTCGTGACGCTGCAAACAACAAAATCACAGTTTGCTTCATTGAAAACATTGACCCAATCGGCGTTCACACAGGTGACTCCTTCTGTTCCGCACCTATGCTTACAATTTCCGAAGATGTTCAGAAAAAGCTTCAGGAACAGTCATACAAGATTATTGAAGCTATCGAGGTTATCGGCGGCTGTAACTGTCAGTTTGCTCACGACCCTGTAAGCGGCAGAATTGTTGTTATCGAAATCAATCCACGTACTTCACGTTCTTCCGCACTTGCTTCAAAGGCAACAGGCTTCCCTATCGCACTTGTTTCCGCTATGCTTGCCTGCGGTCTTACACTTGATGAAATCCCTTGCGGCAAGTACGGCACACTTGACAAGTATGTTCCTGACGGAGATTACGTTGTTATCAAGTTCGCTCGCTGGGCTTTCGAAAAGTTCAAGGGCGCTGAGGACAAGCTTGGCACACAGATGCGTGCTGTTGGTGAAGTAATGTCCATCGGTAAGACTTACAAGGAAGCTTTCCAGAAGGCTATCAGAAGCCTTGAAACAGGTCGCTATGGTCTTGGTTTTGCTAAGAATTTCAACGAAATGACTAAGGAACAGCTTCTCAAGCAGCTCCGTTTCCCATCCAGTGAAAGACAGTTCATTATATATGAAGCACTCCGCAAGGGCGCTACTGTTGAAGAAATCTTCCAGCTTACAAAAATCAAGCACTGGTTCCTTGAACAGATGCTGGAAATCGTTCAGGAGGAAGAGGCTCTCATCGCACAGAAGGGTGCTGTTCCTGCTAAGGACGTTCTCAAGCAGGCTAAGCTTGACGGCTTCAGTGACAGATATCTCAGCCAGCTTCTTGCTGTTCCTGAAGATGATATCAGAAATGCACGTTACGAATACGGCATCCGTGAAGCGTGGGAAGGCGTACATGTAAGCGGTACTGAAAACGCTGCATACTACTACTCCACTTACCACCTTGACGAGGACAAGAGCCCTGTAAACACAGACAAGCCTAAGATTATGATTCTCGGCGGCGGTCCTAACCGTATCGGTCAGGGTATCGAATTCGACTACTGCTGTGTACACGCTGCACTTGCTCTCAAAAAGCTTGGCTTTGAGTCCATTATTGTAAACTGTAACCCTGAAACAGTTTCCACTGACTATGATACTTCCGACAAGCTTTACTTTGAACCTCTTACACTTGAAGATGTTCTCAGCATTCACGACAAGGAAAAGCCAATAGGTGTTATTGCACAGTTCGGCGGTCAGACTCCGCTCAATCTTGCGGCTGACCTCAAGAAGAATGGCGTAAACATTCTTGGTACAACTCCTGAAACTATCGACCTTGCTGAAGACCGTGACCACTTCCGTGCTATGATGGACAAGCTTGGTATTCCGATGCCTGAGGCTGGTATGGCTGTAAATGTTGACGAGGCACTTGAAATTGCTAACCGTATCGGCTATCCTGTAATGGTTCGTCCTTCCTACGTTCTCGGCGGACGCGGTATGGAAATCGTACACGATGACGAGATGATGAAGGTTTATATGTCTGCGGCTGTTGGTGTTACACCTGACAGACCTATCCTTATCGACCGTTTCCTCAACCACGCTACCGAATGCGAGGCTGACGCTATTTCCGATGGCACAAACTGCTTTGTTCCTGCGGTAATGGAACACATTGAGCTTGCAGGTGTTCACTCAGGTGACTCCGCTTGTATCCTTCCTTCCATGAATCTTTCCGAAAAGATGATTGAAACAATCAAGGATTACACAAGAAAGATTGCTATTGAAATGAACGTTTGCGGTCTTATGAATATGCAGTACGCTATTGAGGGCGACACTGTTTACGTTCTCGAAGCTAACCCACGTGCTTCCAGAACTGTTCCGCTTGTTTCAAAGGTTTGCAGCATCAATATGGTTAAGATTGCAACTGAAATTATGGTTTCTCAGTTCACAGGCAAGGCTTCTCCTGTTGCTGATCTCCATGACCGTGAAATCAAGCACTACGGCGTAAAGGAAGCGGTATTCCCATTCAATATGTTCCAGGAGGTTGACCCTGTTCTCGGTCCTGAAATGCGTTCAACAGGTGAGGTGCTTGGTCTTTCCCAGTCCTTCGGTGAGGCTTACTACAAGGCTCAGGAGGCTACTCAGGTACATCTTCCATTTGAGGGAACAGTTCTCCTCAGCGTTTGTGACCGTGACAAGCCTGAGCTTATCGAGATTGCTAAGGCATTCAACGAGCTTGGATTCAACATCATTGCTACAGGCAAGAGCTATCAGATGATTGTTGACGCAGGTATCCCTGCTAAGCACATTTTCAAGATGTATGAGGGCAGACCTAATATTGCTGATGAAATCGCAAACGGCGAAATTCAGCTTATCATCAATACACCTGCAGGTAAGGACAGCGTTACAGATGACAGCTACATCCGTAAGTCTGCTATCAAGCACAGAATTCCTTACATCACAACAATGGCTGCTGCAAAGGCAAGCGCAGAGGGTATCCGCTTTATGAAGGGCATCGAAAACAAATTTGTTAAGTCCCTTCAGGCATACCACGCTGATATTAAGTAATATAATAATGTGCCTTTGATGTTAGTGTCAAAGGCACATTTTGTTTTGTTGACTTTCTTCGGAATTGCTGTTATAATAAATTTAACAACAATATGCACACGGAGGCTTATATGTATTACGAAACATCAATAATACCATATATGAATGATTCAATAACTGAGGTGCTTACGGAATATTTTGATGTAAAATGCTGTACAAAGGGACACTGGTGGTTTACCGAGTGGGACAACCACTGCCGAAAAGTTTTTTACGTTTACGCCATTAAAGGCACTCACTGGCCAATGTACTGGGGCTATAATTTTGATTTTATTCCTTGGGAAAAGAAACTGTTTAAATGTAGTGGAAAGCTTGGTTATTTCCGAACAGAAAAGGCCGTTCACAGTGACTTTGGAGGAAGTCCTTTTCCGTATATTGATTATATGGATTTTTTCGCTCCCAGCCTGAAACCTGACCGTGACGCCGTTGCAATACGAGAAAAATATTTTATTCCGATTTATGGCGCTGACGCTGAATGGGCAAGAGAACACATAGGTGAGGTTGTAAGACGTAATATACCATTTATGCAGGATTGGTTCGGACGTATAAAAACGATAGATGATATTATTGCACAGGAAACAAAATCTATTAATGAATGCAATAACGAAATATCGTTTCCTTACGGTTCATATTGGGTACGAGGCTTTCTCTACGCCAAACAGCACCGAATGGACGAAGCAATTGCCGACATACAGCGTATTTATGAGCGTTACGGTGCTGACAAGCAAATTCCGCAAAACGTGCTGAAAAAGCTTTATGAAGTTGATAAGCTTGTTTGATAAATTATAAAACAAATCGGGTATCGCAGATAAATGCGATACCCGATATTTTTTAATTCATACCCATTTGTTCAAGAGTCTTACGGCGTTCACGCTCCGCAACCTGACACTCGAGTATATATTTTGCAACAATTTCTTCTTCCGCTTCGGAAATATCAACAAACTGACAGCCGTACCCCATAAAGTTTCCGTTTATATCATTCTGACGGCGGAGAATTTTGGCGGGAACTTCAAGTGCTCCCGAAAAAGTATTGATATAGACTATTGTTCCTACGTTGAAATACTCCTCACAATGAAGAAGCACACCGCCGATATTGATATTGAGTATAGTTCCCTCGAAGCCCTCTTCCTTGTCGGATTTGGTTTTATAAACCGTTGCCTTTTCTTTTGTGGCAATCTTGAAGGAACGTCTGCGTTCCTCAATCTCGGTAACCTCACCAACTTTGACTTCAATCTGTGCTTTTGAAGCCGAATCAAGCTTTGTAACTGTTCTGTAACGCTGGCTGTTGATGTATTCAAAAACAAGCATTACCGAATCGCCCTTTTTCATATTTGGGAGATTATTACACTTGATTGTCATACCAATTGTCGACGATTTAAAAAGTGACTTAGCAAAAGAAAATATATGAGTAGTTCCAAGATGTCGTTCCTTTGCATCATATATTTCAATTTTTGAAACTTTTTCTTTATTTAATAACATAGCCTCACCTTTTCATAATGAAGTTGTGCAATATGTATAATTTGATTATACCATACAGCTATATGATTGTCAACTAAAAAACGGAAAGTTATAATAACTTCCCGTTTTTATTTACATATTAACTGCAAGTCGCTGTTCAAAGCTTTCCTTCGGCAAAGGCTTATCAAAGTAGAATCCCTGTGCCATATAGCAATTATTTTCCTTCAGCACCTTGATATGCTCAACAGTTTCGACACCCTCAACCACACACTCAATCCCAAGGCTTTGTGCAAGAGAAATGATATGCTTTAGCATAAGGTAGTTATGAGCGGTGCTGGGCTGATTTACCTGAAGGAATTTCTTGTCAATTTTAAGCACATTCCACGGCAGATCACTGATAAGGCTAAGTGATGAATATCCTATTCCGAAATCGTCAACGGCAATGCTTATTCCGCTTGCCTGAAGCCCGAATGCTACCTTTTTCAGTTCGGAGAAAGCAACATCAGTTGTTGTTTCTGTAAGTTCTATTTCGATATACTCATGAGGAATATTATACTTATCTACCATTGCAATGATACGCTCAACCAGCTGCGGCTCGCCCAGATTGCATCTGGAAAGGTTTACAGAAACCTTTACCACATCTCTGCCGTTGTCAATCCAACTGCGGATATCGCGGCAAACATGCTCCAGCATATAAAAGTCAAGTATACAGATTGCCTTATTACGTTCAAAAACAGGAATGAACTTAATCGGCGGAATAATCTCGCCATCGTGAAACCAACGACAAAGTGCCTCTGCACCTGAAACCTTGTATTTCTTCAACGACACCTTAGGTTGATAGAAAACCTTGAATTCCTCATTCTTGATTGCCTCGTTGAACAGCTGCTCATACATTCTGCGTTCGACATCACGTTTCATAACTTCATCATTATAGAAAACGCTTGTAAGGGTCATATCGCTTCTTGCAACATTCTTTGCCGCATTGATACAATCCATAACCTGCGAAACATCTGGGCAATCATCAGGAATAACGTAAAATCCCGCTGATGAACGAAGCGAAACAGACTTACCGTCATCATATTTTACATCTGCAACAACAAGGTACTTCTTGATCTGTTCCAGCTTTTCCTTATAAAAAATTACTGTAAAATTATCTCCGCCCATACGGCATACAGCCTCACCTTCTCCAAGAAGGTCGGAAAGCTGGCTGATATACTTTTTCATAATCTCAGTTGCTTTGGTTCTGCCAAGCATATTGTTAATGTCGGAGAAATTCTTGATATTGAAATAACAAGCATCATACTTGCCGATTGTACCGTTTATAATTGAAGTATTTATTGTTTTTACAAAGTGTGCAATGTTATAGGTTTCAATCTCATTATCGTGGAATGCAAGATAATCCGCAACCTTCATAAGTCTTGAGCGGTCAAAAAGAATATGAACCATATGAAGAAGCATATTAACTCTGCTGAAGGAAGCTTCATCCCAATCGGGAGCATCCTTACGCTTGTATGCATTGTATCCTGCGATTGTTCCGTCACCGGGCAGCGAACTGAATGCTGCACACTTTTCCATATCAGCATTACCGTCATCAAAAATGGTAGTTATCTCACCGTTTCTCTGTTCAGCCTCTGATACATTCTTATACAGCTCCGCATCAAGTCTTGAAATATCCAAAACCTCACACAAATCCTTAACGGAGTCTGAAGCTATGACAACATCTCTGCCAGAATTACGCATTGTCATAAATATGAACTTTTCCAAAGCCTTTTCATATGTGCAGCAATCAAAAGCCATAGCCCTTCCCCCTATTCTTATTCTGCAACAGCAAGCTGCGGAACCTTTATTACATATTCAATACCTGATTTCTCACTTTCAACAGCATTGATAGTTCCGTGCATCTGCTTGATAATCCTTCCTGTAACCGTCATTCCCACATCGTCAAGATCTCTCAGATTTATATATTTATTTTTGTTCTTGAAGCTATTGTTTGCATCACTTATTTCTTCATCAGCAACAACGTGCTCTGTCGTTCCTATTCTTATTTCAAGCTCTGCCGCATAGGAACAATGCGGACAAAGCACATTAAGCACCAGGTCACCTTTAGGTGCAACATTTTTCATTCTTTGAAGCAATTTTATAATAGCCTGACTTATACGTCCCGTATCACCAAACAGATTTTCAGGAACATTATCACTGACATTCAGAATAATTTTACCAGCATTTTCAAGCTCATTATCTTTAATCAGGTTTCCGAAAGTATCGCGGACATTATATTCTTCTTCAGAAAGCTCAATTTCACCGTCTGTCATCTTTGCAAACTCAACTGTATCTTCGATTGACGAAAGAAGCTGCTGACCTTCACGAACAAAAGTAGAAACAATTTCCCCTATGTAAGCGTCATCATCGCAATCTACTATACGCTCAGCCATATTTATCCAGCTTTTTATATTCTTATGTATTTCAGCATTCATATCAATGATGTATGAAGCCTGTGAAACAGCGGCCTTCTCAAGACTCTTACTTGTTTTCAAGGCCTGATAATTCTTATATGCCATTTCAGAAAGGATTTCAGCAAGCTTGAAAATAAAATTAGCTGCCTCAAGAACATCCTTCTCTGACTTTATATGTACTTCCTTTGCTGCATCAATATAAAGCTGTTCATCAATACCGTATTCAATTGCTCTTTCTCTAATAAGTTCTTCATCAGGTGCTTGTGTAAGGATCTGTCCACCCATAATACTTCCCACATAAATTCCGTCAACAATGATCGGTGCGGCAAAGTCGCATAATCCTGCGTGACACTGATAAACAGAGGGCTTACCTGTTTTTAGTGAATTCACGCCGCCCATACGGTCACATTCCACACATCTGCTGTATCCTATTTCAGAACCTCTTGTTAGTTCAAAGCAAAATCTTGTAAAACCGCTTCCGACAGTTACAGGTACGCCGTTTTCGTCCGCAATAAGTGACGCAAGATGTGTATATTCAGAGAATGAATCCTGAATTTTCTGAAGAATACTTATATCGATAAGCTCTGTAAGCTTCAGGCTTTGCATACCTTTACCTGCCTTTCTGTACAAAATAGTAACAAAATCATACTATATTTACTTAATTATATCACATTTCCAAAAAAAATCAATATTATTACACAATTTTCTACATTATGCACATTCCGACAGCAAGTGATTGGATAATTTACTGTTTTTTCAAAAGTTACTTGACATCAAGTATACTATAAGTGTTATTATATAATTAACACTTAAACTGGAGGTAATATTATGAACATAAGTGTCACAAAAAAATCCGCTTCATACAAGGTTATTGCGTTATTTGCAGCAATAGCGGCAGCTGTAATTCTTCCGCAGATTTTTCACGCAATCGGTGTAATTTCAGGAACCGGCGCTAAAGTTGCTTCAGCATTCCTGCCTATGCACATTCCTGTAATTCTTGCAGGCTTTATCGGAGGACCTGCTGTCGGTGTTATTGCAGGTATACTCAGCCCATTAGCAAGCTTTGCTATTTCAGGAATGCCAACTGCCGCACTTCTGCCTTTTATGATAATTGAACTCGGTGTATACGGACTTGTATCCGGACTGATTTCAACTGCAAAGCTAAACAGCTTTACACAGCTTATTATTGTTCAGATTGCCGGACGTGCAGCTCGTGCGCTTGCAGTTCTTGTTTCCATTTATGTTATTGGTAACACTGCTCTTACAGTTGCTTCTATCGGTGAATTTATTACCGCAGGACTTTTCGGAATTGTTCTTCAGTGGGCATTCATTCCACTTGCTGCTGACAAAATAAGAGGCAGAAGTGACGTATGACAAACCTTGAAAAAGCAAAAAGCGTATTGAACGGCAGTGAATACACCATTGTGCTGTGTAATGGTAATAAGCTTTACACCAGCACAAAACGTGGTGTCGCTCCAATGCTGGAATTTATCGACAACAAAATTGATCTCAAAGGTTTTTCCGCCGCCGACAAAGTTGTCGGAAAAGCCGCAGCTGCGTTGTTTGTCCATGCAGGAGTGCGTGAGATTCATACTGATGTGATAAGCAAGCCCGCTGCAGAATTTTTGTGTGCAAAGGGAATGACCTTTACATACAATTTGCTTGTTGATAACATTATAAACCGCAAAGGTGACGGGATTTGTCCTATGGAACAGGTTACAGCTGACATTGATGATACTGATGAAGCTATCGCTGCAATAAGAAAACGACTCGATGAACTCAGAAAGGGTTGATACAAATGAAAAAATTAGGCTTCGGCTTTATGCGTCTGCCGCTTCTTGATGGCAACGACCAGACCAGCTTTGATAAAGAACAGATTTGCGGAATGGTTGACACTTTCCTTAAAAAAGGATTTACATATTTTGACACTGCATACATGTATCACGCAGGCAAGAGTGAAAATGTAATCAAGGAAGTGCTTGTTGACCGTCATCCACGTGACAGCTATCTGCTTGCCACAAAGATGCCGACTATGTTCCTTAAGGAAGAAGCTGATGTTGAACGTATCTTCAACGAACAACTTGAAAAATGCGGCGTCGATTATTTTGACTATTATCTTGTGCATTGTCTTAATGTGACTAACTATGAGATTGCAGAAAGGCTGAAAGTTTTTGATTTTGTTGTACAGAAGAAGGCTGAGGGCAAGGTTAAGAAAATCGGTTTTTCCTATCACGATGATGCAATTCTGCTGGATAAAATCCTTACTGAACATCCTGAGATGGAATTTGTGCAGTTGCAGATTAACTACCTTGACTGGGAAAATGAGGGTGTACAGTCCAGAAAGTGCCACGAGGTTGCAGTAAAACATGGCAAGGATATTATTGTAATGGAGCCTGTCAAGGGCGGCACACTTGCCAACGTACCGAAAAAGGCTGAAAAGCTGCTTAAATCCCGTGAGCCTGATATGACAGTTCCTTCCTGGGCAATTCGTTTTGCGGCAAGCTGTGAGAACGTGTTTATGGTTCTCAGCGGTATGAGCAACACAGAACAGTTGCTCGACAACACGGGCTACATGGAAAATTTCAAGCCGCTTACCGATGAGGAAAAGGATGTCTGTCTTAAAGTTGCTGACATTATCAACTCGACTGTTACTATCCCCTGCACAGTTTGCCGTTACTGTGTTGATGAATGTCCGATGAATATTCCTATTCCTGATTTCTTCTCGCTGTTCAACGCTGAGGAACAGGAAATTGAGAAGCCATTCACGGTGCAGGGTGAGTATTACGACAACCTTGCTGAAAAGCACAACAAGGCTTCTGCTTGTATTGAGTGCAAGAACTGCGAGGCAAAATGTCCTCAGCATATTGAGATTTCCAAGTTTATCAAGCTTGTTGCTGAAAAATTTGAAACTGAGTAAAAGGAAAGCTTCCGCACCTCAATGCGGAAGCTTTTTTTATTTTTCAAAACGTTCTTTAAGCTTTTCATAAAAATGCTTCAAGCTTTTATCTCCGTCATTGTTTGGAAAAAGGCAATAAGGCACACTGTCGGTATCTCTGTGCTTTTTCACGCAGGCAGCACAGTTCCCGTTGTTTTTACAGCTTGTTTTCGGGCAGCAGCTTCCGCAGTATTCACTCATATTATCACACCTCCAAAAGCGTTGAATATATATCCGATTGTGATTATTCCGATAGTTACAATTGCAATAAAAAATCCAAGGAGCTTTGACTTCACAACCTTACGAAGCATTATCATTGACGGCAGGGATAATGCTGTTACTGCCATCATAAAGCTCAATATCGTACCAATTCCTACACCCTTTTCGAATAGTGCTTCAGCTATAGGAATTGTACTGAATTCATCGGCATACATAGGAATCCCCACAATTGTTGCTATAATTACTGAAAAAGGATTTTTACTGCCAAGTATCATTTCAATCCATGTCTGTGGAATCCAGTTATGTATCAGTGCGCCAACTGCTACTCCGATAAGTATGAATTTGAAAACATATTTCCAGGTTTCCCAAGCTTCCGAAAAAGCAAATTTGCTTCTTTGGCTAAAGCTTTCATATACCGTATTGTCAAGACGTTCCGCCTTGCCGAAAAGCTTCGGTTCAAGCTGTCTTTCGGGATTGATTCTTCCGATTATTGTACCGCCGATCACTGCAAGAACAAGGCCTACTACAACATAGGCAATTGCTGTTTTCCAGCCAAAGACACTTGCAAGAACAACAAGTGACCCAAAATCCACCAGAGGAGAAGAAATGAGGAAGGAAAAGGTCATTCCGAGGGGCAGACCTGCGTTTGTAAAGCCGATGAAAATCGGTATTGATGAACAGGAACAAAATGGTGTAACCGTGCCGAGAAGTGCGGCAAGAATATTGCCGCCGATACCCTTGTACCGTTCAAGGATTTGCTTTGTACGTTCGGGCGGGAACCAGGTTTGTATAAGGCTTATTACAAAAATCAGTACCAAAAGCAATACGCTGATTTTCAGCACATCATAGATTAAGAAATGTATGCTTGCGCCAAGCCGTGACGATGTATCAAGTCCACATATTTCAAGTAACTTCCCAATCAAGTCGTTAAGCCATTTCATTCCAAGCAGTTGGCTTTGTATAAATTCCCATATCACTTGCACAAACAGCTGCCTCCTGCTTTACATTCTATATCATAAACAAAGCTTCGGAACTTTTTCCATACTTCACATTTTAATGAGTAGTATGACCATTTTCCCTCTTTACGAACGTTTACAAGTCCACATTCACTGAGAATTTTCATATGATGTGACAGTGTCGGCTGAGTAATTTCAAACCGTTCAAGCAGCCTACAGGCACACTTTTCACCTTCCGTCAGCATAAGCACAATTTCAAGACGTGTTGAATCGCCGAGTGCCTTAAAGATACTTACATATTCATTCATCAGTAACCAAGCTCCTCCAGTGTTTCAACTGCGCTGACAATCATATCGACGCAGGTTGTCTTGAAAAGATTTTTCTCTGCTGCTGCCTGCATTTCCTCAGGCTTTGAAATGTCATAACCGAGCAGTTCACGACATACAATAGACTTATTTTTTGCCTTGAATGCATCGGTGAACTCTTTTGTCTTTTCGTAGCAAAGGCTTCTTCCGTCTGTATTTTCAGCTGTACAATGTCCGTAACGCAGGCTGATTACCATTATTCCGCCTGTTACCGCACCGCACACCTCGGCGTTACGCATACCGCCGCCAAATCCGCACCCGATTTTCAGTGCCGTCTCCTTTGGCAGACCATACTTTTCCGCAAATACCGAAAATACTGACTGGGAACAATTGAAACCTTCCGCAAATAATTCTGCTGCTTCTTTTTTTAACATAATAATCGCCTCACATTGAAATTTATCTATATGAATAATAACATACATATAGATAAATGTCAATATGTTTTTGCAAAAAATTTCTGCGGTGCAAAAATTACACCGCAGAATAGAATTATTCCTTTACAGCCATAAGGCCTTCAAGAAGCTCAGGGTCGATAAACTTTGCTTCTTCACGGTTATAGAACACGTCTGTAATATCCCAGAGGACAGGACAGAGTCCGTTATCGTAAGCGGCTTCACATACGGAAGTCAGGTAAAGTCTTATCATTTCGGGAGTCTTGTTGCTTGTTGAACAGCCAAATTCACCTACGATTACAGGGATACCCTTGTCAATGTAGGTTTCCTTCATCATTGTCATATACTTGTTGAGTTCAGCAAAATCTGCTTCACTTCCCCATTCTGTACGTGCCTTGCCCCAGTCTGCATCTGCTTCGAGAATTGCAAATGTAGACGGTGTATAGTAATGAACGGACACTGCACAACGGTTCATAGGGTCATTCGGCATTTTGTAAAGAGGGTCGCATGTAAGGTCAAAGTCTGTATTGTAGCCTGCAATAAGGAGGTGACGCTCAGCATTGTTTCCGCCTGATGCTCTTACGATATCAACAAACTTCTGATTGATTTCGTTAAGCAGATTAAAGGATTTTTCCTTGTCGCCCTGATTGCTGTAGCGGTTCCAGATAGATTCCCAGCCGCCTTCTTCGTTAAGGGACTCAAACATAAGCTTGTCGCCGTACTCATTATTGAAAGCTTCGGTAAGCTGTGTCCAGATTCGTTCGTACTTGTACATACACTCTGCCTTCTTGTCATCGTTGGCAAAGTCTGTCCACCAGCCGCCGTCCCAGTGAATGTTGAGGATAACGTACATATCTTCTTCAAGTGCCCAGCCAACGACCTGCTTTACTCTTGCAAGATAAGTCGCATTGATTGTGTAATCCTCGCCCATCATATTGGACCACGCAACAGGAATACGGAGCACACCAAAACCACATTCAGCGTAACCTGTAATCATTTCCCTTGTGATAATCGGGCTTCCCCAAGCCTGCTCATAGCTTGTTACACCTGTTGGTGCAATCCAGCTTCCTGCACTTTCAAAGGTGTTGCCGAGATTGATACCAACGCCCATTTCGTTAACGAGCTCCATTGTGGTAATATCACGCATAGAACCGCCAAGCGCCTCTGCTTTTGTACACGCTGTAAAAGCAGAAAGGCACATAACTGCCGCAATTACTACGGATAAAATCTTTGTAAGCTTCATAATAAATCTCCTTAATCAGATAATTTTTCTGTATTCAGATGGTGTTTTTCCGTATTTGCTTTTGAATTGGCGCATAAAGTTGTACTCACATTTATAGCCGCAACTTTCCGCAATCTCCTTTACAGTAAGATTTGTTGCACACAGCAGACGTTTAGCACGGTCAAGCCTGCCGTTGATTACGTCCGTCATAACGCTTACGCCAAACATTTTTTTGTAGAGGTGCTGAAAACCTGAACGGCTCATCCCCAATTCCTCTGCCATATCCTCGACACTGCCGATAGTATTTGGCATTGTGAAAATTCTTGTGCGGAGCTGGGTGAACTTGCCATTGCGCTCTGCAATTGAACGCGGTGCGGTGTAAATCTTTGAATGAACAAGTCTGCCAAGCTTCATAAACAGTATATCTACGTAACCGCGCTCAATTTCTTCATGGCAGAATTCCGAGGAATAATGCTCGTATGCCATAACGTGGATAAGCTGGGAAAGCTCGTCAATGTTACCCAGATAGACAATCTCGTTAAGCGGAATTTCGTAGTCTTCAAACTTCTTCAGATCAGCTTCATCAGGCTCGAAGAACATCCAGTCATCGGTATAATATTTTTCTGCCGCACGATATTTGCATGGTGTTTCGGGAGTAAAAAGGATGTACGAATTTGGCTTGACATCAATCTTTTTGCCGTCAACCTCAAACAGCGAATGTGTTTTTATCAGAAGCAGAAGATAACATCCATTGCCGTTTGGCCTGTCCATATAAAAAGTGTTATCGTGCTCATAATTATATCCGATTGCACCGATTTTCACGTTATCACGTCCTTATTTCATAAACACAAAGGATTTGAGTTCAAAGAGAGTTCTCTGCTTGAAGTAATCAGCTGTCCAGCCTGTGTAGTCAGTTGTAATTTTGAAGAACACGCTGTGTCTGCCTGTTACGTTTTTCACGATTGTGCTCACTATACCGTTGTCGTGACCGATATCAACAACACCGATTTCTTCGCCGTCCTCGCCGTCAATAAGAATGTGCATATGACAATCACAGCCGAAGCCGTTGATCTGTGCGGCAAATTCCATTGTCTTGCTGGAAAAATCATCGCCGAAATCGAAGTATTTATATCCGATTACGCAGCCTTCTGTAACGTTTGTTACCACTCTTTCAAAGACATTTCTTTCGGTAATCATAATATTTCCGTTGCCGTTTTTCAGCACGCAGGCAATATCAGCGGGTGTAATTCTGTACGGATTAAGTGAGTCCTCAAAGCCGAGTGAAGTCATTTCAACTGTCGGGATTGTACCATCAGGAAGAATTTCGATTTTCTCCACACAGCCGCGTCTTGACATAATTGTTCCGTTTGTCATTCTGTGGTAGAAAATGTACCACTGTCCATTGATGCAGGCGATTGAACCGTGGTCATTACCGCCAGGGTAATCCACACCATTATCAACAATATAGCCTCTGTAGGTAAACGGACCTGTGGGGCTGTCAGATGTTGCATAAGCAAGTCTGCTTCCGCGTTTCGGCGAGTAAATCATATAGTATGTATCGCCGACTTTACGTGGTGAAGCCGCTTCAAAGAAGCACTTTTCCTTTTCATCAAAGCCACCTTCTTCAGTTGGCTCACATGGAATGAAGTGCTCAATGCAGGTACCGTCGAGGATTTCGTACATATTCTCGCTGTTTACTTCTGCGAGGAAAGAACGCTCATAACCGCAGTATATGTATGTACGACCGTCGTCGTCCACGAGCACACCAGGGTCGATAAACCAGCCGTTACAGCAGATTTCGTCGGGAATTGTGTACTTGTAGGTGGAAATCATCTTGAATGGACCTTCAGGCTTGTCTGCTACAGCCACACAGCCGATTGAATTTACAATGTAAGCAAAGAGATAATATTTGCCGTCCTTTTCCACAACGTCAGGGGCGTAAAGCTCATTATTTTCCTTTGTCCAGTCGGTATCGGAAGCGTGGTCACGGTCAGCCTGTGTATGGAAAACATCACCGTGGCAAACCCACTCATTGAGGTTTGTAACGGGTGCACTCCAGCATTTAAGCACATAGTCACAGAATTTATCAGAGCCCGCTTTATCGTGTGAGCCGTAAATGTAAACACGGTCACCAAACACTCTCGGCTCGCCGTCGGGAATATATTCCCAGTTTGGAAGATATGGATTTGCCATTGGAATCGTCCTTTCACAACTGAATTATTTAGCTATATTATACAGTGTATTGAACTATTGTGCAATAGCAAAACATTCCCGATAAGCTGACTTATTGTGCAAATTTATTCATTTGTTACAATTTCAACTATTTCATCGGGAGTTGAAACAATCCGCTCTGCACCGTTTTCACGGAGCAGTTTTTCGTCACGGAATCCCCAGTTTACGGAAATGCAGTCCATTTCAGCGTTTTCCGCTGTATGTAAATCCACATCGGAGTCACCTATGTAAACTGAATTTTTGCGCTCAATACCAAGTTCCGCAAGAATGTTGTTCACACCATCGGGAGCTGGCTTTTTCGGCACTCCTGTTTTTTCACCTGCAACAGCGTCGAAAACTCCGCCGAAATATTTTACGCACAAATCCTGCACGGCATAGTCTGCCTTGTTTGATACAACAGCAAGCTTCACTCCCCTTGCTTTAAGCTGTTCAAGCATTTCGGTTATTCCGTTGTATGGTTTGGTTTTGTCAGCGCTGTGGAGTTTATAATAAGCGTTGAAATCGTTGTAAACCGCTTCAACTGTTGTTTGTTCCGTACCGTTAGGCAGGGCACGCTTTATAAGGTTAAGTATGCCGTTGCCAACCATCATACGCACCTCGTCAGCTGTATGCTGTGGGAAGCCGTGCTGTGCCAAAACGTGGTTAAGGCTGTCGGCAAGGTCATCAAGGGTGTTGAGAATTGTTCCGTCCAAGTCGAAAATTGCAAGCTGATATAGCATTTTCATTACTCCTAAATTTTAATAATATCATTATTATATCACGGTTTTATGGCTGGGGCAATACGATTCATCACAATGAAATTAAATTGACACAGATAACTTTCCATCTATCTTTAATGCAAAAATCCGAAGAAACAAAGCTTCTTCGGATTTGCATTTTCACCTCAATGTTTAGTTATACTTCTTTTTGTACCTTTTCCACTCCGTATTTTTTCAGAAGCTTCTTTCTGCAAACAAAATACGCAGGGATAAGAAATGCGTCGGCAAGTATCCAAGCAGCAGGTGATGCGAAGCAAGCGGCTGTAAAGCCGAAAATACCCACGAGGTAAGCGATTGCTCCTCTGCCGAACATTTCAAGTATTCCCGCAAAGGTTGCAATTGGTGGAAAACCCATTCCCTGAATGAAGAAACGAACGATATTGACAATTGCAAGCGTAAAATAGAATGCAGAAAGAATTGTAAGGAATTCCTGAATGAGCGGCTGGAGATAACGGCTGCTTTCATCAAGAAATACCATTGCGAGGTTGTCCCCGAAGAAGAACATTACTATGAATGCAAACACGGAATAAACTGCGCCGAGAATTATGCAGGCGCCAAGTCCCTTGTTGAGTCTGTCCCATTTCTGTGCACCAACGTTCTGTCCTGCGTAGGTTGCCATTGTGCTTCCCATTGCATCAAACGGACAGCTTACGAACATAGAAAGCTTATTTGCGGCGGTGATTGCGGCAACTGAGTCTGTACCGAGCTGATTTACAGCCGCCTGGAGCACGACACCGCCGATTGCGGTAATAGAATACTGGAACCCCATCGGGAGTCCCATTGTACAAAGGTTTGCCACGTGCCTGGAACTTAATTTCCATTCTTCCTTTTCAGGCTTGAGCAATGCATAGCTGCTGCATAATTTAAGCAGGCAGCCAAAGCCCGAAATGAACTGAGCGATGACGGTTGCGAGTGCCGCGCCGAAAACGTCAAGATGGAACATAACAATAAAAGCAATGTCCAGCACGATATTGATTACCGAAGCGATTACAAGCCATTTTACAGGGGTTTTACTGTCGCCCAGAGAACGAAGAATACCTGCGGTCATATTGTAGAGGAAGTAACCGGGAATACCTGCGAAAATAGTAAAAATATATGTATATGCACGGTCAAAGGTTTCCTCATTTGTTTTCATAAGAGTAAGGATATCGCTGCAGAAAATCAGGGTCAGGGTTGTAATTACAATTGAAAAGAAAATACAGAGCCAAACAGAATTTGTAACATACCTACGAAGCTGTTTCCAGTCGTTTGCGCCGAACATCTGAGCAACGGGAATTGCAAAACCGTTGCAGATACCCATTACAAAACCGATGATGAGAAAGTTTACCGAACCTGTGCTTCCCACGGCGGCAAGTGCGTCACTGCCGAGAAAACGTCCCACGATTGCTGTGTCGGCAAGGTTGTAAAATTGTTGAAAAAGAAAACCGAAAAGAAGCGGTACACCAAAGCCGAGAATAAGGCTCATAGGCTTGCCTCTTGTTAAATCCTTTGTTGCTGCCATAATAATTACCTCGTTTTTTCAAATTCAAAACGAACTTATTATAGTGCAGACTCATATCAATTACAACAACAATTTCAGACAAATATGTGAACAAATTATTTTTCGCCATAGTATACAAAAACCTCAGGGATACAACTCCCTGAGGTGTAATTTTTATCAGATAATTGTACCTGTTACTGTGAGAACGCTTACGCCCGGCTGGATAGTCCAGGTGCCGTCTGGGTTCTGAGTATAGGTTGCGGCAGGAACTGTAATCTGTCCTGCATTTGTTGCAAATGCGCCTGTTGCTTCGCTGTAGGTGTAGTTTGCAGGTGATGTCCAGGCTGTACCATTGAAGGTTACACCTGTAATGTTGAGAGCTGGATTGAAGGTATCGGTTACGATTGCGTTATCTGTTACAACAACAGCTTCACTGCCTGTATTCTGGATAACAAAAGTATAGGTCAGCTGGCCATTTTCGGTAACTGTTGTTGGGTTGAGGGACTTGCTGATTGTAAGTTCGGCGGTGTTTTCAGGTGTGATTGTTTCGGTAACGGTGATATCGGAGATACCTGTTCCGCTTACAACCGCTGTATTAACAATGCTTGCTGTGTCGCCGAGTGGTGCAAAGCTGTTTGTTTCAGCTGCGTATACAACAGTTGCTACACCGCCTGCGGGAACGTTGATTCCTGTGATTACAAGAGGTGCTCCCGGTGTAACTGCCGGTGCAGGCTGAAGTGCGCCGTTTACAAAATAGCGTACCGAGCCGTCGACGTAATCGAGCGGAACAAGCTCGGTTGCACCGAAAGTATATGCGCCCAGGTCATCTGTCACGGTAAGTCCGCTTACGGGCGACGCGCCGCCGTTGAGAAGTGTTACGATATAGGTTACCACCTCGCATGCGCGGTATGTCGAGGGAGTAG
>CALATN010000241.1 GCA_937891895.1 uncultured Clostridia bacterium
TTTCCCCAGTGGGTTCCCACAATCCCCGCTAAATTATAATTTATCTTCCCTTGAAATCATATCCTGATAAAAATCGCAGAGCTCCGAGGCGGCTTCCATTGAGAAGCTTTCCGCTTGCATCAGTATCCCCTTTTCCGTTTTTACGGGACGGATATGCACCTGTCCTTTTTCGCTTGAAAATGTTATTCCGTCACCCGAAACACGCTTGCTTTCTTCCTTCCGGAGCAGCTTCAGCGGATGCTTGCTGACAGGAATAAAGCGTGTGCAGACCGCACTTTCGGGTAATTCCGCAACCGCTTCGGCGAGGGTTACTCCCCTGCTTTCAAGCACGGACAAAACTGTGAACATCAGCATTGCCCCGTCGCTGACAAAGGGTGCTTCGAGGGCAAGCCTGCGTGCGTAAAAATCGCTGTTGTCAGAGGGGCAACTGCTGTAGCGGTGAACCTTTCTGCCGTACTCCTCAGCAAGCTTTTCCAAAGCCGCGGGGAAATCGTGTGGAAGGGCGATGTCCCTGCCCTGCTCAAACAGGTTTTTACAGCAAATCATAATCAGCTTATCCTCAAAAACGTACCCCGTTTTGTCGGTGTAGGCGGAAGTCCCCCTGCCGTTTGAATTGATGTGAAAAACTACGGGTGAGCCGTCCCTGCAGTTGATTTTGTCAAGAATTTTTTCGCAGGCTTCGGACACGGTTTTCCCTGACGTGTTCAACACGGCGCGGATTTCCGACAGCCTTTCGGGTGCGGCTTTTTCAAGTGCATTGACATACATTTCCGTCATTGCGGAAACGTCTTTTATCTTGCCGAAACGGTTGAAAGCGGCGGTGCGGTAGTTGCCCTGCAGACCTTGCTCCACAAGCTTTTCCTCCCTACGTGACAAGGGCAGGCCGTCGCTCGAAAAAAGGCGGATTTTGGTCGTTACGCCGCTGTCGATGTAACAGCAGGCGGAAAGCCCCGATTTTTCCGTGCAGAAGCAGAGTGCAGGCTCGCTTGATGCGCCGAAAAGCCAGGCTTCTCCACCTGCGGCGGCAATTCCTGCGGAAAGAGCGAGGGCAAGACATTCGGCGGCATTTCCGCCGTGAAATGCAATACCGATTTTTCCTCCAAGTGCGGCAACTGCACTGCCCACAATTGCGGCAAGCTGAGGGGTGATAACGCTTCCCGTTTCGCCGCATATTCCGTCGTCGGTGATTTTCAGCGGCAACACCGCCCCGCCTGTGTCGTATTTTGCGGCGGAGTAGGCTTCAAGACGTGTTCCGCTTCGGATTTTCACACCGCTGTGAACAACGGCGTGCTCACCGATAATTGAGTTGTCACCTACGATTGCGCCGTTTTCAACAACCGCTCCCGACAGCAGTTTTGCACCCTTGCCTATAAAGCCGCCGACCTTTACACGTTCCCCGATAAATGCGCCCTCGGAGATGATTGCGCCGTTCAGTTCAGCGCCGCGGCAGATGGTTGCATTTTCGCCGATTATCGTGTCTGAGGACAGCTTTACCCCGCCCGAAATCTGTGCTGAGGGGGCGATGAGTTCTTCGTGGTCAAGATTGGGGGCAAGTGCTTTTGTTACGGCAAAAAGGTCTTCGGGGGTTGTTATTGAGTAAAAATTGCCGTCAGATGTAAAGCTCATCACCTTGCCGTTGGCGACAATTTTCGGCAGGAAATCTGTCAGCAGGTGGTCATATTTTTCCGCCGTTTCGGCAAGGGCTTTGTCGAGGATGAAAATTCCCGTCAGGGCAAGGTCGGAATGACAGCTTTCACGGGCGGGGTCGGGGAATACTGCGGTGACGCGGTTGTTTTCGTCAACTGCGGCAACAGCGTGGCTGGATGGGTTGCTGACGATGCGGGTAACGACAGTTGCGTCGGCACCTGTTGCGGCATGGAATTTTTCGGCGGCGGACAGGTCAAAGTCGAAAAGAATGTTGCCGAAAATCACGGTCAGAAAGCTTTCGCAATCCTTTGCGGCACGGGCTACGGGCAGACAGCTTCCGCAAGGGAGGGGGCTGAAAATCAGCTCCGTATCGGGACTGTCGGCGAGATGCTCGGCAACAAGGTCTGAACGTCGGTCTGCGGCAACGGAAATTCTTTCGTAGCCTTGCTTTCTGAGTGCGTCAAGGGTGTAGTCAATGAGCGGTTTGTTGCAGATTTTCAGCAAAGCGGCAGGGGTGTTGTCGGTGACGGGACGAAGGCGGCTTCCCTCGCCGCCAGTAAGTATCAGTGCGGATTTTTCCATAAAATCAACCTTTCTGTTTTTTCTCAGTATTGACGGAAAAAGCGGGGATAATGCAGACAAATTGGAATTTAACGAGTTAGGAGTGTTGAGAGTGGAGTGTGGAGTTGATGTGTAAATCATA
>CALATN010000242.1 GCA_937891895.1 uncultured Clostridia bacterium
CCTTATCGCAAAGGCTAAGGCAAACAACGTTCCTAACGATAACATCGACCGCGTAATCAAGAAGGCAGCAGGCGGCGCTGACAAGACAAACTATGAAGCTAACGTTTACGAGGGCTACGGTCCTAACGGTGTTGCTGTAATTGTTGAAACACTTACAGATAACAAGAACCGTACAGCAGGTGACGTTCGTCACTACTTCGACAAGTTCGGCGGTAACCTCGGTACAACAGGCTGTGTATCCTTTATGTTCTCCAGCAAGGGTATCATCGTTGCTGAAGCTGACGGCAAAGACGAAGACACAGTTATGGAGGACGTGTTCGATGCAGGTGCTTCCGACTTTACAATGGAAGACGATATGATTGAAATTGAAACAGAGCCTGCTGATTTTGCAGCAGTAAGAGATGCCCTCACTGATAAGGGTTACAAACTCGTTTCTGCTGATATCGAAATGATTCCTTCCACATATACAGAGCTTACAGATGAGGAATCTGTCAAGAAGATGAATCTCCTCCTTGAACACCTCGAAGACAACGACGACGTTCAGAAGGTATACCACAACTGGGATATGCCTGATGAAGAGGACGAGGACTAATATGTAATTTACCTTTGAAAGGAAGTTTTGAAAATGAAATGGACAGGACTTAACGACCTGCGTGAAAGCTATCTTAAATTCTTCGAGAGCAAGGGACACCTCAGAATGGACTCCGCTCCTCTCGTACCACAGGGCGACAACTCTATCCTGCTTATCAATGCAGGTATGACACCGCTTAAAAAGTATTTTCAGGGCATCGAAGAACCACCTTGCCACAGAGTAACAACATGTCAGAAGTGTATCCGTACACCTGACATCGAAAACGTTGGTAAAACAGCTCGTCACGGTACTTACTTTGAAATGCTCGGTAACTTCTCATTCGGCGACTATTTCAAGCACGAAGCGATCGCCTGGGCTTGGGAGTACCTCACAAAGACACTTGAAATCCCTGAGGACAGACTTTGGGTTACAATTTATGAAGAGGACGACGAAGCTGGCGAAATCTGGGCAACAGAAGTAGGCGTGCCACGCGACAGAATTATCAAGCTTGGCAAGAAGGATAACTTCTGGGAGCACGGAAGCGGTCCTTGCGGTCCTTGTTCCGAAATTCACTTCGACAGAGGTGAAAAATATGGTCCTTTCGAAAACTTCGAACAGGCTTCCGACTGCGACAGAATTATCGAAATCTGGAACAACGTTTTCACACAGTTCGATAACGACGGTCACGGTAACTATACTCAGCTTGCTACAAAGAACATCGACACAGGTATGGGCCTTGAAAGACTTGCCTGCGTAATGCAGGACGTTGACAACCTCTTTGAAGTTGACACCGTTCAGAACATTATGAAGAAGATTTCTGAGCTTACAGGCAAAACATATAAGGCTGATGCTAAGGAAGATATCTCTATCCGTGTTATCACAGACCATATCAGAAGCACAACCTTTATGGTTGGAGACGGTGTAATGCCTTCCAACGAAGGCCGCGGCTACGTTCTCCGCAGACTTCTCAGAAGAGCAGCAAGACACGGCAGAATTCTCGGCACAAACAAGCCATTCCTCTATGAGGTTGTTGATACAGTTATCAACGAAAATGTATGCGCTTATCCTGAACTTGACGGCAAGCGTGATTACATCAAGACAGTAATCAAGAAGGAAGAAGAAGCTTTTGCAAAGACAGTTGACAAGGGCTCCCAGATTCTTGACCAGTATATCGCAGATATTGAAGCTAAGGGCGGCGAGATGATTCTCGGCGGCGAAGAAGCATTCAAGCTCCACGATACTTACGGTTTCCCACTTGACCTCACAAAGGAAATCTGCGGCGAAAAGGGTATCTCCGTTGATGAAGAAAAGTTCCAGGAATGTATGAAGATACAGAAGCAGACCGCCCGTGAAAACAGAAAGCTCGGCGGCGGCTGGGACGACGCTACAGCAAGCGTTCTTACACAGTATACAACAAAGTTTGTTGGCTATACAGACCTTACAGCAGAAACAAAGCTTCTTGCTATGATCAAGAACGGCGAAGCTGCTGATATGTGCGAAGAAGGCGACAGAGTAACGGTTCTCCTCGAAACAACACCTTTCTACGCTGAAAGCGGCGGACAGGTAGGCGATAAGGGTACAATCGAAAGCAACGGCAACGTTATGGAAGTTCTCGATACACAGAAGCTTACAGGCGGCCAGTTCGTATGCGATTGTGAAGTAACAAGCGGCGGCTTTACAACTGGCGCAGATGTTACTGCAAAGGTTAACTCTGAAACAAGAGCAGCTGTAATGCGTAACCATACCGCTGCACACCTTCTCCAGGCTGCACTCAGAACAGTTCTCGGTGACCACGTTCACCAGGCTGGTCAGCTTGTAAACGACGAAAGAGTACGTTTCGACTTCTCCCACTTCGAAGCTGTAACAGCAGACGAGCTGAAGAAAATCGAAGCTATCATCAATAAGAATATCCTCGACGCAATTACAGTTACAATGACAGAAATGCCAATCGAAGAAGCAAGAAAGCTTGGCGCTATGGCTCTGTTCGGCGAAAAGTACGGCGACGTAGTTCGTGTTGTAAATGTTGACGGCGTATCTATAGAATTCTGTGGCGGTACACACGTTGATAATACATCCAAGCTTGGTCTGTTCAAGATTCTTTCCGAGAACTCAGTAGCAGCAGGTGTAAGACGTATCGAAGCTGTAACAGGTGCAGGTGTTCTCGCTCTCATCGACGAGTACAAGACAACAATCACAAGCGCTGCACAGGCTGTAAAGGCACCAAACGCAACAGAACTCGTTTCCAAGTGTAATGCTATGGCTGGCGAAGTAAAGGCTCTCGAAAAGGAAATCTCCGAGCTCAAGAGCAAGATTGCCGCTTCTCAGCTTGATTCTCTCTTGCGTGAAATTAATAACGGAAGTCTTAATAAGCTTGGAAAGGAATATGCTACTTTAAAGCAACTTGTTGTGGCAAGAGATGCGGGACTTTACGACCATAGTTTATTTTCAAAGAAGATAGCTGAATTGGAAAATGAGGCAAATCAGTATTCTACTGCTGTGGAATCTGCAAGCGATACCGTTGTGTCTGACTACTCGGGTTACTTTATTGTTCAGGCTGACGGATTTGAAAGTGTTTTCAATAAAGCCTATATTGATTCTGTTACAAGTGAGTCACTGAAAAGTAATAGAACGGCCTCGATGGATATTCCTTCAAAT
>CALATN010000243.1 GCA_937891895.1 uncultured Clostridia bacterium
GAAGGGTACGTTGTAGGTGGTAGAACCTGTGGTCGCATCGATAAGAACCTCTCCGTCGGGAGCGATTACCTTAACGTCATAGGATCTTGCACCGTCAACAGTATTCCATGTGATGTTATATATAATGGATTTTTCATAATACTCTACACCATGCACAATTCATAAAATGAACATCTCTTGCAATAAGGTTTGTTTTCCGCAACAGGCGGCGTCTTTAAATTAGAAACTTCAAGAATTCCTTCAAGAATTTCATCCATTTCGCTGTGGCTTTTCAGCAGCACTTCCGCACGGTCTGCATAGCCTTTTTCGGCAACAAGCTGTTTAGTGCTGTCGACGGCGTCCTGCTGGATATCAAAGGCGGTGACACGTCCGCTTTCGCCTACGAGGGAGCAGAGAAAGGCTGTGTCGTGTCCTCTGCCTGCGGTTGCGTCTATACATATATCGCCCTCTTTTACGTTTTCTTCAAGCACACGTCTGATAATATCGAGGGCACTGAATGATGTTCGGTTTATCATAGAAATTCGTCCTTTCGCTGTTTGGTTTATTATAGCATATTTTGTAATGTAGTGCAAGATTGGGTTGAATTATGGGGGTGGGTGTGGTATAATTTAGGTGACATTTTATTTTGAGGTGATTTTATGGTTGATGAGATTTATCTCAATTCTTTAAGAGATGAATTAAATGATTTATATGATCAATACGATGACAGATATATACAATTGTATCAAGAAGCTGACTGCAAAATTTCAGAAAGAAAATATTTTTCAGGTTCATCAGAATTACTGTGTATATATGAGCCGAGCCTTACAAACAAGCTCAGATGCAATTGGTGTTTAAAAGGCTCTTTCAAAGATAAAAAGCCAAGAAGCAAACAATACCATATACTTTCATTTGATAATGGGAAAATAATTAAAATTGATTTTTTTGATGATGTTTCAAACTTATATCAAAATCACAAGGAAGTATTTATAGTTTACAAACACGGTAAAACAATATATTTAGTATATAATACGACTAATAAAAGTCATACTCCCAAGCTTGGGGAAATATATCTTTTGAAATATGATGAACTGCTCAGATTGACAGAATATGTTCATATTCCGAGCAAAGCATTATCAAAAGATTTGACAGGTGAAATTTACAAATATAACAATCATAACTTAATTAAGAGTATAAAATACTCTACTTGGTATTCAGAATTTGAAGAATACGAATATGAATATGGGGAAAATGGTTATATGAATTGTTATAATAGATATGCTCTTAAAAGTAGCAATCCAAATATTTACACAGCAAAATTCACACCTAAAGATATTGAGTGTTTTGAAAAATGGAATAGATTTTATTTTTCTCCATCAAACAAATAACAGTTACTCCACAAATACCCTCCCCTTCCATAACTTACAGCTTGATTTGTTGTAACCGCTCTGTTATAATTTAATTAATCCGTTACCGGGTTGTAACCAAAACGGAAATAAATAGCGGAGGTGAAATAAATGAGCTGTTTCGATATCATCAAGTACATTCTTAACTGCTTCAGAGGCAACTGCCAGTAATCTATTTTTAAAATAGATACGACGTTACATTGACATAAAAACGGACAAAGGAAACTTTCCTTTGTCCGTCATTTTTATGCCTGTGCAAACTGGGAATTGTAAAGGGATGCATAGAAGCCATCCTTGGCGAGAAGCTCGGTATGGTTGCCCTGCTCGATGATGTCGCCGTCCTTCATTACAAGGATAAGGTCGGCGTCACGGATTGTTGACAAGCGATGTGCGATTACGAAGCTTGTTCTGCCTTTCATAAGGTTATTCATTGCTTTCTGGATACGGATTTCCGTTCTTGTATCGACGGAGCTTGTTGCTTCATCAAGGATAAGGATACGGTTATCTGCAAGGATTGCTCTTGCGATTGTGAGGAGCTGTTTCTGTCCTTGAGAAACGTTGCCCGACTCCTCATTCAGCACGGTCTGATAGCCGTCGGGAAGTGTTCGGATAAAGTGGTCGACGTGTGCGGCTTTAGCAGCGGCGATGACTTCCTCGTCGGTTGCTTCAAGTCTGCCGTAACGGATATTTTCCATAATTGTTCCGTTGTAAAGCCATGTATCCTGCAGGACCATTCCGAATGCTTCACGCAAACTGCTTCGGTTGAAGTCACGAACATCGTGTCCGTCGACCTTGATTGCGCCGTCGTTTACGTCATAGAAACGCATAAGAAGCTTAACCATTGTTGTTTTTCCTGCACCTGTCGGTCCGACGATTGCGACCATCTGTCCCTTTTCAACCTTGGCACTGAA
>CALATN010000244.1 GCA_937891895.1 uncultured Clostridia bacterium
GTTCCAATTAAGGCACCTGTTGCTGGTATCTCCTGCGGTCTTATCACAAGAGATGACGGAAGCTTTATGACAATGGTTGATATCCAGGGTCTTGAAGACTTCTTCGGCGATATGGACTTTAAGGTAGGCGGTACACATAAGGGTATCACAGCTATCCAGGTAGATATCAAGGTTGACGGTCTTACACCTGAAATCATCAAGGAAGCTTTCGCAAAGACACATAAGGCAAGACTCTACATCCTCGATGAAATTATGCTCAAGGCAATTCCTGCACCAAGAGCAGAGGTTGGCAAGTACGCTCCTAAGATGCTCCAGACTAAGATTCCTGTTGATAAGATTCGTGAAGTTATCGGTCAGGGTGGTAAGGTAATCCAGAAGATTTCCGCAGACTGCAACGTTAAGATTGATATCAACGATGAAGGTAACGTATTTATCTCAGGTATCGATATGGATAACACAAAGAAGGCTCTCCAGATTGTTGAAACAATTGCAAATGACCCTGAAATCGGCGCAATCTATAAGGGCAAGGTAGTTCGTATCATGAACTTCGGCGCATTTGTAGAAATCGCTCCGGGTAAGGACGGACTCGTTCACGTTTCCAAGCTCGACAAGCAGAGAGTTGAAAAGGTAGAAGATGTTGTTTCCATCGGCGACGAAATCGTTGTTAAGGTAATGGAAATCGACAGTCAGGGCAGAATTAACCTCTCCAGAAAGGATGCCCTCGCAGACATCGAAGCAAAGAAGAACAGCTAATTTTAAAAGCCGCTTTTGATTAAATCAAAGGCGGCTTTGTTGATAAAAAAGGAGACAATAAAATGTATATTTCAGAGTATTGTGATGTAAAATATGAGGAAAAGTATAATGTTGTTTTTGTGACGTGGAAAAAGTTTTGTTGTAAAGATGATTATAGAAAACCTTTGGAGTACGCTCTGGAAATTATCAAGCAGTATAAGTGTGACTATGTTGCCGATACACGAAGTGGCTTTGAAAATATACCCGAGGATACCAAATGGGTTGCGGATTATTTTATGCCTAAAGCTGTAGAATATGGTTGCAAGTGCATTTATTTTATAATTGATAAAAACAATTCCTTAAAAGAAGAACTTGAGGGACAGGCATCAGATTCATCTGATATAATTGAATTTAAGTATATATATCAGTTGGATGAAATAATCGAATAAATTTCACACTTTCCCACTCCTTTCATAAAATAAAGTGAAAGGAGTGTCTTTATGCTTGAAATCCGACTTATCGCACTGTTTGCAATCTCCGTTGCAGTAATTCTCATCAACGGAATACTCCTCATAAAACCCTACCACACATATAATAGTAATTGCAAGCTGATTATTCCCGTCACCAACGAAACCGAGGATATCGAACTTATCGTGAGAACCCTTGTCTATAAGCTTGCTGACGAGTACCCCGAAGCAACCGTTCTGCTGATAAATTTCAATGCCAACAGCGAGAAAATCCGTATCTTTGAAAAGCTTATGGAGCACTCCTGCAACTATACCATAATAAATTACGAAAAAAGTTCAGAAAATGTTTGCAATATAGCGGAAAGTGTGCTATACTGAAAATGTATTTTCAGTAGCAGGGCGGTGGAATAATATGGATGAAAACAACAACTTAACAGAACTTGAAGGCGTTGTCGAGTCCGTAATGTTCACCAACCCGAATAACGGCTATATCGTCCTTGATTTGGATGTAAAGGGCGACTACGTTACAGTGGTCGGAGAACTTGGCAACATAGAAGAAGGCGAGGAACTTATTGTAACAGGTGAGTATGTCAAGCACGCCAAGTTTGGTATGCAGTTCAAAGCACATTATTGCCAGCGAAAAATGCCAGCTACAACAAATGCAATTCTGAAATACCTCTCATCAGGCGTACTCAAAGGCATAGGTAAAACCCTCGCCAAGCGTCTGGTTGACGAGTTCGGCGATAAAACCCTTGATGTAATAGAAAATGAGCCCGAATTACTTGTAAAGGTTAAAGGCATTACAGCAAACAAGGTTGAAGAAATCTCAATGGAATTCAAACGCATCTTCGGAATACGTGCACTTATGATTTTTCTTTCCCAGTATAACATCCCACCTTCAGCCGCAGTAAGTGCATGGCGTAAATGGGGACAGTATGCTGTTGAAATTATTAAGGAAAACCCCTATATGCTTTGTGGCAACGGTATAGAACTGGAGTTCGATAAAGCCGAAGCAATGGCAATAAAAATTGGTTATCCTATGAATAACGAGGGACGCATCAAGGCTGGTATAACTCATATTCTTGTCAACAATACATATTCGGGACATACCTGCTTGCCTTACGACAGATTGAAAAGCACGGCAATCAAGCTTCTTGAAATTGAAGGAGAGTTGTTTGATGAATGTATTGAAAACGAGTGTAAAGAGGATAACCTTGTCATATATGAGAAAGAAAACCGTAAGTTTGTGTATCTCAGCGACTATTATACTGCGGAACAGTATATAACCGGCAGGCTTGCCGTAATGAGCAGCTGCCTTAAAGATACAAAGGTTGACTACACCAAACTTATTGATATAGAAGAAAAAACAAAAATTATCACTTATGCCGAACAGCAACGTAAAGCTATTTCCCTTGCCTTGTCACAGGGCTTTATGATTTTGACGGGTGGTCCCGGTACGGGTAAAACAACAACCCTTAAAGCAATAATTTCTCTCTATGAGCAGCGTGGAATGAAGGTAATGATTGCCGCACCAACCGGAAAAGCTGCAAAACGAATTTCTGACCTGACAGGATACGACGCAAAAACAATTCATCGTATGCTTGAAGTTGCTTTTGATAACAGCGGTAAAACCCATTTTAAGCATAACGACAGCAATCCAATTGCCTGTGACGTGATGATTATTGACGAAATGTCAATGGTTGATACGCTTCTTTTTGAAGCACTCCTGCGTGCGTTAAAACTTTCCTGCCGCCTGATAATGGTTGGAGACAGTGATCAGCTTCCATCAGTAGGTGCAGGAAATATTCTTAAAGATATGGTTGACTGTGGACGGCTGCCTCTTGTCAAGCTTACCGAGATTTTCAGACAAGCCCAGGAAAGCTGTATTATTACCAATGCTCATAAAATTGTAAACGGTCAGCAGCCTGACCTATCCAAAACTGACAATGACTTTTTCTTTATGCAAAGACTTGATTACGAAACCGCATCCGATACTGTTGTTGACCTTGTAACAAATCGTCTGCCGAATGCATACAAGCTTTCTCCGACTGAGGATATACAAGTGCTTTGCCCTTCAAGAAAAGGCGGTTTGGGCGTTGTTGAAATGAATAAGGTTCTTCAGCTTGCTATAAATCCGCCTTGTAAGGAAAAAAAAGAACTGAAAGGCATCCTATACAATTTCCGTGTAGACGATAAGGTTATGCAGGTAAAAAATAATTATGATATAATCTGGACTAAAGGAATAGAAAAAGGAACAGGTATTTTTAACGGAGATATCGGAATAATCATAAAGGTAATTAAATCTGAGAGCAAAGTACTTATTGACTTTGATGGAAGAGTTGCGGAATATTCATATGAAATGCTTGACCAGCTTGAGCTTGCTTACGCAATATCTGTTCATAAAAGTCAGGGAAGCGAGTTCAATGCGGTAATTCTTCCGTTGCTTGGCGGCTTTGAAAAGCTTTATTACCGAAATCTTCTGTATACGGCTGTAACAAGAGCAAAGAAAATGCTGATAATTGTTGGCTCACTGCGTGTTGTAGAAGCTATGGTAAATAATAACCGCCGTACTTTACGGTATAGTTGCCTGAAGGATATGCTTGAAAAGGAGCTTGATAATGCCCAAAACATTCTTGAAGAACTGTAAAGCGTATTTGCTTGACATATTCTTTCCGAACAGATGTCCGTTCTGCGATGATATAATCAGATGGGATAAGTTTGTTTGTGAAGGTTGCAGCAATGAACTGATTGATGCTTCTGAACAAGTCTGTCATAAATGCGGTAATTATTCATGTGTTTGTAATGGCACAAATAATTTTGATAATGCTTATGCTGCATTATTTTTTGATGATGGAAATGTAAATAATGCAATATATGATTTTAAACGTACAGGAATGTCAAATCTTGCGGAATATACTGCAGAAACACTTTGCAGGTATATCGAATGTGCAGATGTTATCACAAGCGTGCCTATGGGAAAATACAAGCAACGCAGCAGAGGACATAATCAAGCGGATGTACTTGCCAAATGTGTAGGCGAACACCTTAACACATCAATCAAATGTAATCTGCTTTATAAAATTGATACAAAAGAAGAGCAGCATCTTTTTTCAGAAGAGGAAAGAAAAGAACGTGTAAAAGATTTGTTTTACGGAAGTGATATAGATTTAAGCGGTAAAACAGTTGTCTTATGTGATGATGTAATGACAACGGGTGCAACTGTAAACCGTTGTGCAGAATTGCTTAAGGAAATGGGTGCAGAGAAGGTTATTGTCTGTGTCTGTGCGGTAACAAGACATAAAAAATCACAGGAAGAAGGGTGATTATAAATGGATATAGGAATTGACCTTGGTACAGCTAACGTTATGATATCTATGGGCAATAAAGGTGTTGTTCTTAATGAGCCGTCTGTAGTTGCATTCAATAAAAGGCTGAACGAGGTAATCGCAGTGGGTGAGGAGGCTTACAGAATGGTAGGCAGAACGCCTGAGCATATTACGGTAGTGCGTCCGTTGAGCGATGGCGTAATTTCTGATCATAAAATGACAAAACTTATGATTATGGCATTTATTGAAAAAGTAACAGGCAAGCAGCTATTTATGCCTAATATTGTTATGTGTGTTCCGTCATCAATAACAGATGTTGAGAGCCGTGCTGTAATTGAAGCGGCAAAGAATGCAGGTGCACGTCAGGTATATCTTATCGATGAACCTGTTGCAGCAATTATGGGTGCAGGTGTTGACATTTCAAATGCCGACGGTAATATGGTTGTTGATATAGGAGGCGGAACAACAGATATTGCTGTTGTTTCAATGAATGGTGTAGTAACCAAGAAATCTGTTAAAATGGCAGGAAATAAGCTGGATAAAGCAATTGTAAGATATGTTTCAAACAGATACAGAATTCTTATAGGCGAAAAAATGGCTGAAAATGCTAAAATTGCTGCTGCAAATATTTATTCTCCCGATGGTAGCCGGAAGATAGTTGTTAAAGGGCGACACCTTGTCAGAGGTCTTCCCGAACAGATTGAACTTTCTGATTACGATATCTATGAAGCGATTATAGATAATATTAACGAAATGATAAGCGCAGTAAAGAGTGTACTTGAAAAAACTCCGCCTGAGCTTGTAGGCGATATATATCAGAATGGTATTTATCTTACTGGTGGCGGTGCACTTCTGTACGGCCTTGACAAGCTTATGTCTTCTCAGATTGGTGTACCTTGTCATATTGCTGACGACCCATTGTCATGTGTTGCAAAAGGTACACGATATGCTTTTAAAAAGCTTGATACGCTTCTTGATGGCTTTGAACAGGTTACTATGATTTAGCTGAATGTTATAGTACAAGTTTTCCTCTGCATAGTTTGTATAAAAACTTTGCGGAGGGATTTTTTTGAAATGCACTTTATCTGAGATACGTAATAAGGAAATCATAAATATCAAAAACGGAGCAAGGCTGGGATATGTGGATGACGTGGAATTCGATACCGAAACCGCTATGATAAAATCATTTATAGTGTACGGAAGAACACGGTTTTTTGGCTTTCTTGGCAGGGAAGACGACCTTATAATAACCTGTGATGAGATAGAAGTGGTAGGTATTGATACTATTCTTATTTCTGTTAATGATGCAAAGTCGACAAATCGCGTGTTGAATTGAATTGTAACATTATTAAAATCTAACAATAAAAAAAGCTTGCAATTTTACTTGGAATATGATATAATATTAAAGCAATTCGCACGCATAGCTTTTGACGGACGGTGCTTTCCCAAAAGTAAGCTCCCGTTGAGCTAAACTATGCGGAGGATCAAAAAACCATATTATTAGGAGGAACTACAAATGGGCGTAGTATCAATGAAGCAGCTTCTTGAAGCTGGCGTACACTTTGGTCACCAGACAAGAAGATGGAACCCGAAAATGGCACCATACATTTTCACAGAAAGAAACGGCATCTACATCATCGACCTTCAGAAGACAGTAAAGAAGCTTGACGAAGCTTATAACTTCATCAAGTCTGTTGCTGAAAACGGCGACTCTGTTCTCTTTGTAGGTACAAAGAAGCAGGCTGGCGATTCCGTTAAGGAAGAAGCAATCCGTGCAGGCGTTCACTATGTAAACGCAAGATGGCTCGGCGGTATGATGACAAACTTCAAGACAATCCAGAGAAGAATCAAGAGACTTGAACAGCTTCACCAGATGGAAGAAGACGGCACATTCAACCTTCTCCCTAAGAAGGAAGTTGTTAAGCTCCAGCTCGAAATCGAAAAGCTCGAAAAGTTCCTCGGCGGTATCAAGACAATGAAGAAGCTCCCAGGCGCACTCTTCATCGTTGACCCACGTAAGGAAAAGATTGCTGTTGCTGAAGCTAAGAAGCTCGGTATTCCGATCGTTGCAATCGTAGATACAAACTGTGACCCTGATGACGTTGATTACGTTATCCCTGGTAATGATGACGCTATCCGTGCTGTAAAGCTTATCG
>CALATN010000245.1 GCA_937891895.1 uncultured Clostridia bacterium
CCACCAAAGGGTGCGAAGCCCCCTTTGGAAACCCATTGTTGGGTTGTTGCAACTAATTGATAAATTCCAATTTGATTAGCAAACGTAAAAGGAGGTCAACCGTGGACAAAGAAAAATTCTACACCGCCCTTGAAACCGTGCTGACGGGTGAGCATATCCGTGCGGGAATCGGTACATACGGCGAGAAAACCGTTCATTCGGTGCTGAAAAATTACTTTGAGCCTTACGCTGACGGGCACGAGCAGAAAATCGGCGGCTTTGTTGCGGATATTGTGGGCGAGGACGGAATTATAGAAATCCAGACCGCAGGCTTTGAGCGCCTGAGGAAGAAGCTTGACGCTTTTCTGCATGTAAGTCGTGTTACGGTCGTGCACCCTATTCCACGGTACAAGTGGCTTATCCCGATAAATCCCGAAACAGGCGAGCAGGGCAGAAAGCGCAAGTCTCCGAAAATGGGTACGCCTTATGATATTTTTCCCGAACTGTACAAGATAAAGCCGTTCCTTACACATGAAAATTTCCGCCTTTGCATTGTAATGCTTGACGTGGACGAATTCCGTCAGCCGCCCGAAACTGAGGGGCTGAAGCGCGGCAGGCGGAGAGGGTACGTCCGATATGACCGTATTCCGAAGGAATTGGTGGAGGAAATACACATAAATTGCAAGTCCGACTGGCAATATTTTCTTCCTGAGAGTCTGCCCGAGGAGTTCACCTCTAAGGATTTCGGTGCGCTCAGCGGCGTGGGACAGAAGTATGCATCCTTCGTGCTGAATGTGCTTACTGCGGCTGAAATCGTTGAAATTATCGGCAAAAGCGGAAGAAGTTACCTATATCGGAGCACTATTTAAACGGTTTTTATATAACCTTTCACAAAAGCGTTTGCGAATTGTTGACATAAGGGTGAAATGCGGGTATAATACAAGATAGCGTTTTCAAAATTGCAAATTCACATAAAATGTATTCATGATAAAGGAATTGAGATAATGTATAGAATTGTCAGAAAAAAAGTACTTAACCCGACAGTAACTCTTATGGATATTGATGCACCTATGGTTGCGGCAAAGGCTGAGCCGGGGCAGTTCATTATCCTCCGTGTTGACGAAAACGGCGAGAGAATTCCTCTTACCGTTGCTGATTACGACAGGGAAAAGGGTACGGTTACGATTATTTTCCAGATTGTCGGCTCAACAACCGAAAAGCTCAATCACAAGAACGAGGGCGAATTCATTCAGGATTTTGTTGGTCCTCTCGGTACACCTACTCACATTGACGGACTGAAAAAGGTTGCTGTTGTAGGCGGCGGTGTTGGCTGTGCAATTGCATATCCCGTGGCTAAGAAGCTTCACGAAAACGGCTGCGAGGTTCACGCAATCGCAGGCTTCCGTAACAAGGATCTGGTTATCCTTGAGGATGAATTCAAGGCGGCTTCCGACAAGCTGATTATGATGACGGATGACGGCTCTTACGGCACAGAAGGTCGTGTTACCGATGCGCTCAAGGAGCTTATTGAAAGCGGTGAGCAGTACGATGAAGTTATTGCAATCGGTCCGCTGATTATGATGAAATTTGTCTGCGCACTTACCAAGGAGTACGGAGTAAAAACAACTGTATCAATGAACCCGATTATGATTGACGGTACGGGAATGTGCGGCGGTTGTCGTCTTACTGTAGGCGGTGAAACAAAGTTCGCCTGCGTTGACGGTCCTGACTTTGACGGTCACCTCGTTGACTTTGACGAAGCTATGGAGCGTGCGGCAATGTACCGTGACTTTGAGCGTCACAAGCACGAGGAAACCTGCAATCTCTTTAAAAAGGAAGTCTGAAAATAAATTTTCAGACATGAGTTTTGTTTTTTGGACTAAAGTCCAAAATTTTGCAAGCAAAACCACAAAACATCGTGAGAGGAGGCACGTTTCTGTCGAAGCGTGATCACTATTATGCCTAATATGTCCCCTAAGAAAAATGAAATGCCTGCTCAGGCACCTGATATAAGAAACAAGAACTTCAAGGAAGTTGCCCTCGGTTACACAAAGGAAATGGCAATCGATGAGGCAAACCGCTGCCTTAACTGTAAGAACAAGCCCTGCGTAAGCGGTTGTCCCGTAAATATCGACATTCCCGCTTTCATTCAGAAGGTTTGTGCAGAGGATTTTGACGGCGCTTACGACATCATCAGCGCTTCAAGCTCACTTCCTGCAGTATGCGGACGTGTCTGTCCTCAGGAAAGACAGTGTGAAAGCAAGTGTGTACGCGGTATCAAGGGTGAGCCTGTTGGTATCGGAAGACTTGAACGCTTTGTTGCTGACTGGCACAATGAGCATAGCACAGCTGATGTTAAGAAGCCTGAGCCTAACGGCCACAAGGTAGCAATTATCGGTGCAGGCCCTGCAGGACTTACTTGTGCGGGTGACCTTGCAAAGATGGGCTACGAGGTAACTGTTTTCGAAGCGCTCCACCTTGCAGGCG
>CALATN010000246.1 GCA_937891895.1 uncultured Clostridia bacterium
GCCGCTTGCGAGCGGCGCCTCAGGGGCTTTGCCCCCAAGACCCCCACCAAAGGGGACACCGTCCCCTTTGGAAACCCATAGCTTTGATTATCGACTGCTCGTTAAATTATAGTTTACTTCGTTGGTGCGTTCTGATTATTGAATCTGTCTGCTCCCAGGAACAATGTATACTGACCGTTCCAGCGTAAGTTTACTGTACCCGTTTCACCGTGTCGGTTCTTGGCAACGATACACTCCGCCAGGGTCTGGTCGGGGTTTTCCTTGTTGTAGTAGCCGTCACGGTACAGGAACATTACGATATCTGCGTCCTGCTCGATAGAACCTGATTCACGAAGGTCGGAAAGAATAGGACGCTTGTCCGTTCTTGACTCAACGCTACGGGAGAGCTGTGAAAGGGTTATAACGGGAACGTTCAGCTCCTTTGCCATAAGCTTGAGCTGACGTGTGATTTCGGAAATTTCGTTTACACGGTTGTCGATACGGCGGCTGGAATTCATCAGCTGCAGGTAGTCGATGATAACCAGTCCGGGATTTTTCAGACGGCGGAGCTTTGCCTTCATCTGCGGTACGGTTATACCAGCCGTGTCGTCGAGATACATATTCATTCCCGACAGTCTTTCAGCGCCTGCCGCAAGCTTTTCCCACTGGTCGCCTGAGATGTTGCCCTTCATAAGGTACTCACTTTCAACGAGGCTTTCTGAGGAAAGCATACGTGTTACAAGCTGTTCCTTTGACATTTCGAGAGAGAAGATTACGATTTCGATGTCTTTGTTGAAGCGTGCAACGTTGGAAGCGATGTTCAGTACGAAAGATGTTTTGCCCATTGCAGGACGTGCCGCAACAATAAGAAGGTCGGACTTGTTAAGACCCGTAATAACATTGTCAAGGTCGTTGAAGCCTGATTTTGCACCGAGATACTTTTCACGGTCGGGGCCTGATTTTCTGCCCAGTTCGTCATAAGCGTCAAGGACAACCTGATCGATACGGACAAGGCCGTCTGTAGACCTGCCCTGACGGATATCGTAAATCTTTTGCTCGGCATAGTCAAGCAGCTGCTGAGCCTTTTCCTGTCCCGAGGAAGCGGCATCTATAATTTCCTTTGCAGCAGTGATGAGGCTTCTTACATAGTATTTTTCTTCAACGATTTTGCAGTAGCTTTCGATGTTGCTGGTGGTTGGCACGGCTTCCATAATTGAAGCAAGGTACTCCTTGCCTGCGCCTGTGCTTTCAAAAATTCCATCGCGTACAGCCTCGTTGATAACCGTGATGATATCGGCGTGAACACCCAGGGAGAAAAGTCTGATTATTATTGCAAAAAGGTCACGGTGCTTGGTAACATAAAAGCTTTCGGGCTTTATGTAATTCATTGCAACGGACAGCGATTCGGGGTCGATAAGCAGCGCACCCAGCACGGTCTGCTCCGCTTCAAGATTGTACGGAAGCTCCATACTTTCAAGGTTGAAGTCCATCGGTTTTCGCTCCTTCCTGTTGAATTTAATGAAGGTAAACTGTAATCTGACGAGGAATTGCGGAAATCTATTGAGGGA
>CALATN010000247.1 GCA_937891895.1 uncultured Clostridia bacterium
TGGTTGAAGCAAAGCCCGAGCCTGTGGTTGAAGCAAAGCCCGAGCCTGTGGTTGAGGTAAAGCCTGAGCCTGTGGTTGAAGCAAAGTCTGAGCCTGCATCTGATGCTGCACAGAAAAACAGCTATATGGAGTTGTTTGCAAAGCGCAGAAGAAAGGCAGAGGAAGAAAACTCAGAAATTAAATCAGAAACGGTTGCTGAAGCAAAGCCTGAGCCTGTAGTCGTAAAGCCTGTTCGTGTTGAAAAGCCTGCTGCAACTGAACATGCTTCAGCAGTTGATGTTCTTTCTGAATTTGACTTTATTTCGGGAACAGCAAAGCCAGAGCCTGTTGCTCCAAGTGTCAGATCTGTATCCGCTGTTGAAACAACTGCGGCAGTAGATATGGATGTTTATGACTTTATGGACAGCAGCAAGCCAAAGGCAAGCAGTCGTGCACTTAATGCAGTGCAGGATCTTGCTAAGGCAAAAGCAAAGGCCGAGGAAGAAGCTGCGAAGAAGGCTGCTGAAGAAGCTGCGAAGAAGGCTGCTGAAGAGGCTGCCGCTCTGGAAGCAGAAAAGGCAGCATTTGCTAACAATGATTTTATTGCACAGATGAAAAAGGATATGGAGGCACTTGCCGAAGAAAGTCAGCATGAGCTTGAAATCGGAAAAGTATCTTTGAATGAGGAAGAGGAAATTGATGGTTTCACATTTTCCAATGACCTTGATTATGACCTCAATGCAATTGAAATTGATACTCCGCCAATTGGTGAAGTTTCTCTTGAAACAATCCACAAGTTTGATGACGAGCCGAAGCGTGACAGTACGGACTTTGACCTGAAGAAGCTTCAGGAGGAAATCAATGCATCTATTGAATCAAATAAGGCAAACAAGGAAAAAATGCTGAGCCGACACGCTAAGAAGCCTAAGGAAGAGGTTCACAATCCGTTTGCTGTTCAGTTTGATGAGGATGAAAGCAAGAGCAAGAAGAAAAAGAAGGGTGCAGAAATTGGCACAAAGCGTCTTGATGACCCGCTTGACCCTGATGTATTTTTCAGCAGACCTACAAAGAAAACTCCTGAATGGAATATGCCATCGGAAACTATGCCTGAAATCAAATTCCGCAGATAAAATTTTGAGAGGTACTAATTGTACCTCTCATTTTTTTGCTCTATTCTGTTGATTGATTTTTCAGTAATTCCAAGTTCATCCTGCATTTCGGTCATATTTGACCAGAAACGTTTCGGCATAAGATTCATACGGCAACGTGGATTGTAGCGTTCCTTGATACCGATTGTGCGGTAAAAGCATTTCCACAGTTCACGATAGTATTCTTCTGTGGCATTTGCGGCAGGGAGTTCAAAATCAATATTTTCAGCAATTTCGGCACGGTGGGAAAAATAAATCAGCGCCATTCGGTGAGTGCGGTCGTAAATCATAAAATTCTCGTTGCGGAATCGGTCTGTAAAATGAGCTGCAAGAAGCGGAATAACCTTGTTTTTTGGCTCAATAACTGCCGCAAGATAACCGTTGTAATCGGAAAAACGGACAAATCCCTTCAGCAGGTGTGCCTCGTGGGTGCAATGGAAAACTGCCTTGTTTACGGTATTTACCGTGTCATCAGCAAGCATATGCTCAATATTTTTGCCATAGCGGAAGCCTTTTTGAAGAAACTCAAGAATAAGCAAATCCTTGTTTTCGACACAGGAAAGAAACATTTTGCGTACCGTGTCAAAGGAAAACGGCGAAATTTTCAGTGGTATTGCACGGGTTACACGTTCAGCTTTTTCGGCAGCAGTTTCAATTTCACGAACCTCGCTGAAGCTTATCTGCAGTGGCTCGCCCACAATGACCGATTCAGGAATTTCCTTCCGTTCAAAACTTTCAAAAACACAGCACATCAGCCCCTCAAAAGTGCCGTCGTAGCAGTAAATCACATCTCGCCTGTCAAACATTTTACCCTGTCCTCCAAAGTCGGCGCGGTGTCAAAGAACGAAAGCTGTTCGCCGTAGCCGTTGTTTTCAAACTCCTTTACCACGCTTGCCGACATCAGCTGTCGCATCATTCCCGTTTCGGTAACAACCAGACCTTCGGCACGCTTTCCCATACACAAAATGAAATACACGGCACGCTTCAGCACCACACCAAGCTTTTTCAGGTCCTTGTAATCAAGCTTTGCCTGACGGCGAGCAGTGATAATTCTTTGTGCCGATTTTACACCAATCCCGGGCACACGCAGCAGCATTTCATACGGCGCACGGTTAATCTCCAGCGGGAACAACTCAGGGTGATGTATCGCCCAGTTGCACTTCGGGTCAAGCAGAGGGTTGAAGTCCTGATGCTCCTCGTCGAGAATTTCCGTTGCGGTGAAGCCGTAAAAACGCAGCAGCCAGTCTGCCTGATAAAGACGGTGTTCACGGAGAAGCGGCGGCTTTTCGTCAGCTGTAGCAATAAATTTGCTGTCGCCAACAGGAATGTATGCCGAATAAAAAACACGTTTCAGGCTATACTTCTTATACATCGCCTCGGACAGACGCAAAATCTGGAAATCCGTGTCGGGAGTTGCGCCGATAATCATTTGCGTGCTCTGTCCTGCGGGAGCAAATTTCGGAGCATTTTTGTATTTTACAATTTCGTAGCTGTTCTGCTGAATCTGCCGTGTAATCTGTCCCATCGGGAGCAGAATGGAGTTTTTCGACTTGTCTGGTGCAAGCCTGTCAAGGCTTTTCTGTGAAGGCAGTTCGATGTTCACGCTTATTCTGTCAGCAAGTGTACCAAGCTTTTCGATAAGCTCAGGACTTGCCCCTGGGATAGCTTTTGCGTGAATGTAGCCGCAGAATTTGTACTTGACACGAAGAATAGTAAGCACTTCAATAATCTGCTCGCAGGTGTAGTCGGGACTCTGAATAATTCCTGAGCTTAAAAACAGCCCCTCAATGTAGTTCCTGCGATAAAAATTTATGGTCAGGTCAGCAATCTCATTAGGGGTAAACCTTGCCCTTGGTACGTCGTTGCTTCGGCGGTTTACGCAGTATTTACAATCGTAAAGGCAGTAGTTGGTCATCAGCACTTTCAGCAGGGAAATACATCTTCCGTCAGCGGCAAAGCTGTGGCAGATTCCACAGGCGGCGGCACTTCCTATTCCGTCGGAGTATCCTCCTGCACGGTCAACACCGCTTGATGTACAGGCTGCGTCAAACTTAGCCGAATCAGCAAGTATTTTCAGCTTTTCCGATATATCCACGATACCCCTCCTTTGACGCAACAAATGTTCTGATTTGAATTATATCACGAAACACTTGTTCTGTAAATAGACAATTTAGACAAGGTTTATCGCTGAAAATCAGCACATTTGTGCGATTTTGAAATGACGAAATTTATGAAAGGTATTGCATTTTCTGCTTGAAAATGGTATAATAATTAACACGCCTCCATAGTTAAATGGATATAATAAACCCCTCCTAAGGGTTAGTTGTGGGTTCGATTCCCGCTGGGGGTGCCAAAAACAAACAGGGTGCGAGGCACCCTGTTTGTCTATGAGAATTTCTGCGTTGCAGAAATTCTCGGTTTGCGAGTGGACGGTAGAATTTGAGTGTCCGTTTGACTCAGAGTTTTCGCTTTGCGAAAACTCTCAATTTGTAAAAACCATTTTTTACAGCGAGGCACCCTGTTTGTCTATGAGTTTTTTACTTCGTGAAAAACTCTGTATTGTGAAAAACTGATAAGTATTGGGTGTCCGTTTGACTCAGAGTTTTCGCAAGGCGAAAACTCATTTTTGTGTATGGAGAAAAGCTATGGAAATAAGAATTATCGTCGATGAAATAAATTACAGCGAGGTTGTAACTAAATGTCTGCCTCTTGTCCGTGACAAGTTGAAGGAAAAAGAGGGGACTCTCCCAAAGGTTGTTTCGGGGCTTGCAAGTCTGCCGCCGTCGATGGCAGCTGCGATGCTTGACAAGCTTCCTCAGGAAACCAAGGACGAGGTTGCTGCATTGCTGATTAACAAGAACAAGGAACGTCTTATCGAAAAGGCTGAGGAATACGCGGCAAAGAATGACATTACGCTTAAAATTTCCGATCTTATTGTTGAGAATTAAAAAAGGTTGCACTTGATCAGAGTGCAACCTTAATTTTTTGCAGTAACGTTTCTGCTTCATCTTCTGTAAGCTTTTTTACAAACGTTGCGGCACGTGACACGTCCTTGCTGTGACAATTATAAATGCCATATTGAGTGGTTTCCCGTGCGTCAGACTTGTTCCAGTCGTGGAACAACTCGTCGTGGATATGTACGCCGATTTCGCAATCAATAAGTATGGTCTGTGCAAAGTTTCTCCAGGGACGTCCCAGATAAACCGTACCCTCGGGACAATTCCCCGTGAATTTGCAACGGTTGAAAACGTATCCGTAATCAACACCCTCATAGGTCGAAGCGGCGGTAACAAAGCCGTTTATTTTCTTTCCGCAATCAAGTGAGAACAGTTCACATTCCTCAAAATAAGCCAAGGCGCTGCCCAAGATGAAATCTACCTCGCCCTCGATGTAGCAACGCTTGTATGTCTGATGCACGATGCGCCTTTCAGCAAATTCGGTAGGTCCGCGAAATCCGCCTTTTTCGATTTCCTTGAAGGGCAGGGGACCCGTAAAAAGCGTGTCCTGATGACCGAGAATACGGCAATCCTCAAAGGTCAGGTTGTCGCCCTCAGCGTAAACAGCAATCGCCTGCCCAACATCGTCGCCGAAGCCTGCGGTGTTTGCCACGGTTATATTTCGGCAAGTGAAATTATCGGTGTTCACAAGCATTGTGTAGGAACGGAACGTGCCAAGCTTTTCGCCGTCAACAATCATTCTTGCATACAAACCGTACTCAATCACAGTATTGTTCTTGTCCTCGCCAATCAGTGTGATGTGTGGTTTTGTAACCTCAACACGTTCATGGTAAATGCCGTTGCTGACGAAAATCGTGTCGCCGCTTTTTGCCGCCTGTACCGCTTCGTTTACGGAAGAAAAATCCCCGTTTGTTCCGACAGTAATCATTCCTTTTCAACTCCGTCAAGATATTTTTTCTTTATTCTGCGGATTACAAAAATTACCGAGATTGCCGCAAGCACACCAACGGAAATGTTGCTGACAAGCATTACAATTCCTGCACTTTTGCTTCCGTAGTCAGTGTAATTCTGCAAATACCACAGCACAGGCACACGGAACACGAATATTCTTGCCACGTTAAGCATAAGGGTAAGCTTTGTGTAGCCGTAGCCGTAGAACAGCGCCATAACCGCCGCGTTGATACCGAGGGTAAGCATACCGAGAATTTCAAACTGTGAAACATCCTTGATAAGCTGTTTGAACTCGTCATCGCCACCTGCGAAAAGTCCGCATACCCAGTCGAAGTTCAGCAGGATAATTGCCATAAAAAATCCGCCGATAACGAGGTTGATGATAAGCGTCTTATAGAAGGCGTCAAGGGCACGACGATGCTTTCCTGCGCCGATATTCTGGCTGATAATCGAAGCGCCGCCCTCCTGAAAGCCGTTCTGCAGGGTTGTTGCAATTCCGCCGATATTGTTTGAAACACCAAGCGCACCAACCGTAGAGTCGCCGTATTCGGTACACATTGAGTTTACGATAAGCTTTCCGTAAGCAAATGCGGCGCGTTCAACAGCGGCAGGGAAAGAGGTTTTCAGCATTGGCGCAGTAACCTCCCTGCCGAAGCTTATTGCAGAGAAAGAAAAACCGAAGGGGCTGTCCTTTTCCAGCATATTGCGTAACGCAAACAGCGAAAATACACCGTTTGAAATAAGTGTTGCAACAGCAATCATCACAACCGTACCGTTGAGTGCATACACAAAAATTGCCGTCAGCGCAAGCTTGATAACCAGCACGAGAATGTTCAGTCGCAGAATAAGCCGTGAGTTGCCCCTTGCACGTTCAACCGCTATGTAAACCGAGTTGAAGAAGTTCAGTACGATTGCCGCAAGTTCAACGGTGAAGTATTGCACCCCGTCCGCAATCATAGTTTCCGTTGTGCCGTTCAGACGGAGGAAACCCTCTGCAAATGGGATAATCAGCAGTACAAGCGCACTTATAATTCCGCAGATTGCGTAAACCGTGCTTACACGTCGCTTTACAAGGGTGTAGTCACCTGCGCCGTAAGCCTCGCTTATCTTCATACCGCCGCCGATGGAAAGTCCTGTGCCTGCTGCAGAAATGAGAAAGCTTATCTGCGAAATGTATGCAATTGACGAAACAGCACCCGTGCTGATGTGGGATGCCATAATCGTGTCAAGAATCTTGAAGATGTGCATAAGCCCCTGATATGCCATAAGGGGCACGGAAACGTACAGTATAACCCGCCACATATTTCCGTTCAGGGCAAATTCACGGAAGGCGGTATCCTTTTCTGAAAGCTTTGTTTTCAGTTCAGCCATAGTTACTCCTTGAAATACAAAACACCGATAAAAACGTTGAAGCTTTAGGGGGAAGAAAAGGGGCTATATAACGTTTTTAACGGTGCTTTGCATTAACTTAATTTATTGAAGGTGATGGTATGTTTGATTAACCGAAATTGAAGTAGTTCTTCGCATTGCGGTAGGAAATGTCAGACACGATTTCACCAAGTGTTGCGATATCGTTGGGGAACTCGCCGTTTTCTACAAGCTCGCCGAAAAGCTCACAGAGAATGCGTCTGAAATATTCGTGACGTGTATAGGAAAGGAAGCTTCTTGAGTCGGTAAGCATTCCCACAAAGCCTGCAAGGTAACCGAGATTGCCAAGGGAAATAAGCTGGTCACGCATACCTGTCTTATGGTCGTTGAACCACCATGCAGAGCCGTGCTGAATCTTGCTTACAGCCTCGGAGCTCTGGAAGCAGCCGAGAATTGTTCCGATAGCCTGATTATCGTTAGGGTTAAGGCTGTAGATGATTGTCTTAGGAAGATTTCCGCCGATTTCGAGAGCGTTGATAAAATCAGCTGCTTCGGAGGACGGAGCATAGTTGTTGATACAATCATATCCAGTGTCAGGACCCAGTTTTTCGTACATACGGACATTGTTGTCACGCTTTGCACCGTAGTGGAGCTGCATAACCCAGCCGCGCTTTGAGTATTCGCCGCCGCAGAAAAGCATAAACATAGTCTTGTAGCGCTTTACGTCCTCAGCGGAAATTGTTTCGCCATTCAGCTTCTTGATGAAGATTGCTTCGAGTTCATCTTCGGAAGCAGGTGCGTAGTAAACATATTCGAGAGCGTGGTCAGAAACACAGCACTTCATTTCGCCGAAGAAATCCATTCTCTTTGCGAGAGCTTCCTTCATAGCCTTGAAGCTGTCAATCTTAATTCCGCTTACCTCGGAAAGCTTGTTGATATAATCAACGAAGTCAGGCTTTTCAATGTTCATAGCCTTGTCAGGACGCCAAGCAGGGTATACCTTTGTTTCAAAGCTTGTGTCAGCGGCAATCATCTTGTGCCATTCAAGTGTATCAACAGGGTCATCGGTTGTGCAGATAACCTCAACACCTGACTGTCTGATAAGACCTCTTACGGTCATATTGTCCTGTGCCAGCTTTTCGTTGCAGAGATTCCATACTTCCTCAGCTGTGTCGCCGTTGAGTACGCCCTCGTAGCCGAAGTAGCGCTGTAATTCAAGATGACTCCAGTGAAGAAGCGGGTTGCCGATAGCCTTGCCGATTACCTCAGCCCATTTCTGGAACTTTTCGCGGTCGGAAGCATCGCCTGTTATGTATTTTTCCTCAACGCCTGCCGAGCGCATAAGACGCCATTTGTAATGGTCGCCGCCCAGCCATACCTGAGTGATGTTTTCGAACTTTCTGTCCTCAGCAATTTCCTTGGGATTGATGTGACAGTGGTAATCGATAATCGGCTGTTTTGCAGCATAGTCGTGGAAAAGCGTTGCAGCCGTAGGTGTTGACAGGAGAAAATCCTTGTCCATGAACTTCTTCATTTTGTTCAATCCTTTCTGATTAGTATTTTATAGTAAGTGCAGTTGTATTTCTTTCGATGATTTCAGCCGAGAATACAGTTTTCTTCGGCACGGTCTTGTCATCGGCAAACACGCTCATAAGCGTTGAAACGCAGTGCCTGCAAAGACTTTCGAGCTTGTTGTCAACCGAAGTAAGCTCAGGCTCACAGCATTCGGAAATATCGAAGTTGTTGTAGCCTGCAACAAAAAGGTCGTCAGGAATTGAAATTCCCGCATCCTTTGCGTATTTCAGCACGCCGACAGCAAGGATATCATCCGAAGTGATAACACCGTCAAATTCAATGCCCTTCCTTGCAAGAGATGTAATTGCGTTCTTAGCGTCCTGAACAGTAATTCCGTGGGAATCAATAAGACAGATACGATTTTCCTGAACGGAAATTCCCGAATCTCTCAAAGCGTTACGGAAGCCGTTGAGCTTGCGTGTACCGCTGTATGAAAGGGAATTGTAAAGGTACACAAGATTTTTTTTGCCGTTCTTGATAAAGCTTCTTGTTACCTCATATATAGCAGTAGTGTCGTCGCAGAGTGTGCTGTAAACGTTAGGTGCATTCAGTTCACCGTTTACAAGCATAACGGGTATTGTTTCTGCGGCTTTAAGTATGTATCTGTTAAGCTCCTCGGATGCTTCGATGTAGTTCGAACCTACAAGAACAACAGCGTCAACCCTCTTTGAAAGAAGCATTGTCATACATTTTTCCTTGTCATCATGGTCGTAGCCTGTGCAGGAAAGGAGAGAGTCATAGTTATTCTTGCGGAGCTCCTGCTCAATATAGTATACCGCGCGTGCAAGGTACGGGTCGGAACAATCGGCACACATAATACCGATAGTCTTCATAGTGTTCAGACCAAGACCTCTTGCAAATACATTAGGAGTGTATCCCAGCTCTTCGATTGCTGCAAGAACCTTTGCACGGGTTTTTTCACTTACATTTGAACTGCCGTTGATTACTCTTGAAACTGTGGCGATTGAAACGCCTGTCTTATTGGAAATATCGTATATATTCACGTTGATAGCCCTTTCTTTCAAATGAAAATAGATATGAACGTTAATAAACTGAGTGTGTAAAATAATGTAAGTGTTTACATCTATTCGTTAAACATTATAAACCGACAGTGTAACAAAATCAAGTATATTTTATTAAGATTGTGACAAATGCACAAAAAATATTAACATTTGTTGTCGCTGTGTATGAAAATGACTTTTAATTGTTGACAAGCGGTTAAGAAATGGTTATAATTCAAAATGTAAGCATTTACAATTTGACAATCAAACCATTATTGATAAATTCTTCACCATCTTCTTCCAAACGATGTTGCCGAGGCGCAATCTATATTGACACCGTAGATTGCGCTGAATGCACATCACAAAATGTAAGGGCTTACAAAACAAACGTGACTCAATTACATAAAAGAGGGTAAATACATTGAAAGCAATTAATGAAGTTATCACAGAAAAAATCGAGCGCCCCGTTAAGGTTCTCCAGTTCGGAGAGGGAAATTTCCTCCGTGCGTTCGTGGATTATATGATAGACATTATGAACGAGGAAACCGACTTCAACGGCAGCATCGTTCTTGTAAAGCCGATTGAGTTCGGTACCATAGAACAGTTTGAAAAGCAGAACAACCTCTACACAGTTTACCTCAGAGGCCTTGAAGGCGGCAAGGAAACTATAAAGAAGAGAGTTGTAACATGCGTAGACAAGACGGTTGCAGCTTATGAGAATTACGATGAGTACGCTGCATACGCAAAGCTTGAAAGCCTCCGCTTCATTGTTTCAAACACAACAGAAGCCGGAATTGTTCTTAACCTTGATGACAAGCTTGAGATGAATCCACCTTCAAGCTACCCTGCAAAGCTTACAAAGTTCCTTTATGAAAGATACACACATTTCAATGGCGACAAGAGCAAGGGTCTGGTAATGCTCCCTGTTGAGCTTATCGACAACAACGGCAAGGAGCTTGAAAAATGCGTGAAGGCACTTGCTGAAAGCTGGAAGCTGGAAAGCGGATTTACACAGTGGCTTGATGAAGCCTGTGTTTTCGCAAGCACACTGGTTGACAGAATCGTTACAGGCTACCCGAGAGATGAAGATACAAAAATCTTCGAGGAATTCGGCTACGAGGATAAGCTCATTGTTACAGGCGAGCCTTTCGCACTGTGGGTAATCGAATCCGACAAGGACATCAGCGGTGAGCTTCCGTTTGAAAAGGCAGGACTTCCTGTTATCTTTACTGATAACCATAAGCCTTACAAACAGCGTAAGGTTCGTATACTGAACGGTGCGCACACATCATTTGTTCTTGCATCCTACCTGGCAGGCAACGATTATGTGGGCCAGTCAATGGACGACGAAACAGTATTCAGCTTTATGAAGGAAACAATCTTCGGTGAGGTTATCCCGACGCTTGACCTTCCCGAAAGCGAGCTTCTGGAATTTGCGGAAGCGGTTATCGACAGATTTAAAAATCCATTTATCAAGCATTCTCTGCTGGCTATATCACTCAACAGCGTTTCCAAGTGGAAAGCAAGATGTATGCCAAGCTTCATAGAGTACATAAACAGAAAGGGTCAGCTCCCGAAGCATCTGACATTCTCACTTGCTTCACTGATTGCTTTCTACAACGGCAGCGAAATCCGAAACGGTGTTCTTATAGGAAACCGTGACGGCGCTGAATACGAAATCAAGGATGACAAGTTTGTGCTTGATTTCTTCGCGGCAAACTCAAAGCTTCCAGCTGATGAGCTTGCAAAGGCAGTCCTTTCAAATACAGAATTCTGGGGCACAGACCTTACACAGTATGAAAATGCACTCGAAAATGTAAGCACTTTCATTGATGATATAAGAACCCTCGGAATGAGAAAGGCTATGGAAAAGAATTTCGGATAAGGAGTTCATAACGTGGAAATTATCAGGATAAACGACAACGACAATGTTGCGGTTGCGGTCAAGGCAATAAAGAAGGGCACTGTAGTGACTGTAGGCGGCAAGAATATTGAAGTGCTTCAGCGTATCCCCGCAGGACACAAAATTGCAATTGAGCCTATCAAGGACGCAACACCCGTTGTAAAGTACGGTTATCCGATAGGCAATGCCACAGCTGATATACAGCCAGGCGAATGGGTACATACACACAACCTCAAAACAGCCCTTTCGGGTCTGGTTGATTATAATTACGAGCCTTCCAAGCACCGCAGAAAACCTCCTGTTGAGGACATAGCACCTCTCCAGTACAACGGTTTTCTCCGTCCCGACGGAAGCGTTGGTACAAGAAACGAAATCTGGATTGTACCGACAGTCGGCTGCGTAAACGGAATTGCAGGTGCCCTTGAAAAGAAAGCGGCGCACCTTGTAAGCGGCTCAATCGAAGCAATCGCTTCATTCACACATCCTTACGGCTGTTCACAGCTTGGTGAGGATCAGGAAAACACAAGAAAAATTCTTTCCGATATCGTAAACCACCCGAATGCAGGCGGTGTGCTTGTTGTAGGACTTGGTTGTGAGAATACGGGAATTGAAATCCTCAAGGAATACATCGGCGAGTACGATGAAAGACGTGTCAAGTTCCTGAAATGTCAGGACTTCGAGGACGAAATTGAGGAAGGTATGAAGCTTCTTACAGAGCTTGCTGAATACGCAGGAAGCTTTGAAAGAACAAAGGTAAATGCAGGCAAGCTTGTTGTAGGTCTTAAATGCGGCGGCTCGGACGGCTTCTCGGGAATTACCGCTAATCCGCTGGTCGGTAGATTTTCCGACCTGCTGGTTGAACAGGGCGGTACAACAATCCTTACGGAAGTACCTGAAATGTTCGGTGCCGAAACAATCCTGATGAACAGAGCAAAGGACGAGCAGACATTTGATAAGACAGTTGACCTTATCAACAACTTCAAGTGTTACTACGAAGCGGCTGGTCAGCCGATTTATGAAAATCCGTCACCTGGTAATAAAGACGGAGGCATTTCCACCCTCGAGGACAAATCTCTTGGCTGTACGCAGAAATCGGGTACAAGCGAGGTAAAGGGAGTTCTTGAGTACGGCGAAAGAGTTACCGAAAGCGGTCTGAATCTTCTCTCCGCGCCTGGTAACGACCTCGTAGCTTCAACAGCTCTTGCAGCTTCGGGCGCACAGATTATCCTGTTCACAACAGGCAGAGGCACACCGTTTGCTTCACCTGTTCCGACAATTAAGATTTCAAGCAATACGCCACTTGCTGACAAGAAATCCAACTGGATTGACTTCAACGCAGGTCCTATTGCAGAGGATAAAACCATTGACGACCTTGCGGGACTTCTTCTTACATACGTTCTTGAAGTTGCTTCGGGACGTAAGGTAAAGAGTGAGGTTTACGGATATCGTGATATGGCAATTTTCAAAAAAGGAGTAACATTATAATGAATCCTGTTATCGAAGAAATTTCTAAAATTGGTATAGTACCTGTTATCGCTCTTGATGATGCAAAGGACGCTGAACCGCTTGCAAAGGCACTTTGCGAAGGCGGACTTCCTTGCGCAGAGGTTACTTTCAGAACAGCTGCTGCTGAGGACAGCATCAGAATTATGGCTGAAAAGTTCCCTGAAATGCTTGTTGGTGCAGGAACAGTCCTCACAACAGAGCAGGTTGACAGAGCTGTAAACGCAGGTGCAAAGTTCATTGTAAGCCCCGGTCTTAACCCAAAGGTTGTGGCTTACTGCACATCAAAGAATATTCCTATCGTTCCGGGTTGTGCAAACCCAAGCGATATCGAACAGGCTCTCGAGCTTGGTCTTGAAGTAGTAAAGTTTTTCCCTGCAGAAGCAGCAGGCGGACTCAACATGATCAAGGCAATGAGCGCACCTTATACATCAGTAAAGTTTATGCCAACAGGCGGTATCAACGCAAACAACCTCATCGATTACCTCAACTTCGGTAAGATCGTTGCTTGCGGCGGCTCCTGGATGGTAAGCAAGGATATGGTTTCCGCAGGTGAGTTCGACAAGATTGCAAAGCTCACAAACGAAGCTGTAACAAAGATGCTCGGCTTTGAACTCAAGCACATCGGCATCAACGAAATCGACGAAGCTTCCGCAGACAAGACAGCTGATATGTTTAACGTCTTCGGTTTCGATAAGAAGGTCGGTAACAGCTCAATCTTCGCAGGCTCCGCAATCGAAGTAATGAAGGCTCCCTACCTCGGTAAGAACGGCCACATCGCAATCGGTACAAACTACATCGAACGTGCTGTATATCACCTCGAAAAGCGCGGCGTAGAGTTTGACAAGGAAACCGAAAAGCGTGACGCAAAGGGAAATCTCAAGGCTATCTACATAAAGGGTGAGTTCGGCGGCTTCGCTGTTCACCTCGTACAGAAATAAGAAAGGGTTGATTGAAATGTCCAGAAAGGTTGTAACCTTCGGTGAACTTATGCTCAGACTTGCTCCTGAGGGATATTACAGATTCGTTCAGGCAGAAAAGTTCGGTGCAACATACGGCGGCGGTGAAGCAAATGTTGCTGTTTCCCTCGCAAACTACGGCTACGACGCAAAGTTCGTAACAAAGCTTCCTAAGCACGAAATCGGTCAGGCAGCTGTAAATTCTCTCAGAAAATACGGCGTTGACACATCATATATCGCACGCGGCGGCGACAGAGTTGGTATCTACTTCCTTGAAAAGGGTGCTTCCCAGCGTCCTTCAAAGGTTATCTACGACAGAGCAGGTTCCTCCATCTACACAGCTTCCGCTTCCGACTTCAACTGGGACGAAATCTTCGACGGTGCTGAATGGTTCCACTTCACAGGTATTACTCCAGCACTGAATGATGACGTTGCTGCAATCTGCCTCGAAGCTTGTAAGGCTGCAAAGGCAAAGGGCGTAATGATCAGCTGTGACCTCAACTACCGTAACAAGCTCTGGTCCAAGGAAAAGGCTGGACAGGTAATGGGCGAGCTTTGTAAGTACGTTGACGTTTGTATCGCAAATGAAGAAGATGCAGGCGACGTATTCGGCATCAAGTCCGAGGGTACTGACGTTTACGCTGGTGAAGTAAACCACGAGGGTTACAAGTCTGTTGCAAAGCAGCTTGCTGACCGCTTCGGTTTCAAGAAGGTTGCAATCACACTCCGTACATCAATTTCCGCTAACGACAACAAGTGGGCAGCAATGCTCTACGACGGAAATGACTACTACTTCAGCAAGAGCTACCTCATGCACATCGTTGACCGTGTAGGCGGCGGCGACAGCTTCGGCGGCGGACTTATCTACGCTTGCCTCGAAGGTATGGAACCACAGCAGATTATTGAATTTGCAGTTGCTGCAAGCTGCCTCAAGCACAGCATCGAAGGAGACTTCAATATGGTTTCCGTTGACGAAGTAAAGAAGCTTGCAGGCGGCGACGCTTCAGGCAGAGTACAGAGATAAGGTTAAGGAGAAGATTTGAAATGGCAATGGAACTCAGAACAGCAGCGTCCCCTAAGGACGTAAAGCACTACGATACAACAAGACTCCGCGAGGAGTTTCTCATCAGCGACCTTTTCAAGGTTAACGAAATCAAGACAGTTTACAGCCACATCGACAGAATTATCGTCGGCTCCGCAGTTCCTTCAGGTAAGGCGCTCGTTCTTATAGCAGGTGAAGAAATCCGCGCAGAATACTTCCTCCAGAGAAGAGAAATGGGCGTAATCAACATCGGCGGCAAGGGTAAGATTACAATCGACGGAACAGTTTACGAGCTTGGCTACAAGGACGGCATCTACATCGGTATGGGTGCAAAGGATATTACTTTTGAAAGTGATAACGCAGACGAGCCTGCAAAGTTCTACTTCAACAGCGCTCCTGCTCATAAGACTTACCCAACCGTACTTATCACACCTGATTCTATCAAGCCTGAAAACAAGGTTGAGCTTGGCTCACTTGAAGAATCCAACCACAGAGTAATCAACAAGTACATTCTTCCGGGACAGGTTGAAAGCTGTCAGCTCGTAATGGGTATGACATCTCTCAAGCCGGGCAGCGTTTGGAACACAATGCCTTGCCATACACACGACAGAAGAATGGAAGTTTATCTCTACTTCGAGCTCACAGACGATTCAGTAGTATTTCACTACATGGGCGAACCAACTGAAACACGCCACATCGTTATGAGAAACGAAGAAGCAGTTATTTCACCAAGCTGGTCAATCCACAGCGCTTCAGGTACAAGAGCTTACACATTCATCTGGGGTATGGTTGGTGAAAATCAGGCATTCGACGATATGGACCCTGTTGCAATGCAGGATTTGAAGTAATTGAGGAGGCTGACAGAAATGAATTTCGCTGAACAGTTTTCACTTAACGGCAAGATTGCACTCGTAACAGGTGCTTCTTACGGAATAGGCTTTGCAATTGCAGAGGCAATGGCTTCCGCTGGCGCAACAATCGTATTCAACGACATCAAGCAGGAGCTTGTTGACAAGGGTCTTGATGCATACAAGGCAAAGGGCATTGACGTAAAGGGTTACGTTTGCGACGTAACAAACGAAGAACAGGTAAACGAACTGATTGCGAAAATTGAAAAGGAAGTCGGCGTAATCGACATCCTCGTAAACAACGCAGGCATTATCAAGAGAATTCCGATGTGCGAAATGTCCGCAGCTGAATTCAGACAGGTAATTGACGTTGACCTGAACGCTCCGTTCATTATGGCAAAGGCAGTAATTCCTTCAATGATCAAAAAGGGACACGGCAAGATTATCAACATCTGTTCAATGATGTCTGAGTTTGGACGTGAAACAGTTTCCGCTTACGCTGCTGCAAAGGGCGGACTTAAGATGCTTACAAAGAATATTGCTTCCGAATACGGTAAGTACAATATCCAGTGTAACGGCATCGGTCCTGGTTACATTGCAACACCTCAGACCGCTCCGCTTAGAGAACCTCAGGCAGACGGTTCAAGACATCCATTCGACATCTTCATTATCGCAAAGACACCTGCTGAAAGATGGGGTGACCCTGAAGACCTCGGAGGACCTGCAGTATTCCTCGCTTCCGACGCTTCAAACTTCGTAAACGGACATATCCTTTACGTTGACGGCGGTATCCTCGCTTACTTCGGTAAGCAGCCGTAAAATTGTATCCAATACAGTCGGAGAACTGTAAACAATATATTTTTATTAATAAAGGAGAAATTTATTATGCGTATGATGAAAAAGGTACTCGCAGGTATTATGGGCGTTGCAATGCTCGCTTCTATGACAGCTTGTGGCAATGGTGGTACAACAGACAACGGCGGTGCTGCTGACAACGGCGGTGCAGCTAACAACGGCGGTGCAGCTGCTGAAACAGTTGCAGGCGCAAGCGAAGGTCCTGTAACTCTCAAGTTCTCTTGGTGGGGCGGTGACTCCAGACACGAAGCTACACAGAAGGCTGTTGAAGCTTTCATGGCTAAGTACAACAACATCACAGTTGAAACAAACTTCGGTGCATGGTCTGGTTGGGAAGATTCCATGTCCACAGCATTCTATGCTGGTACAGCTCCTGACGTAAACCAGGTTAACTGGAACTGGATCTCCAACTACTCTGCTGACGGCAGCATCTTCCTCGATATGAACAAGGTTTCCAACACATTCGACCTCACACAGTACGATCAGGCTGCTCTTGATCAGTGTACAGTTGCCGGCGAACTCCAGGCTATCCCTGTTTCCATGACAGGCCGTATCTTCTACTGGAACGAATCCACATTTGCTCAGGCTGGTATCTCCACACCTAAGACACTTGAAGAACTCTACGCTGCTGGCGAAACATTCAAGACAGTTCTCGGTGATGACTACTACCCACTCGCACTCGGTGAATACGACAGAGCTATCCTCTGCGTTTACTACCTCGAATCCGTATACGGCAAGGCTTGGGTAACAGACGGCAAGCTCAACTACACAGCTGAAGAAATCGCTACAGGTCTCCAGTTCATCGAAGATCTCGAAGCTAAGCACGTTATCCCAACAGTTGCTACAATCCTCGGCGACGGTGCTGAATCCCTCGATAAGAACCCTAAGTGGATGGAAGGCAAGTATGCTGGTATCTTCGAATGGGATTCCTCCGCAACAAAGTTCGGCGGCGCTCTTAACGAAGGTCAGAACTTCATCGTAGGTGACTATATGGCTGACATGGGCGAATACCAGGGCGGCTTCTCCAAGGTTTCCCTCGCATTTGCTATCACAGAAAATACAAAGTACCCAACAGAATCCGCTATGCTTATGCAGTACCTCCTCAATGACCCAGAAGGTTCCGCAATCATGGCTTCCGAACGTGGTATCCCACTCAGCAAGGCTGCTAATAAGACATGTATGGATCAGGGCCTCCTCAACGAAATGGTTGCAGAAGCTAACGGCAAGGTACTTGCTTGGGTAGACTTCCCACTCGATACACAGTTCGAAAACTCCAAGCTCAAGGGTGCTCCGGACGGCGTATACTACGACGTATTCGGCGGTCTCAGCTACGATGAATACACAGTTGATGAAGCTGCTAAGGTTCTCGTAGACGGTGTTACAGCAGTTCTCGAAGGCTAATTGACAGCCCCTTTCATCTCTTCTCATTATTAATACCGACAGGCTCACCGCTCCCTTAGGGGCGGTGAGGGTAATGTCGGACAGGAGTTAAGTATGTCAGAGTTAAATTATATCAACAATTTTCTGAAAAATTACCAGCATTATAAAACATACTGGAATTACGAAGACGGCTGCGTTCTTATGGGATGTCAGCAGCTTTATCAGGTAACAGGAGATAAGTATTATCTCGAATTTATTCTGGAGTACATCGACCCTCTCATTGACGAGGACGGTACCATTACGAATTTTGAATTCGGCAAACACAACATCGACGGCTTCAATGCAGGAAAAATTCTGTACCTTGCATATGAAGAAACAGGAATTACTAAGTACAGAAGAGCAATTGACTTCCTTATCCGAAATCTGATGGAACAGCCAAGAACGAAGGAGGGCAACTTCTTCCACAAGGCTATTTATCCTAATCAGGTATGGCTTGACGGACTCTATATGGCTCAGCCGTTTTATATGGAGTACGAAACCAAGTATAATAAAAAAGAAAATTACAATGACATGCTGAACCAGTTCAGAAATGTCAGAAAATATATGTATGACCCTGATAAGAAGCTTTATTATCACGGCTACGATGAAGCAAAAATCCAGCCCTGGGCAAACAAGGAAACAGGTCTTTCACCTAACTTCTGGCTTCGTTCAATGGGTTGGTACTTAATGGCTCTTATTGACGTAATTGATAATATGTCCGAGGAAATCTACGAGCAGTACCGTGAATACTGTGACCTGTTCAAGGAAGCAATCGACGGTATTCTCCAGTACAAGGACAAGACCACAAACCTTTTCTATCAGGTTATTGACCACGCTGATACAGAAGGCAACTACACCGAAACATCAGGCTCGGTAATGGTTGCGTACGCTGTTATGAAAGCATCAAGACTCGGCGTAATAAGCTGTGAAAAGTATGCAGACGAGGGCATCGCAATTTTCGACGGAATTGTAAAAGAGAAGCTGGATGAAGACAAGAATGAACTGACAGACATCTGCTGGGTTGCAGGACTTGGTCCTGGCGAACAGCGTGACGGAAGCGTTGAGTATTACCTCTCCGAAAAGAGAGTTTCCAACGACTCCAAGGGCGTAGGACCGTTTATGATGGCTTACGCACAGAAGCTTATGCTTCAGAAAAGTTTATAATTATTGGGGAGGATACTATGGCTGCTAAAACAATCGACAATACCAATCAGCCGAGCAAGTTCAGTAAGTTCATGAGAAAAAATTATGGCTTCCTGTTTATTATCGTATGGCTTTTCGGCTTTTTGGTTTTCAGAATGTACCCGTTTCTTTCATCACTCTACTATAGCTTTACTGACTTCCACCTTTTCAAGGGTATCAGTGAATATGGTCTGATGAACTACAAGGAGATTTTCGCAAGCGACAAGATTATGAGCTCGCTGGGAATTACTTTCTCCTACGCATTTATCACAGTGCCGCTGAAGCTGGCATTCGCACTTTTTATCGCATATATCCTTAACTACAAAATCAAGGGCGTAAGTATCTTCAGAACAGCATACTACATCCCATCAATCCTCGGTGGTTCCGTAGCTATCGCAGTTCTCTGGAAGGCACTCTTCCGTGACGAAGGTCTTATCAACGCTGTTATCAGAGCATTCGGCGGCGAAGGTATCAACTGGCTCGCTGAACCTAAATATGCGCTTTTCATCATCTCTCTCCTGAGAGTATGGCAGTTCGGTTCTGCAATGGTACTCTTCCTCGCAGCCCTCAAGGGTGTTTCACAGGATCTGTACGAAGCAGCAACAATCGACGGCGCAAGCAAGGCAAGACAGTTCTTCAGCATCACAGTTCCGCTGATTACTCCTGTTGTATTCTACAACCTTGTAACACAGCTCTGTCAGGCATTCCAGGAATTCAACGGTCCATACATCATCACACAGGGTGGTCCGAGAGGCGCTACAACACTCTTGTCCCTCCTTATCTACAACAGAGCGTTCCAGGACTACGAAATGGGTATGGCAAGCGCAATGGCATGGGTACTCTTCGTAATCGTTATGGTTCTCAGCCTTATCGCATTCGTAAGCCAGAAGTATTGGGTTTACTACGGCGACGAAAAGTAAGGGGGTTGCAATATGAATTATACACAGAAACAAAAGCTTGGTACTGTAATCAAGTATATAATCCTTATTGCTGTCGGATTCATTATGGTTTATCCGCTCATCTGGATGGTTGGCGCAACCTTCAAGACCAACAACGAAATCTTCAGCAACCTTACACCGTTCACAGCTCATCCTACACTTGACGGCTACAAGAACGCAATGAACGACTACGGCGGAAGCATCAACATCTTCAAGGCTATGTTCAATACATACAGCTACGTTCTTCCGAAGGTTATCTTCACCGTAATCTCTGCAACACTCACAGCATACGGCTTCGGACGTTTCAACTTCGTAGGCAGAAACGTGCTCTTTGCAGCACTTATGGCTACACTCTTCCTTCCACAGGTTGTAATGAACGTTCCACAGTTCATCCTTTACAACAACTTTGGTTGGGTTGACTCCGAAATATATCTTCCACTCATTATTCCATCACTCTTTGCATTTGATACATACTTTGTATTTATGCTTATCCAGTTCCTCAGAGGTATTCCGAGAGAGCTTGACGAAGCAGCAACAATTGACGGCTGTAACTCAATCCAGACACTTATCATGGTTATCTGTCCGATGCTCAAGCCTGCAATGGTAAGCTGTGCGCTCTTCCAGTTCATGTGGTCCTCCAACGACTATATGGGTCCTCTGCTTTACGTCAAGACACCTTCCAACTATCCTGCAGCAATCTTTGTTCGTCTTTCCATGGACGCAGACACAGGCTTCGATTGGAACCGTGTACTTGCAGTATCACTCATCTCGATCATACCTTCCCTCGTAGTATTCTTCTGCGCTCAGAAGCAGTTCATCGAAGGTATTTCCGCAGGTAGTGTAAAGGGTTAATAACAGATTATTTTAAGGCAGAGTTCTTGCTCTGCCTTAAAGTCGTATTATGAGGTATGAAATGAAAATAGAAATTACTAAAACAGGCGCACGTTATGCCGTGGCCGATATAAGCGGCGCAGACAGCTTTTCCGCAACTCTTAACGGCAAGGAAATCGCTCTCGGCAACACAGTGAACTTTATTGGACAGCTTTCTCCCGATACAGAGTACGTCCTCCGTACCGTTTGCGGTAACGATGAAGCGGAAGCGGTTTTCCGTACAAAAAAGGAGTTTGTTACCCTTGACGTAAGAAAATTCGGCGCAAAGGGTGACGGAGTAACTGATGATACCGTGTTCATTCAGGCGGCAATTATGGCTTGCCCAGAAAACAGCAGAGTTCTTGTTACAAAGGGTAAGTACAAGGTTACAAGCCTGTTTATGAAAAGCGGGGTAAACCTTGAAATCGCAGGCGACGCTGAAATTGTTGCCGATAATGAACGCTTCAACCACCCGATTTTTGAGGGTATGATTCAGAGCTATGACGAACAGAGCGAGTACAACCTCGGTACATGGGAGGGGAATCCTCTCAAGATGTTCGCAGGAATTATTACCTGCCTTGACGCTGAAAACGTAACGATTTACGGCGAAGGCACAATCAACGGCAACGCTACTCACGATGACTGGTGGTACAACGAAAAGGTAATGGTGGGCGCATTCCGTCCCCGTCTGCTTTTCATCAGCAGAAGCAAGAATGTCAGCGTAATGGGACTTACCTTCAAGGACAGCCCTTCCTGGACAATTCACCCATACTTCTCCGAAAATGTTTCCCTTACAGCGCTTAAAATCAACAACCCGCAGAACTCACCCAATACAGACGGTATTGACGTTGAGTCCTGCAAGAATGTAACAATCGAGGGCGTGCATTTTACCCTTGGCGACGATTGTATCGCACTTAAATCGGGCAAGATTTATATGGCGAAAAAGTATAATGTTCCATCGGAAAATATCCATATCCGCCGTTGCCTTATGGAAAACGGCCACGGCGCCATAACTGTCGGCAGCGAAATGTCGGCAGGTGTGAAGAATGTGCTTGTTGAGGATTGTGTTTTCAATAACACCGACCGCGGCCTGCGTATCAAGACAAGACGCGGCAGGGGTGATACAGCTATTATCGATAACGTAACATTCAGAAATATCACAATGAACGGCGTAAAGACACCGTTTGTTGCAAACTGCTTCTATTTCTGCGACCCTGACGGCAGAACAAGCTATGTTCAGGACAGAAATCCCCACCCCGTTGACGAACGCACACCACATATTAAAAAGCTTTGCTTCGAGGACATCAACTGCGTGAACAGCCATTTTGCCGCTGCTTTCTTTATGGGTCTTCCCGAAAGAAAAATCAGCGAAATCGTGATGAGAAACGTGAATATTTCCCTTGCCGAAAATCCAGAAAGCGGCTATGCGGCAATGCTTTGCAACATCGATGAAATGTCGGGCAGGGGAATTATCGCTGAAAATGTTGAGAAGCTTATCCTTGACAACGTGAATATTAAAAACTGCAAGGGCGAAAGACTTGAAGCGAACAATGTCGATTATATAGGAGAATAAGTTTGAAAATAAATTTTCAAACTATGAGTTTTGCTTTTTTGCAAGCAAAATGCAAAACATTGAAAGGAGGTCATTTTCCCTGTTGGGAAAATGGTTATTGAAATGCAGCTTGGAATAAGAGTACACGACGGCGAAAAGCTGCCGCTTGAACAGCTTCTGCCGATTTTGAGAAGCCGCGGATTTGCCTGCGGTCATATCGCACTTTCAAAGTCAATTTCCGAGGTAAGCACAGCGGTTTCCGCGCTTACCCCAGGCTTTGCAATGTATCTGAAAAAGCTTTTTGCAAAGAACGAGCTTGACGTTGCAGTGCTTGGCTGTTACCTCAACCTTGCAACACCTGACGAAGCCGCTCTCCGTGCAAATCAGGAGAAGTATATGGCGAATATCCGATTTGCTTCACTTATGGGTTGTGGTGTTGTTGGTACGGAAACAGGTGCACCGAATAAGGAGTACAAGTATGAACCTGCCTGCCACACCGAGGAGGCATTAAACACGTTTATTGCAAACCTCCGTCCTGTTGTGGAGTACGCCGAAAAAATGGGCGTAATCGTGGCAATAGAACCCGTATGGAAGCATATCGTCTGCAACCCGAAGCGTGCAAGACGTGTTCTTGATGAAATTGATTCACCAAATTTACAGATTATATTTGACCCCGTGAACTTGCTGTGCTATAATAATTATAACGAGAGAAACGAAATCTTTGCAGAGGCAATGGAACTTCTCGGCAAGGACATCGCCGTTGTGCATATCAAGGACTTTATTGTCAAGGATAACGACCTTGTTTCCGTTGCAGCAGGACACGGCGAAATGGACTACACCGAAATTATGAAGTTCATCAAGAAGGAAAAGCCGTTCATCCACGTTTCCCTCGAAAATACCGTTCCCGAAAATGCCGAGGAAGCAAGAAAGCTTATTCGGTCAATCTGGGAGCAGGCTTAATCCCGAAAGGAAGTATAGCGTTGAAAATCTTCAGCATAGAAAACCCCGTCTTTGCGTTTATTTCAAGAGTAGGGGATATGTTTATCCTGTCATTTATATGGCTCATTACAAGTCTACCGATTTTTACAATCGGTGCCTCAACAACTGCCGCTTACGACTGTGCATTCAAGATTATCCGTGCCCGTGATACAAACGTGTTCAAGGATTATTTCAGAGCCTTCAAAAGCAACTTCAAGCAAGCAACAATCATCTTTCTGATACTGCTGCCAATCGGCGCACTTATCGGCGTTGACCTGTGGTTCTGGTCGCAGCAGGAGGGGGATATGGCTTTCATAATGAACGCACTCAGCATAGGTATCGCCGCACTTTTTGTTGTAACATACCTGTATGTTTTCCCCGTTCAGGCGGTGTTTGAGAATCCGGTGAAAAAGACGTTGAAAACTGCTTTCCTTATGGCGATAAGCAACTGGTGGAACAGTATCCTGCTTCTTGCGGCTTGTATAGCAGTGTCCTATTTTTGCTATATCCTACCGATTGTCGGTTACATCTTTCTTCTTGTTGGAACAGGCACATTTACAATGATTTTTGCGGTACGATTTCTGGTAGTGTTCAGAAAGTACAACGCAGAGCTTATGCCTGACCGTCCCGAAGCTTCAGATATGGACCCCATTGAAAAGCCGAAAGAAGAAAAGAAACCCAAAATCAAGAAGGGCAAAAACAAAATAATCAGTTAAAAAATCCCTGCGAGGCACTAAGCTTCGCAGGGATTAAATTATTCTTCATCTTCGTCGGTAAACGGCTCATTCTTGCACTGACGCTTGAAGTTCAGCGGACTCATACCAACATATTTCTTGAACTTGTTGTGGAAGTAGTTGATGTTGGTGTAACCAACCATTTCCGCAACCTCGTAAACCTTGTACTCGTCAAGACCAAGCAGACGTTTAGCTTCGGTAATTCTTATGCGGTCAAGGTAGTTGTTGAAGTTCTCACCTGTGTACTGGTGGAAGACCTTGCCCAGATAAGCGCTGTTGTATCCGAAAATGGTAGCCAGCTGTTCAAGTCGGAGTTCGTGGTTGTAGTTGGAGCAGATGTACTGAACAACGCGCTCCATCGTGCTCTTTGTTGTACGTCCGAAATGAGTGTTGGAAAGAGCGGTAAGGGTGGATTTAAGATATTCGATAATATCGAACAGACTGGATTTTTCACCAAGATGAGCGATAAACTCATCGTTGAGGAACTGTTCAGTCTTCTTGTCACCGATATTCTTTGCAACTCTTGCTTTAAGTGTCATAGCACCTGTAATGCAGACAACCTTGATACGTTCTGCAGTAAGACTGTTGTTGCAGAGTGTCTGACGGAGAACTTCAAGAGTAGCCTCCAGCTTGTCAAGGTCGTTGATTTCAACGTAGGCATAAATCTGATTGATAATTTCGTCAATTTCATTTTCAGCCTTGCTTTCGTTGTCAAGCGTGTCGTTTGTTACAACACCGCAGTGCAGGTACATGAACCTGTTCTTGAACAACGCACTTGCTTCCTGATAGGAGCGGTTGATGTCATACGGACTTGTAACCGTGTCACCAACAGTAACAAAAATCTTGCCGAAGTAATCCTTGTTGAGCTTTGTGAGAAAATCAATTACTTCACTACGTTTCCAGCCCTTGAACAGAACAGCGGTAATTCCGCTCAGGTCAGGCGTGATGATATCAATGTTGCCGAAGATTTCAAGTCGTGCCTTTACAGCGGTAAGCATAAGTGTACGCTCGTCAAGCTCCATATCTTCAGAGGTGCTGATAATAGCAGCATCGTAGCTATCGTAGTTATATGCGTCGAGATTGCTGCTGCTGATAATTTTTTCATCTCCGAGAAGCAGTGCACGAACGAGCTGTGTGTTGAGATATTCGCTGCCCTTCTGCATAGTAACCTCATCCTTGTGCTCCTCCTTGATTTCTTCACAAAGGTCCTTTAACGCTTCAATAAGTTCATCCTCGTCAACAGGCTTCAGAATAAAGCCCTTTACACCCAAGGACATAGCTTCCTTTGCGTAAGTAAAATCGGAGTAACCCGAAAGAATAAGGCATTTTCCTTCATAGCCGCCTTTTTTTGCAGCTTCAATCATCTGTATGCCTGTCATACCGGGCATTTTTACGTCAGCAATAACAATATCAGGCTTCAGTGAGAGGATTTTTGCAAGACCATCGTCACCGTCTTCGCCTTCACCTATAACCTCAAGACCAAGCTCGTCCCAGGGAATCATCATCTTTACACCTTGTCTTACATTATGTTCGTCATCAACAAGAATAACCTTCAGCATTAAATCACTCCTTGTTCAGCTTTGAGCTGATTTCTACATATTTTTCCGGTAAACGCTTCATAACATTTTCGTCAACCTCACGAGGAATTGTCAGACGGATTGTAGTTCCCTGACCGAGTACGGTTTCAACGCTCATACCATACTGTTCACCGTGATACATTTTTATACGTTTATTAACATTGGTAAGACCGATACTCTTACCTGAAGAAGTATCATTTTCCTCAAGCTTTGCAAGCAGCAGACGAAGCTTGTCAGGCTCAATGCCACAGCCGTTGTCGCTTACTTCAATAAGTACATTTTCACCCTTGTAGAAAACCTTGATATTGATTTTTCCGTTGGCCTTTGCACCTTCAACACCGTGAACAAATGCATTCTCCACGATAGGCTGAATAATAAGCGGCAGAATTTTGTACTGTCTGTCAACCTCACAGTATATTGAATACGCAACACGGTCACCGAAACGTGCCGACTGGAGCTCAAGATAGCTCTTTGTAAATTCCAGCTCAGATTCCAGCGTAACCATACCGTCCTTGACCTCAAGACAGCGTCGCATAAACTTGCCAAGCTTTTTTACAAGAGTAGCCGTTTCCTTATCGTTGTTAACAAAAGCCTTCATACGGATAGTTTCAAGGGTATTGTAAAGGAAGTGCGGGTTAATCTGACTTGCCAGCGCCTTGAATTCTGCTTCAACCTGATTAAGCTTGAAGCTTTCCGACTGAATTTTCGCCTTATAAGCATCATTGATAAGAGTCTGCATACTGTCAACCATCTTTTTCAGGTCTTCATAAAGGTCAAAGATTTCGTCAGTACCCCTGATTTCCTCCGTAAGCTCAAAATTACCCGCCGCAACGTTGTGCATCTGGTCTTTCAGAAACTGAATTCGTCTTGAAAAAACGCTTGAGAAGAAATAGGTAATGAGTATAGACAAAAGAATACAAAGGAAGGTGTACCAGATATACGAGTAAATAATCTGACTTGTCTGACTAGAAAACAGGCTGTCAGGATTTATTACATATACCTGAAACAGGCTGGCAGTGTTTTCATAGTCAAAATAAGAAACAACCGTATGACCAAGCTTGCCGAGCTTACTGCTGTCAGAAATAATCTCAGAATCACTGACACCGTATATAAATTTATCCTTATCCTCGGGTACAACTTTTCCCACGGGATATTCTTCAACTGTGCTGAAAAAGACTATACCCTGACCTGCGCTGAAGATGATATCACGGTTTGCAGGGAGGTCATCACAGAGAGAGGCAAAGATTTTTGAATCAATTCGTATTACCGCAACCCCTTTGAATTCCATCTTCATATTGTGGAGAGGTTCAATAAGGCAGAGAGAAAAGCTATCCTCACTACCCTCATCCTTGATGATGTGCCATCTCGGAAGGTCATATTCAGCTGCATCCTTGTACCAGTAAAGCTTTTTTATTTCATCAGTAACCTTGTAGTAATTGCCGTGATTGATGAAATTGTCCTTATCAATATAATAGGAAATATCGGTAATCTGCGGATATGCGTCAAGAGTATCATAAATTGATGTAGACTGCATATAGAAATTGTAATACTCATCATCGGTAACAAAATTGTTGTGAACAAGTGTACGCACATCATCATTATCGATAGCACGTTCACTTATATTTGATATAGTTTCAATGCTGTCACGCAGGCGTATTTTCATTGTGTCGGCCGAAGAAATGATTTCATTTTCAGCGTTTGCTGTCAGTGTATCGGAGAGATTCCACAGGAGAAAAACACCTGCCAGAACCATAGGAACAACAGCAACAATGCACATAAAAATAAGCTTGTTACGGAACTTTGTATTAAGCAATGTTTCGATAGGATTTATCATACGCTTAAACCTCCGTAAAAAGAAAAAATCATTACTTTATTTTAACATATTTTTCATCATAATGTATGAACAAAAAGTGAACAGCTGAAACAAAGAAAGAGGGCACCGTACGGTACCCTCTGAAATTATTTAGTATCAAACTGGCTTTCGTGACGCTTGAAGAAGTCAACACGTGGTTCGAGGAACTTGATATCGTGGTTATCCTGACCCTCAAGAATGTTCTTGCACATAGGGTCAAAGATGTAATCCCAGTTCCACATACTTTCATCAAGCTGCATATATTCCTGAACCATCTTTGTTCCCTCAGGAGCAATCGGATGGAGAAGAACAGCAGCTGTCTTGATCATGTGGAATACGTTGATCATCCACTTTCTGCGGAGTTCATTGTCATCAGCCTTGTCAGCTTCAGCCTTTGCCTTAGCCATATACTTGCTTGCCTTTCTGATGTAGGAGTCAAGCACGTAAGTAACCTGATGAAACTCGAACTTATACATGAAGCGCTCATATTCGAGAACAGCCTTTTCAGAGTCAGCGAGGATATTTTCATCAACCTCACCAACAGGCATCTTGCCGTCGAGATACTTCTGAGCATCGTAGAAGCATGTGCGGACAATTCTGTTGAATACATTGGAGAGGAGGAAGCCCTGTGTTGTAACGGGATCGTCCTCTTCAGGCTTAGCAATCGGATTGAGAGGCTTAGGCTGGAAGCTTACACTTCTCATGCCAAGGCCAAGGGAAAGGAAGTGCATACGGAGCTGTTCAGCTGTGTAGTAATCAAGCAGTTCAGCAGCCATAGGAGGCTTGATGTTACCACTGCTGGAAGCCTTCTTGTCAAGGAAAAGAATGTGGTGGTTAGCCACAAGAATAGGCATCTGAAGCTCGCCTTCGTCAGGTGTGCAGCTGAGCTTTTCACCCTTCTGAAGAGCCATAAACATTGCCATTTCAGCAACGCCATAGAAGTAGATGTTGTCCTGACCAATGAACTGATAAACCTGTGCATCCTTGGAGCACCAGAACTTCTTCCAGTCCTCACGGTCACGGCCAATGGATTCGAGATATGTTTCTGTAAAGGAAATAGGTGCCCAGAGAGATTCAGGCCAAACCCAGATTGTCAGCGGGTCTTCACCCTCAAGAACAGGAGCAGGTGCACCCCACTCGATATTACCTGTAAGACGGAAAGGAACGAGGGTCTTACCTGTACGGAAACGGATACCAGCTGCAGAGAGAACCTCGCAGGACTTTTCACGGTCTGTAAGAGTCTTGAACACGATTGTAAAGGAAGTCTTCTTTGGCTCTTCAACAAGCTCGTGAGCCTCAAGCTTATCCTTTACGGACTCGTAGCTTTCCTTGTAATCGTTCATAATGTAGATAACAGGTGGTTCAAGGAACTCGCTGATTGTCTTGTGAACAACAGCACGCACGTTGTCCTTCTGACGGATATCAGCCGCATATTCGCGGAGAATATCATAGTGGTCAGTGAGTTTGAAGTACCAGTTGTCAACGTTTTTCATAACAGGAGTTTCACCTGTGAGCGTGCTCTTAGGGTCAATGAGGTCCTGAGGCATATACTGGTGACCGAGGTCACATTCGTCAGCGTAGCCCTTTTCGGACTGACAGCCCTGAACAGGACACTTACCAACAACCTGACGGCCGTTGAGGAATGTTCCTACCTTTTCGTCGTAGAACTGAGCAGTGGAAATCTTCTGAAGCTGACCGTTCTCATAAAGCTTTCTGATGAACCAGTCGGAAACCTCATCGTGAATTTCAGCGCTTCTGCCAAGACCTGACGCACCGAAAAGGTTGAGGCTGATACCGAAATCGTCAAGAGTCTTTTTCTGAGCCTCATGGTTTTCGGTAACGAAATCCTTGATAGAGCCTGTGTAGCCCTGTTCCTCGGTAAGCTTTCTGTAGCTTTCGGCAATAGGTGAGCCGTAGCAGTCAGTACCGGAAACGAAGATTACATTTTCGCTGCCGATTCTGTCACGGAGAAAACGTGCGTAAACGTCAGCAAAAACGAACACGCCGCCAACGTGACCGAAGTGGAGCTTCTTGTTACCATAAGGCATACCGCCTGTAATAACCGCCCTCTTAGGAAATTCGGGACGGTTATCTCTTGAAATTCTTTTCTTGTTGTACATCTCGTTGTTATTGTTGTTACCCATAACAAAAATCATTCCTTTCAGAAATGTGTGCAATAGCAAAAACACAGCGAACATACGAAATATCGTTTGTCCGCTTGTTTAAAATCAGATCAGCTGAGTGTAAGCATAGCCATATCGCCGTTGTTGCTCTGACCGGAGTTCTTCACAGCCATAACAACCTTGTACATAAGATTGTCATTTGTAGCTCTGACAGCAGCGTCAAAGGCACTGATTGCCTTGGCAAATTCTTCATCCTTCTTGCCTGGCATATAGCATGTGTAAAGAATCTTCACAGCATTGTAAAGGGAACAGAAGAATACGAAGTGATCCCAGTATGTGAGTGAAGGATTGTTGAACGGTAGGGAATTAGCCCAGATAAAGTTAACGAGAACATTCTCGATAGCAATTGACTTTTCAGTATTCATAGCCTCGGAATAAGCCTTTCTCATACCGATATACTTCTGCATATCGATGAGCTTGAGGGACTCAGGACCCGAAATGCCGAGGTTCTTGTAAACGGTGTTGAGAACTTCCTTGTAAGCAGCATTAGGCTTCTTGAGGAACTTGATGAGGGAAATACCGTCAGCAAGTGAGTAACCCGGGTTAGGACGAACCTGCTTGAAGAATTCAAGTACAGGAGTGTAGTCCTCCTGTGCAGTAAATTCCTCGATGAATTTCGGAATACGGTCAGCCTGACCGTTGTCAAGCATACCCTGAACAGTCTTTACAGCGTAGTTGAGAAGCAGGAAACGCTTTTCGAGATTGATGCGTCTGTCCTGAATAACGCTCATAAAGAGAGTACGCATTTGCCAGTAATAGCCGGCAGCAGGATATGTTCTGAGAATTTCATTGCTTCTCTGAATAAAATCTTCGCTCTGGTCATCAGGAAGATTTATCATATTGAATGCAAGTGTATTTTTTTCGGAAATATATACCTTTGCAATGTCAATGTTGCTGAGCTTCGGAACATATTCAACAGCAGAAACAGTAACCGCGATATCACAGAAGTGGTCAGGATTAAGCGGAAAAAGCTGTTCCTTGAGGTCATTGAGGATTGCAGGTGTTACTATTGGAAAACCCATAATAATTCATTCCTTTTTGTTAATAATCATTTTGTATCCCATTATAAAAACGAGTGCAAATACTGAATATTATTATACCACAAACATTTTTAAATTGCAATAGAAATTTGCGAAAACGCCCCATTTACGTCAATTTGAGCAAAAGAAACAAGCATATTTATAAATATATACGCTTGCAAGATGGATCAAAATACGTTATAATGAAAATATATTTATTCCGAAAGGATGCTGTCCTATGCTTGAAAATGCTATCACAAACAAGAATAAATCATTTGACTATAAGGAATTGACGAAGGAACTGGAAAAAAATCTTTCCACCTTGCAGCAGAAAATCCGCGACAAGAAGCTGCCTGTAATAATCCTGCTTGAAGGCTGGGGTGCGTCAGGTAAGGGCTCGCTTATCGCAGATATGATAAAGATGCTTGACCCGCGTTTCTTCAAGGTTTACTCAACAATGCCCGCAACCGAAACCGAGCGCCGCTACCCGCTGATGAAGCGTTACTGGGAGAAAATCCCTGAAAAGGGCAGCCTTGCTGTACTTGACAGAAGCTGGTATCAGGAGCTTGCAATCGCAAAAATGGAGGAGGGTATCTCCGACAGCGAGTATGCTCAGCGTGTGGAGTACGTCAACACCTTTGAGCGTCAGCTTTCCGATGACGGCTATGTTATCATAAAGTTCTTCCTGCACATTTCTCAGAAGGAACAGAAAAAGCGTTTCCTCAAGCTTAAAGAGGACAGTACAACAAAGTGGCGTGTTACCGAGCTTGACAAGAAGCGCAACAAGAATTACGACGCATACTACAAGCAGTTTGACGATATGATTACCAAGACCAATACACCCCATTGCCCTTGGAAAATCATTGACACAACTGACCGCGCATTCACACGTTTCCAGGTGTTCAACATTCTTGTAAGTCAGATTACAAATGCTGTGAATATTGAAAAGCCTGCACCTGTAATCGAGGAATCCGCACACATTTTCAAGCTTGCACCAAAGCCTAAGCTTGCAGATGTGAGTCTTGAAAACAAGACAATGCAGCCTACAAAGTACGACGACGAACTGAAAAAGGCTCGCAAGGAGCTTGCAAAGCTTCACGGTAAAATCTACAAGAAGAAGCTTCCTGTTGTAATGGTATTCGAGGGCTGGGACGCAGCAGGCAAGGGCGGTGCAATCAAGCGTATTTCCTACGCGCTTGACCCACGCGGCTACGAAGCTGTGCCGATTGCCGCACCTGAAAAGCACGAGCTTAACCGTCATTACCTCTGGCGCTTCTGGAATAAGCTTCCAAAGACAGGACATATCACCATTTTTGACCGTTCCTGGTACGGCAGAGTAATGGTTGAGCGTATCGAGGGCTTTACCTCCGAGGAACGCTGTGCAATGGCTTACCGTGAGATAAACGAGTTCGAGCAGGAGCTTACCAAAGAAGGTATCGTTGTTCTGAAATTCTGGCTCCACATCGACAAGGATGAGCAGCTCAAGCGTTTCAACGAGCGTATGAACACCCCCGAAAAGCGCTGGAAGATTACCGATGAGGACTGGCGTAACCGTGAAAAGTGGGATGAGTACGAAAAAGCGGTTGACGAGATGATTGCAAAGACATCAACAGTTGACGCGCCATGGAATATCATCGAAGCCAACAGCAAGCTTTACGCAAGAATAAAGATTATGAACATCATAATCGACAGACTCAACGAACAGCTTAAAAAGATGAAATAATAAAGAAAAGCTTCCGAGGAAAAATCCTTCGGAAGCTTATTTTTTAGTAACCCTCGCTGCCCTCGATTGACTCGTCACGGTCAATCCAGCTTTCAACGTTGATGGTTGTGTATGTATCCTTCGTGTTGCGGATAATAACTGTGGAAATGCCTGAGTTGATAATCATTCTCTTGCACATCGAGCAAGGCTCAACCTCGCCGTAAAGCTCACCTGTCTTTGCATCGTGACAAGCAAGGTAAATTGTCGCACCAATCATATCCTTGCGTGAAGCGGCAATAATTGCATTCGCCTCAGCGTGTACGCTTCTGCAAAGCTCGTAGCGCTGTCCTTTCGGGATATTCAGCTTTTCACGGGTACAGTAGCCAAGGTCAACACAGTTTGCGCGTCCTCTCGGTGCACCTACGTAGCCCGTAGAAATGATCTGGTCGTTGTTTACAATGATTGCGCCGAAGTTTCTGCGTAAGCAGGTGCCTCTCTCCAGCACAGTTTCAGCAATATCGAGGTAATAGTTTATTTTATCTCGTCTTGTATAATTCTCCATTTCGTTCAGCCCTTTCACAAATAATAAGGTCTATACACTATTTTAACAGATTTCAACAGCATTTGCAATAGTATTTTGTGATTTTGTCAAAAAGAAAAATCTGATAAGGGTATTGACAAATGCTGTATTATGTGTTATAACTGTATTACAACAACTAATACAGTTAGTGCAGAGGAGTGAGTGAATGTACAATATCGACCTTCTGAGCAGAACTCCGATTTATGAACAGCTCTACAAAAAGATAATCGAGCTTATTCTGAAAAAGGAGCTTATGCCCAATGACAAGCTTCCCAGTGTCCGTGAGCTTGCAAAGGAGCTGGGTGTAAATCCGAACACCGTTTCAAAGGCTTTCCAGCTGCTTGAACGTGACAAGGTTATCTACTCTCTTGCGGGACGAGGCAGCTTTGTCTGCAACGTAAACCCCGACGCTGTGCGTGATGCGGCATTTGCCGATTTTGACAAGGCGGTTTCAGAGGCACTTACCGCAGGGGTTACCAAAGACGAACTCAAACAAAGGATAGAGGGGGCAGAATAATGATTGAACTTAAAAACGTAAAAATGTGCTTTGAGGATTTCAACGCTCTCGACGGCGTTGACCTTACAATAGAAGCGGGTACGGCTTTTGGTCTGCTCGGCTCAAACGGCGCAGGTAAATCTACCATTCTCCGTCTGCTTTCAGGCGTGTACGAAGCCGCTGAGGGCGAGGTGCTGATTGACGGCGAGCCTGCTTACGACAACGTTTCCGCAAAGCAGAAGGTTTTCTTCATCAATGACGAAACCGTGCAGTTCGGTGCAATGACACTGAGCGATATGCGTGCGTATTACAAGGGCTTTTATCCTAACTTTTCCGACGAAATTTTCGACAAGCTCAACGGTATCATCAAGCTTCCGGAAAAGAAGCGTATCGACAAATTCTCCAAGGGTATGAAGCGTCAGGCAATCGTTATCACGGGTCTTGCGGCTTGTACCGATTACCTTCTCCTTGACGAAGCCTTCGACGGACTTGACCCAACAATGCGAATTATCGTAAAGCGTATGCTTGTTGACGCAATGCTTGACAGAAAGCTTACAGTTGTAATTTCAAGCCATAACTTAAAGGAAATCAACGAGCTTTGCGATACAGCGGCACTTCTCCACCAGGGCAAGCTGCTGTTCAACCGTGACCTTGACAGCGTAAAGGGAAGCATCCACAAGGTTCAGGCGGCATTCCCTCTTGAATTTACCGATCAGGATTTCAAGGAACTTGACGTGCTTCACTACGAAAGAAATCAGAGTATTACATACCTTATCATCAGGGGCGACGAGGAAACAATCCGTACCGAGCTTGAAAAGAAACAGCCTAAGGTACTTGACCTTATTCCACTGACCCTTGAGGAAATATTTATCTACGAAATGGAGGGAATGGGCTATGACTGCAACGGTCTTGACTAAGAAAAACGAAGCACCGAAGAAAATAAATCCTGCGCTTCACAACTGGAAAAGCAATATCCGTGAAAGCAGAAAATTTACCATAATTCTTCTGATACTTCACCTTGTGGCTGTGCCTGCCGTTGCGCTTGCGACTATAATCTCAATCTATTCAAAGCAGGGCGGCGACGATATTGAGGCGTACGCTGGAATAGCAGTCTGCACAACCGCACTTGCCGCATTTCTCGGTATATTTGCGGCGGTTGACAGCTTCAAGTGCCTTCACGACAAGTCAGTTGTGGATATGAAGCTTGCGCTCCCTATGAGCAACACACAACGCTTCTTCTCCAACTTCCTTTCAGGACTTTTTACATACCTTGCACCGTTCTTTGCAGCACAGGTTCTTTCAGTGCTTCTCTGCGGCTATGGCTGTCTGTTTATGGACGGCAGAACCTTCTACCGTATAACCTACGATTATTCAGGCACCATAACAAGGACGGTTGAGAAGCCTTACGTATGTGACATCTTCGGTCAGGCAATGCCTATCCTTCTCAAGCTTATCGTGGGCGGCACACTCTGTATGCTTATGCTTTACGTTATAACCGTGCTTATTACAATCTGCTGTGGCAATAAGTTTGAAGCAATCGCTTACACAATCCTTATCAACATCCTTATCCCGCTTACAATTTCCTGCGTGCTTTATTCCATGTACGACAGCCTTTATGGTATCAATGCAGAGGATATCGCGATCAAGGTTATGCTTTATATCTGCGTAGTCGGCGGTGTAATGGCATCTATTGACTGGGCAGCACAGGGAGATATGCTGTATAACCCTGATTTTATCAACCACGGCGTATGGGCACTGATATTCTTCCTTGTTACCGCCGCACTTTTCGCACTCTGCTTCTTCCTTTACAGAAAGCGCCGTGCAGAGCAGGTTTCCAAGCCATTTGTATTCAAGCTTGCTTACTATATCGTGCTTGTATGCGCAATGTTCTGTATCATTTCTATGTTTATTGTAGAAGAAGGAGAGCTTATCCCTGCAATCATTATCAGCGGAATTATCTTTATGATTTTCGAGGTTGTGACAAACCGTGGCTTCAAGAAATTCTGGATGAGCATAATAAAGTATGCAGCAACTTTTGTAGCTATTGTAGCAATTATCAAGGTTTGCGAGGTAACTGACGGCTTTGGCGCAGTAACACGTGTACCATCCGTATCAGCAGTAAAATCCATAGAAATTGACTATGGCGGATTTTATGGTGATTTCACACCTGTATATGACAATTCTACTGGAAAGACTATGCCGAATTACATCATCAAGGACAAGACAAATATCGAAACCGTAGTCAATGCACATCAGGCAATTGTTGATTTCTACAAGAGTGATCATGAAGTTTTTGACCAGTACGGAAACTATTACTATGACCGTATGGCTTCAAATAATACTCTCACAATTACCTATAATCTCAAAACCGGCGGAAGCTTTACAAGAGAATACTACAGCTACTCTGCAGAGCCTGTAGAAATCCTCACCGCAATTGACCTTTCCGAGGAATATAAGCTTCAGGCGGCTGAAAAATATAAGAACTTTATCCTCAACATTGAAAAGTATTATGAAAAATACAAGAAACAGCGTGTAGAGTCCGTAGACAATGGTTATTACAACGACGACTATGATTATCTCGAAGCAACGGTTGTAAATTACAAATACGACTGTCTGGTTGACTGGAAAAGAAATGATACAACATCAGTAAAAATGGACAGCCTTATTGCAAGAGATTTCTTCACACAGCTTGCTGACGCTTATTACAAGGACATTATGGCAATCAACGAGGAAAACTACTTCCGTTCAGAGCTGAAGAATGAGTGGATTCTCAACACAGACTTTATAGGAAGAACAATTGTTATTCCTGAGTCCTTTACCAATACTGTTGAGCTTCTCGAATACTTTGATTTCGGACTTGAACGTATAGAAAATATCTCCGACGATGCTATGTACAGAAAACTTGTCAATGATGCATCAGGCAGTCAGCTTATGCTTTTCACCGAGGACGAATACAGAGAGATTTACTACGTAGACGATGAGCTTCCGCTCCACGCTGACTACACAGGCGATTTCGGTTATGAAATCCGTTGTACTTCCAATGCAATTGTATATGATTTTGATGAAAATTTCTGTGACCTCATCAGAGCAGCAATGCCGAGGAATATTGTTGCAGAAAATGGGTATGTTATCTATGTATCAGGCTATGCGGGAGCAATCCCTGAGGATATGAATGATGTTGCAGCTTCAATTACAAGAAGCGAACATAATTCAAACCGAGAAAACCGATACTCCCAGCTTTACAATGAACTCAATCAGGTTGCATATTAAGTAAGTTTGCAGGCTGGGAAATACCAATAAAATTGGCATACCAAGTTACAGGCATACCAAGTCATTGGTATCGGACAGTTAATTCAAACGGATAACACATCGCAGAGCACATAAATCCTGCGGGAAAGGAAATCCTGATGAAGAAGCTTATCACAGCAGCAATCGTACTTTCGGCTGCGGCAATCATTCTCACAGCCTGCTCAGCAGGGAAGGATGATGAAATGGATACACAGACTGACTCACAGACCACAACCTCCCAGAGTCAGACCACCACAACCGCTACCGAAATGGAAACAGAAATGAGTGACTATACAGGCGATATTGACGGTGACGGTGTCATTGATGAGGTTGTTACCGACGCAACAGGTATTGTCGAAGATATCGTAACAGGTGCAGAAAGCCTTATTGACGATATCACAGACGGCACTGAAACAACAAAGTAAAAACAGCGGAAACCGAAATTGAACGGTTTCCGCTGTTTTGTTGTCGGCGGGTAAATTGGAATTTATCGAGTTAGGAGTGTTGAGAGTGGAGTGTGGAGTTGATGTGTAAATCATAGTTTCTCTTAACTCCTCACTCCACTCTTCACACTCCACACTCACAGACAAATTATAATCTGATATTACATAAAATAAAACCACTCCCGACTCTTAAGTCAGAAGTGGTTTTGTAATTACTGTAATCTATCCGCAAGGATTGTCGTGGCAATCGTGAAGTAAATCAGAAGCGAGCAGGAGTCAACAACCGTCGTTATAAGTGGTGTCGCCATAATGGCAGGGTCAAGCTTTACAGCCTTAGCCGCCATAGGAAGCATCGCTCCCACAAGCTTTGCAAGTATAACCGTGCCGATAATCGACAGCGCAATTACTATCGCAAGCTGAGGGTCGCTGTAGGTAATCCATATTCTCGCACCGTTTACAATTGCAAGCACAACCGAGCAGAGAAAGGCAATCCTGAATTCCTTGAAAATAACCTTGAAGAAGTCACGCAGGCGGATTTCTTCAAGTGCCATACCGCGGATAATCAGCGTCGAGCTCTGTGAACCGCAGTTACCGCCCGTACCCATTACCATCGGCATAAATGAAACAAGCATAGGTATCATCGCAATCTGCGCCTCAAACTGAGTTGAAATCATACCCGTCAGCGCCGCCGAAAGCATCAGCACCAGCAGCCAGGGAATACGGCTTTTTGCGTGCTGGAAAACAGAAGTCTTGAAGTAGCTGTCCTCCGCAGGCATAACCGCAGCCATCTTTGCAAAGTCCTCGGTATTTTCTTCCTGGAGGACGTCCATCGCATCGTCGAACGTTACAATTCCCACAAGGCGGTTTTCATTGTCAACAACGGGAATTGCCGCAAAGTCGTATTTTGACATCGTGCGTGCAACGTTTTCCTGGTCATCGTGGGTGTTAACGGAAATTACGTTGGTTTCCATAATATCCTCGATGCGCTCATCCTCGTCAGCAACAAGCATTTCCAGTACCGTAACAACGCCCAAAAGCTTTCTTGCCTCCGTAACGTAGCAGGTGTAGACCGTCTCCTTTACAAGACCAATTTTTCTGATACGCTCAAAAGCTTCCTTTACCGTCATTTCCCTGTCAAAGTAAACAAACTCCGTTGTCATAACCGAGCCTGCACTGTCCTTGGGGTATTTGAGAAGCTCGTTGATTTGTTTTCTTGTTTCGGGGTCAGTGTTACGCAGAATACGGGAAACAACATTTGCAGGCATTTCTTCAATGATGTCAACCGTATCGTCGATATAAAGCTCATCAATAACGTATCGGAGTTCCTTATCCGAAAAAATATTGATAAGCTTCATCTGAGTGTCGCTGTCCATATAGGTGAACGACTCAGCCGCAAGCTCCTTCGGGAGAATGCGGTACAGCATAATAAGCTGTTTTTCGCTGAAATCCTCATATTCGTCAAGCTCACTTATAAGAAAAGCAAGGTCAGCAGGATTCATTTCCTGCAAATCGGACTTGAGGGCAGCGAACTGCTTATTCCCGATCAAGTCGAGAGCAAGCTCCTTATCCATAAAAAATCCTCCTATTCAATTGAAATAGAAGGCATAAAACTGCTGTCAGGAGCCAATTTGATTGGTTCTTGATTTTTACGGCAATGAAACGGACGCACTCTGTGCATACGTACCAAAGCCGCAACTTCGCGGTTTTATACCCTTGCCATTATTACCGGCGTCCATTTTTTTCACTCCTTTTGCAGTTCAATTATTGTTTTACGCAACATTTTTATTATACACGCTTTTTTGGCTGCTGTCAACGAATTTATATTGTAAAAATTCAGTTAACTTAAAAACAAGAGCAGGGGGGCAGCCCCTGCTCTCAATGCCCATAAGGCTAAGTATGCCTTATGTAGCGTCATTGGGAAGTCCGAAGCTGATTGAAAGAGCATTGTTCACCCTTGTCATAGCAGTAGGGTCAAGCTCGCCCATTCTTTCCTTCAGACGTGTTTTGTCAATGGTACGGATCTGCTCCAAAAGCACAATGCTGTCCTTCTGCAAGCCGCATTTTTCCGCCGCAAGCTCAATATGGGTAGGAAGCTTTGACTTGTCACGCTGACTCGTGATAGCCGCCGCAATAACCGTAGGGCTATGCTTGTTGCCAACATCATTCTGTACGATAAGTACAGGACGGATACCGCCTTGCTCCGAGCCAACAACGGGACTTAAATCCGCGTAATAAATTTCTCCCCTTTTCACAGACATTTTTCATACACTCCTGTTTTACCGATTTGATAATATTGTTGACAGAATTTCGGTGAATAATCATCATCGGCAATTTTTCTCGGACGTATTTTCTGTCCCATATATTATATGCAGGGACAAGAGGAGAGGTAAATCGTAATTCATATTATGCTTACCAAACAAAACAGGTACCGCACAATGCACGGTACCCGTTTTATTGATTATAATTTAGCAAGTTTGCCACACTGTTCCTTTACAGCAGGATAAATCTCGTCATAAAGTCTGAAATACTTTTCGTAAACAGGAACATTTTCAGCCACAGGCTCCTGCACCTTGTCAACACCAACAAGCTTTTCGCAAGCCTCAGGAACTGTTGCGTAAACGCCTGCACCGACAAGTGCGAGGATTGCTACGCCGAGGGCAGGTCCTTCCTTGGAGGAAGCTGTCTTTACGGGGCAAGCGTAGAGGTCAGCAAGCATCTGTCTCCACAGCGGAGATGTTCCGCCGCCGCCGCAAGCCATCATATCGGAAACGTTGATGTTCATTTCACGGCAGATTTCAACGCAGTCACGGAGAGAGTACGCAACACCTTCCATTACCGCACGGAGCATATCCTTCTTTGTGTGGATTGCGGAAAGACCGAAGAACATACCTCTTGCGTCAGGGTCAAGGTGAGGTGTTCGCTCACCCATAAGGTATGGGAGATAAAGCAGGCGGTTTGCACCGATTGGCACGGTTTCTGCTTCCTTGTCCATAAGATAGTATTCGTCAACACCCATAAGCTTTGCGGTGTCCTTTTCAGCCTGACAGAAGTTATCTCTGAACCACTTGAGGGAAAGACCTGCGCCCTGGGTTACACCCATAATGTGCCAGCAATTCGGTACAGCCGCACAGCAGGTATGTACGCGTCCCTTAGGGTCGATGGAAACCTTTGATGTGTGTGCAAAAACAACACCAGATGTACCGATTGTTGTGAAAGCCTTGCCGTCGGTTACTACACCTGTACCAACAGCAGCAGCAGCGTTGTCGCCAGCGCCGCCCACAACGATTGTTCCCTCAGCAAGACCTGTCAGCTCAGCAGCGGAAGCTGTAACCTTGCCTGTAATCTCGCAGGACTCGTAAACCTTTGCAAGCAGGGACATATCAATGCCGAGAGCGTCGCAGACTTCCTTGCTCCAGCAGCGGTTCGGCACGTCGAGAAGCTGCATACCTGAAGCGTCAGAAACTTCAGTTGCAAACTCGCCTGTGAGCATATATCTGATGTAATCCTTTGGAAGAAGAATATGGCGGCACTTCGCGTAATTCTCAGGCTCGTTGTTCTTTACCCAGAGAATTTTTGCAGCTGTCCAGCCTGTGAGAGCAGGGTTTGCGGTGATTTCGATAAGCTTTTCACGTCCAAGCTTTTCGTTCATTTCGTCAACTTCTTTAGCAGTACGCTGGTCGCACCAGATAATTGACTTGCGGATAACCTCGCCCTTTTCGTCAAGCATTACAAGACCGTGCATCTGTCCCGAAAGACCGATACCAACGATATCCTTGTTGCTTACGCCGCTCTTTGTGATAACGGTTTTGATTGTGGAAATAGCCGCATTGTACCAGTCAGCAGGGTCCTGTTCAGCGTAGCCGTTCTGCGGCTGATACATAGGATATTCAACTGTTGCGGAGGCAATAACCTTGCCAAGTTCGTCGAACAGAACGGTTTTTGTGCCGCTTGTTCCGACGTCGATACCAATTACATAACGCATAATAATCGCTCCTTTAAATCAATTCGGAATTCGGAATGCGTAATTCGGAATTAAAACAGCATATCTTTACGCATTTCAAATATCTGTATAAATGTATGGGCGACACGAGGTCGCCCACTGAATATCAATTAAAGATTAAACATAATGTTGTTGAGGATAGATTCAAGCATTTCCTGTCTGCCGGAAGAAAGGCTGTCAACAACCTCGCCCTTTTCGAGAGCGTACTTTTCAAGGTCAGCCATTGTTGCCTTGCCGCTGATGATGTCAGCGCCGATACCTGTTGTCCAGGAAGCGTAACGGTCAGCAACAAACTTGTCAAGTCTGCCGTCGTCAATCATCTTCTGTGCAATCTTGAGACCGAGTGCGAATGTATCCATACCAGCAATGTAGCTGTGGAAAATATCCTCAGGTGTGTAAGAACCACGGCGAGCCTTGGAGTCGAAGTTGAGACCGCCGTTTGTGAAGCCGCCTGCCTTGAGAACTTCGTACATACAGAGTGCAGCGTCGTAAACGTTTGTTGGGAACTGGTCTGTATCCCAGCCGAGGAGTGTATCACCCTGGTTAGCGTCGATAGAACCGAATGCGCCGTTTTCCCTTGCAACACGGAGTTCGTGCTGGAATGTGTGCTGAGCAAGTGTAGCGTGGTTAGCTTCGATGTTCATCTTGAAATCATTTTCAAGTCCGTACTTGCGGAGGAAGCCGAGAACTGTAGCTGTATCGAAGTCATACTGGTGCTTTGTTGGTTCCTTTGGCTTTGGTTCGATGTAGAAATCGCCTGTGTAGCCAAGGGAACGAGCGTGTTCAACAGTCATCTTCATAAGACGAGCCATATTGTCGAGCTCAAGGCCCATATTTGTGTTAAGGAGAGTTTCGTAACCTTCACGGCCGCCCCAGAAAACGTAGCCCTGACCGCCGAGCTTGATTGTAGCCTCAACAGCCTTCTTGATCTGTGCAGCAGCGAATGCAAAAACGTCAGCGGAAGGAGATGTGCCTGCACCGTGCATATAACGTGGGTGATCGAAGCACTTAGCTGTACCCCAGAGAAGCTTCTTGCTTGGGTCAGCCTTCATCTTTTCAGCAACGTAATCAACGATTTCATCGAACTTTTCGTTTGTTTCAGCAAGTGAGCCGTACTCAGGTGAGAGGTCACGGTCGTGCCAACAGAAATAGTCGATAGAAAGCTTATCCATAATTTCAAAAGCAGCGTCAACCTTAGCCTTAGCCTTTGCAACAGGGTCTGTTTCGCCCCAGCTCTTATCGGTTGTTCCGCAGCCGAACATATCTGTACCGTCGCCGCCCATAGTGTGCCACCAGGAAAGTGCAAACTTGAGCTGTTCACGCATTGTCTTGCCGCCAACTACTTCATCAGGGTTGTAGTATTTGAATGCAAGTGGGTTAGTGCTGTCCTTGCCCTCGAAAGGGATTTTGCCGATTTCCTTGAAAAATTCGCTCATCTTGAGTTCCTCCTTAGGTATGTATAATCCAATTTTAACCAATTTCAAGCGGTTTCCCGCATATTTATATTTTACATTGTAATCGTTTTACTGTCAAGTATTTTTTGTAAAAATTATATAGATTTGTTTCAAAAAAATCCCCTGCCAACGTAACTGACAGGGGAACAAATCATTCAATTGTATACTCAATAATATTGCTTATCGGCACATACTGCCCTTGCACAAAAGCTGTAAGGCATACAGTATACACACCCGGGTCACGTCCAAAATACTGATAGCTCAGCTCGTTTTCAGCGTTGCGGTGAAGCACCTGAATACCGTCAAGCTCAATCAGCCAGCCCAGATTTGTGTATCCCTCAACCTCGGGACGCGTTATCGTGTAATCATCGTCCATAGTAATTTCAACAGGATTTTCAATGACAATCTCGCTTTTTGCCTTGTCATTGTAGGTGAGAAAATCGAATGGCTCGCCGTTGACGACAACATCTGCCGTACAGTCGAAAAGCTGGTCTGTTGCGGCGTGTCCAAGCATTGAGCCTGCACTGTTACCGTTAACCTCGCCGCTGACGTGACAATTTTCGTAGTAACCGCCGATAGCCTGACCTGTGATAATTCCTACCATAGAATTGCCGTTTACCTTTGCATTTTCAAATGTGATGTTCTGCACCGCACAACCCGTTTCCCAGCCGATAAAACCGACCGAACTTTCATCCACATCAATTGTCATATTCTTTATAGAGTAGCCGTTTCCGTCAACTGCACAGATAAACGGACAATCATATTTCCCGCCGTACCAGCCCATAGGTGCCCAGCGATATTCTGAAAGGTCTATATCATTCTGCAGCTGCATAATGAGCAGTTCACCAAACGCTGATGTGTTGACATAATAATTGAAGCTTGCCAGCTCCTCGGGAGTGCTGACAAGGAAAATTCCCTCTATAAGTGAGTTTTCTATGTAATCAGCATCGGCAAGATACGGGATATCGCCATAGTCACGTTCATCCAGCCAGCCGCTTTCGTCAGGGAATTTATCAAACAAGTCCTCATTTTCCGTGTAAAGACGACGCTTTTCACGTGCAGTAAGAATTTCCTCGCTGCCCTCCTCGTAAAGCTCGATAACCTCGCCGTTACCTGAAAGAGTGAGGCTGTTGTCATAGCCTATCAGCACGTCATACTCACGCTCATCGCTTATTATCAGACGTATCTGATAATCCTTTTCCTCAAGCGTATATGTAAGTTCCTGACCTGCGTAATGAAATCTGCCGTCATCGTAGAAACGCCATTGTTCATAAGGCCTGTCAACATTAACGTAGAAGCCTGCTATTCTCCCATACTCAACAGCAGTTTCAGCTTGTACCGTTGTTTCGGTAGTTGTTTCAGCAGGAATTTCTTCAGACGTTGCAGTTTCAACCGTTGTTTCCTCAGTAAAGATTTCTCCTTCTTTTATAAGCTCAGGTCCTGTTGTTCCGATTGTATAGGTATCTTCCATTATAAACGTCTCCATTTCCACAGCCTGCGGCTCGTCACATCCGCACAGCAGAAGCGTACACATAACCAATATCAATGCAATTTTCTTCATAGCCGTCCCTCCCGATAGGTTATAACCTTATTTTACCACATTGTGTTATATTTTGCAACAAAAAGAAATTGGCGGAACAGTTAGTGCTGTTCCGCCTAAATAAAGAAAAAACAAGGAGTTCAGAAATTTGCCGTCTGCATCAGCAAATCAGAACTTCAAAAGGATTTTACTCCTTTGAATAACAAATCAAAACTCTGGTGTCGTCAGGGTGTAGCCCTGTTCCCTGAGGTTGTCGATTACCCTGCCGAGAATTTCCGCATTTGTTGAGGAAACGCTGTGCAGGAGAAAAATTCCGCCGCCGTGAGCAGCCTTTGTAACCTTGTCAAAAGCAGCTGTCGGGTCGGGCTGGTTATTTACGTCCCAGTCGGGATAAGCGAAGCTCCACAGCAGTGTCTTGTAGCCAAGCTTGCTGCAGACCGCCATTGACTGTTCCGAATATTCACCGCAAGGGGGTCTGAATAAAGTCATTTCATAATTGTATTTTTCCTTGACAAAATCGTGGAGCGACATAATTTCCGTCTTTACCTGCTCATCGGTAAGTGTCGGCAATGAAGCGTGCTTCATACCGTGGTTGCCGATGATGTGCCCCTCATCAAGCATACGCCTGACAAGCTTTTCATTTCGCTCTGCGTAGTCGCCTGTAAGGAAGAAAACCGCTTTAACGTTCTTTTCCTTCAGCGTATCAAGGATTGGCTCGGTGTAGCCGTTTTCGTAGCCCTGGTCGAAGGCGTAGAACTTATTGGAGACGATTTCCTCTGCCGCTTCCAGGAATTCCGCCGCCCGTCCGTTTTCAATGACGATGGTCATGAAGATGCCGTAGCTGCCGTTGATATTGACCTTGCCGCCGTCACCGCTGCTGTTGAGGGTGGAAGCGCCGCCGTAGCCGCCGGGAATCTGGGCCTTCATGGGGATGAAGATGGTGTTGGGGGTAAAGGCGAAGGAGCTGGTGTCCCAGGTGCGGGACAGCTTGTAGATGCCCACCACGGTGAATTCTTCATTCTCCGTCTTGAGGCCATCGCCCAGGGGGAACCGGCCCACG
>CALATN010000248.1 GCA_937891895.1 uncultured Clostridia bacterium
CGCTCGTTGCGACGAGCGCCTCAGGGGCTTTGCCCCCAAGACCCCCACCAAAGGGTGCTCACACCCTTTGGAAACCCATAGCTTTGGTTAACAACTCCCCGTTAAATTCCAATTTGCCACACTAAGAAAGGTCATATATTATGAAAAAGAAAATATTTTCTTTGCTCACTGCGGCGGTTATGCTTACTGCCTGCGGGACTTCTTCCGTTAATGATGCTGAAACTACCACTGCTGAAACAACTACCACAACTGTTGAAACGGAAATTACTTACGCAAAAATCGAATACGAAATTGACCCGTCAAAGCCTATGATTGCTCTGACCTTTGATGACGGCCCGAATACAACAACTACAAGTCAGGTTCTTGACAAGCTTGAGCTTTACGGCGTGCCTGCATCATTCTTTCTTATAGGCAACAATATCAATGCTGAAAGCGCAAAGGTTGTGAAGCGTGCATATGAAATGGGCTGTGAGATTGACAATCATTCCAAAACGCACGGCTATATGAATCAGATGACTCCTGAAGAAATTGCTGCTGAAGTGCAGTTTGTTTCTGACAAGGTTGAGGAAATCACAGGTGAGCCTACAAAATTCTTCCGTCCGCCTTATATCGCAACAAACGCTGATATGTACGCAAACATTGATATGCCATTCATATGCGGCGCAGGCTGTAACGACTGGAACAATATGGTGACGGTCGATGAACGTATTGAAAAAACTATCAGTCAGGTACAGGATGGTACAATTATTCTTCTGCACGACGCACAGGGCAACATTCAGACAGTTGAGGCACTTGATACAATTATTCCGACACTTCTTGAAGAAGGTTATCAGTTTGTAACTGTATCCGAGCTTTTTGAAGCAAAGGGCGTTGCAATTGACCCTGATGACGGAAATCTCTATACTGTTGTACAAAGCGTACAGTAAGAAAGGAATATACATATGAAGAAGTTTTTATCTGCCATTGCGGCAATCGTTTTCTGTGCAATGCTCAATGCCTGCGGAAATGGAAATGACGCTCCTCCTTCCGATGCAGCTGTAACAACAAGCGGCACAACTGCTGCTGAAACTACTACAGCCGAAACATCTGCTGACATTCAGGAAACCGTTCCTGAAGAACCCGCACAGACACAAACAGAAACCGAAGCTGTTACCGATGAAACTCTTTCCGAAACAACTTCTGAAGGAATTACCGAAACTGCCGCTGAAACTACTGTATCCGAACAGATTACCACAACAGCTGAAGAAACAGAAGCCGCTGAGGACGAATCTGCGGACGAGGAAGAAATTGTTGCGGACGACAGTGAGGAAATTGCTGTCAACAATAAGTTTGCAGATATTGACGAATTTCTCTCTGCTGACTTGTTTATGCTGGATGGTAAAACCGTAACCGCCGACAAATCGCTTTCCGCAAGCATTTTTGACACACTGAAAGGTGATTTTTATCTTGAAACCTCTGAATTTGACGGAAACTCACCCTTCAAATTTGCTAAAAAGGGCAGCAAAATTATGACCGAAACCGAGCTTGAAGGCAAGACAAACAAAATGGTTATCACTGATTCAAAAGCTTACACCTTTGACCACGAAAACAAAGTCGCTCTTTTTATTTCCGCTGACAAGGAGCTTATTTCTATGTATGCCCCTGAAAAAATGGGTATTATCCCTGAAAATATCAGCAAGGAAAGCTTTGTGATTGCTGACGTTACTATCGCTGGCAAGGCATACAAATTCGAGTACAGCACATCCTCTGACTGGGCAATGCTTTACGATGCAGACGGCAAGCTTTATGCTTCCGTAAAAAGCGGCGATTCCCTTGACCTTTCTCTTTGCAAATTCTCGGCAACAAGCAAAATTCCGTCGGGTACATTTGATATTCCCGAGGATTATATGCAGCTTGACCTTGAAGAAATGATGCAGAATGCACCTCCGCCTGAGGAAATGGAATAAAATTATCCCTTGGAGAATGAATTTTCTCCAAGGGATTTTTTCTGCAAAATCAATTTGCTATATAATCAAAATCAATCGAAACCCATACTTCTTCAGTTTCAAATGGCATATCCGTAATTGAACACATTGTTTCAAAAGTATCATATACTTCGGAAATGTCTGCTGTAGAAACACCCCATCTTCTTGTAATGTTCGGACCTCCCAAATCGTAGATATCCTCATAGTATGTTTCTCCGCCAAAGCTTTGCAGGTACTCCATTGCTTTCTTTTCATCTTCACGGCTTTCAGCTTCAATCAGCATATCGAGACAGCTTACCTCCTCAAAAGCGAGAGGAAAACTCGGCGGCTCTGCTATGTACATACCCTCTGTTACCTGAACTTCTCTTGCGTTGATTTCATAGAAACCTATTGCTTCAAGCTCTGTCTGCATTGCAGTAATATCATCAATGCTGTTTGATGATACATTCAGCATAAACTGCTGTTCTTCGTCTATCGGGTAATCCATAATCTTGCCGCTTATGTTAAAAGCATTATATTTTCGGCATATTTCAATCGCCATATCAACAGTTTCACGACTATAAACACAATCTCCGCGTAAATAACTCATATAATATTTGCCTGTATCAGCTTCACTTGGAATTACCCAGCCTTCATAGCTTTCTTCGGTAAGCATTTCCTTTGGTATCAATGCATATGGATAATACATAGCCATAGCGCAATCGCAAAATGGAGGCGGGTCTTCCATATAATAAGAAAGGTCAAGGCTGTTACCGTCTATTGTAACCCCATCACATACATACTCATACGAACCCGAACCCGATTGAATAGGCACAACTGCAATGCAATATTTATCAAAATCAATATCGTTACGGAAAACAGGCTCACGCATATACTCCTGAAATATTTTGAGCTCATATTGAGAAGGTATCAGGTATGAATGACAGTAAGAAGTATAATCGTTAATATAGTTGCGTGTGAATATAACTCCTGTTTCAATTTCAGAGACAACCTCTGTATCAGAAGATGCACTATCAACACCCACTATTATATTCTCATTTTTGTTTCCGCAAGCAGCAAGCATTACACAGCAAAGTAGTATCGCACTGATTTTATGCACAAATTTTCTCATAATGTCCTCCTGTGCTGAATTTTGTTACAATAATTATGCCACACAACAAAGCAATTTGCAATGACATTTCGGTTACAAAAACAAAAGCCTGCATCGTTTGATACAGGCTTAATGGTGCACCATCGGGGACTCGAACCCAGGACCCACTGATTAAGAGTCAGTTGCTC
>CALATN010000249.1 GCA_937891895.1 uncultured Clostridia bacterium
AGTTTTTCGCCGTCTGCGGACGGCGCCTCAGGGGCTTTGCCCCCAAGACCCCCACCAAAGGGAGCACCGCTCCCTTTGGAAACCCAATACTTGGTACAACAACTGCTCGCTAAATTCCAATTTACCTTGCCAAAGGAGATTTTTTATGTCTGATCTTAATGTAAATCCAAAACAGATGGAACAGCTTTTAGGCATTGTCAGCGCAAAGCTTGGCGTTACTCCCGAAAGCCTGAAAAAAGACCTTGAACAGGGCAAGTTTGACAATGCTTTGAAAAATATGAAGCCTAATGAAGCGGCTACCTTCAATAAGATGGTAAGCAACCCGAAAATGCTTGAACAGTTTATGTCCACACCTCAGGCACAGGCTCTCTATAATAAGCTTACTGGCGGAAAATAAACACAAGAACGGAAACGGCGGTGAACTCCTTGGACGATATTTCCCAAAAAATTCAATCCCTCCTTAATGATGAAGAAAGTATGCGTCAGATTCAGGAGCTTGCCGCTATGTTTTCGGGTGATAATTCTGTATCTTCTCAGGAACAGACCTCATCTGAGGGCTTCGGCATAAATCCTGCGGCAATAATGCAGTTGATTGGTGCAATGTCACAGCAGGACAAGAACTGTGATTTGCTGCTTGCTCTGCGTGAGCATCTTTCTGCCGAAAAACAGCAGAAAATCGACAAGGCAATAAAGCTTATCAAGCTGTACAACATCTTTATTGCAATGCGTGAAAACGGTATGCTTGACGATATGGAGAAGCTGTTATGAGGGATAACGGAATTTTTCGTGCCGAACAGCGTGTTAGGGAGATGAACAGAATGGCTCAACAGTATGTGCGGCAGGGCAACGGATATATGAACGGCGGCAATCGTCAGCAGGTACAGCCGAGATTTGAGCCTGTTACTCAGGTGCCGCCGAAGCCCTGCCCGCCGCCCGAAAGCAAGCCTGCACCGCAGGTTCAGCCGCGGGACAATCCCCGCCCGCAGTTTTCCCTTGACAATGAGAAACTGCTTATAATTCTGATAATGTACCTGCTGATAAAGGAAAAGGCGGATATAAAGCTCATCGCCGCCCTTGCCTATCTGCTGATGTAAAGGAGAACAGCTTGAAGATTGATTTGCATAGTATAAAATTATTGCAGAAGCCTGCCCCCGAGGACAGCTTCCGCAAGCGTCTTTTTGAGGATATTGAGTACGTCGAGCAACGGCTTGAGCGTATCCGTGAAAGCTTTGATATGACAGACGAGCCTGAGCTTATTGACTCGCTTATCTATGAGGAGCTTGCGTTGAAGGCAAGATACGCATACCTGCTCCGAATTGCAAAGCAGAAAAATGTAAGCTGTAAAATTTCTATCGGGCAATAAGCCGTTATTTTGCCGCCTGTGCTATTGACAATTAGTGCGATATCTGTTATAATATAAACGCTTTAGTGATTTAAAGCTGATATGATTTTATGCATTAAAGTGAAAGGCGGCAAATTTATGTTATATGTTATTCTGGTTGTATACCTGGCAGTAATGCTTGGTATCGGCTTCTATTGCAGAAAGAAAACCTCATCGGTTTCTGACTTTGTACTGGGAGGAAGAAGCCTGGGCGGCTGGTTTACAGCATTTGCCTACGGCACATCCTATTTCTCAGCGGTAGTATTCATCGGCTACGCAGGACAGTTCGGCTGGAGCTACGGTATTTCGGCGGCGTGGATTGGTATCGGCAACGCAATCCTTGGTTCAATGCTTGCGTGGATGGTACTTGGCAAGAGAACAAGAATTATGTCAAAGCAGCTCAATGCGGCAACTATGCCTGAGTTCTTTGAAAAGAGATACAATTCAAAGTCACTGAAAACAGTTTCCGCAGTGATTGTGTTCATCTTCCTTATTCCGTATACAGCTTCCGTTTACAACGGGCTTTCCCGTCTTTTTGCAATGGCATTTGATATCCCGTACTCCGCTTGTATTATCGGTATGGCTGTTCTTACAGCTGTTTACGTAATCGCAGGCGGCTATATGGCAACAGCAATCAACGACTTCGTTCAGGGTATCATTATGCTTATCGGTATCGCTGCTGTTGTAATCTGCGTAGTCAATGGCAACGGCGGCTGGACAGAATCCCTTATCGGTCTTGGCGAAATCACAGATAAGGGCGTTGAAGCAAATACCCTCAACTCTCTCTTTGGTCCTGACCCTATCAACCTTTTCGGTGTAGTAATCCTTACTTCCCTCGGTACATGGGGACTTCCGCAGATGGTTCAGAAGTTCTACGCAATCAAGGACAACAAGGCTATCACAAGAGGTACAATCATTTCCACAGTTTTTGCACTTGTTGTTGCAGGCGGTTCTTACCTTATGGGCGGCTTCGGCAGACTTTACGGCTCAGCAGATGCTGATGTTGCAAAGGAAACAGGCAGAGCGTTCATCGAAACAGGCTCAAACGGAAAGCTCGTATTTGACTCTATCGTACCTGCAATGCTTGACAAGGCACTCCCTGACCTGCTTATCGGTATCGTTGTAGTGCTTGTTCTTTCCGCTTCAATGTCTACACTTTCCTCTCTTGTACTTACATCAAGCTCAACTCTTACAATTGACCTTATCAAGCCTTTCTACAAGAAGGAAATGGACGACAAGAAGCAGGTTCTCATTATGCGTATCCTTATCGCAGTATTCCTGCTTATCTCAGTAATTATCGCACTTAATCCGAATGCTTACATAACAACTCTTATGTCAATTTCCTGGGGCGCACTCGCAGGCGCATTCCTCGCACCGTTTATGTACGGCCTTTTCTCCAAGAAGATTACAAAGGCGGCTGTATGGACAAGCTTTGTAACAGGTGTCGGAATTACAGTTGTGCATATGTTCATTTTCAGTCTTGGCTTCTTCCCTGAAGCAACAAAGGCTGCTGCTTCACTTCCTCTCAATATGGCTTCACCAATCAACGCGGGCGCAATCGCAATGATTATCGGACTTATCGTAGTTCCTCTTGTAAGTTCGTTTACAAAGGTTGAAAACCCTGAAAGAGCAAGTGAAATCGTTGAAAACTGCAAGAAGCAGCTTAAAGAAGAAAATGTATAATTCAGAGCCGTTCCGAAAGGGACGGCTTTTTGTTATGCGTACTGTTAAAGATTCTGAAAAATTTTAGCTATACTATTGTAAAAATGTGCACAATGTGGTATAATGCTTGTGAAAATTCACGTTGATACAGCTTTGAACGGGGGGAACTGAATGAAAAACAAAGCTTTGAAATATACCGTTGCGGCATTGACTGCGATAATTGCTTTTCTCTGCGGATACTTCGGCATATTCGGTGTAGCGGACAAGTCCTTCGAGGACATTCTTTATCACAATCCCGACAGTATTGACAACAGTATAAAGATTATAAAAATTGACGATAAGACTATGAATGCGCTGGGCGATTTTTCCGACTGGGACAGGTCGGTTTACGCTGAGCTTATGGAAATCCTCTGCGTTTCCGAGGACGTGCGTCCTGCGGTAATCGGCTTCGATATACTGTTTGCAGCTGATAATGGCGATGAGTCTGACAAGCATTTTGCTGAGCTTTGCGCCGAAAACGGAAACGTTGTAACAGGCTTCAACTATGTTTTCAAAAAGGAGCTTTACTCCGACGATGAGGGCAACCTTATCGAAAACGCTATGGCAATTGACGAAAGGGTTATGCCTTATCCCGCACTTGCGGAAGCTACGGAACAAGGTTTTGTAAATACACTTATTGATGAGCGTGACGGTGTAATCAGAAGCACCTTCGTTTACCTTAATGAAAACGGAACAAGAACAGACAGCTTCGTTTCCGCAATCTACGAAAAATATATGGCTTTTCTCGGAAAAGAAGCAGTGTACCCTACTGACAAGGGGGCTTTCCCGTTCCGCTACAGCAGCGGTGTTTCAGAGTACGAGAATATTTCCCTCATTGACGTTCTGGACGGAACAATTCCGCCGCAGGCTTTTGATGATTGTGTTGTGCTTGTGGGCGCATATGCGGCGGGAATGATGGACGCTTACTACGTTCCTGTTGACAAGGGTCAGCAGATGTACGGCGTTGAAATCCACGCAAACGCACTTCAGGCAATTATGGAGGGCAAGACTCTTACCGCTGTTCCCGACTGGGTAAACGGACTTGTTGCGGCTGTGATTGCTTTAATCCTTATGCTTGTCTGCGAAAAGCTCAGCGTGGCAAAGGTCGTAATCGTATGTATCATTGCAATTGCCGCAAAGCTTGGTGCGGGTTATCTGTTGTTCGGTGCAGGATACTCCTGGGACAACCTTTCCGCCGTGCTTATGGCAGTGCTTATCGGCATATATTTCGTGGCACTTCACTATTACCGTGCAAGAGCCGCAAAGCAGAGCATTGAAAAGGCTTTCAGCAAGTATGTTGCCCCGCAGGTTGTGAAGGAAATCGCAAAGAACGGTACTTACGAACTCAAACTCGGCGGTGAAAACAGGGATATCGCCTGCCTTTTCGTTGACATCAGAGGCTTTACTCCCCTTTCGGAAAGCCTTGAACCTGAACAGGTCGTTGACATTCTCAACAGCTATCTTGAGCTTACCACAAACTGTATTTTCCGTCACGGCGGCACGCTGGACAAGTTTATCGGTGACGCAACAATGGCGGTTTTCAACGCTCCCTTTGATACCGACGATTATGTTTACAAAGCTGTACTTGCGGCGTGGGATATTGTTCAGGGCGGCAATCGCATCGAGAAAGAGTATCTGGAGCGTTATGGAAAGCATGTGGGTTTCGGAGTGGGTGTAAACTGTGGACCTGCGGTTGTAGGAAATATCGGTTGTGAATTCCGAATGGATTACACTGCAATCGG
>CALATN010000250.1 GCA_937891895.1 uncultured Clostridia bacterium
GCTCTAACATAAAATACCTGTTCTCCACACCTTCAGAAGCAATACTACTTATATCAATCTCCGTTAGATATTTATTCCCTGTCGGTTTTAATTCAAGAACCTGTTCATTTATTACTATGTTAGGCTTATTCTCCATTTTTGATAATGTACTATTTAACATACAACCAGTCCTTTCAGAAAATAAAAACAGCGGTCTGAAACAATTGCTTCAGACCGCCTTATGCCAAAATATTACAGATTATCCGCAAATTTCAGAGCATAGCGACCTAAAGCCATTGCACATAACGTACATGACTGCCATCACCATATTCACTCTGTATGCGAATGTTCTGTTCATATCGGTGTATCCTTTCGTTGATTTTTGTATCAGTATAAAACTAAAATACAATTAATTGCGTTTTAGTATAATACTATTTTTTCGATTTGTCAAGGGGTAAATGAAAAATTTATAAAATTATTTTTGAGTCAAAATATTGCTCCTGAAAATGAAGCTGTTTTGCAATTTCTTCTTCGGTAAACGTCATTCCGTCAGGTGCGCACACCCACTTTTCCTCCACATCATCATTCCTGTGCACAATGGCAATAACCCGCCCAGTGAAGCTTTCCACAGTCTCGTCAACACCGAGAATGTAAACGTCCTGCTCCTCGCCGTCGGGTGCGATAATTCTCTCTACATAGCCGTAGTTTACGGGGTAATACATATCAGGGTGCTTCGGGTGATAGGACCCCAGCGGACGGTCAACGGTTACCGTTACGGTTTTACCAATCATTTCGCAAGCCTCCTCTGCTTTTTCGGGACTTAAATTATACATCGGAAATCATTGCCTGTCAAGGCGGAATAATTGCTCAATTCAATTGACTTTTTGCAGGAAATGTTGTATAATAATTTATTATGAATAATTATACCTTCTCGGCGTAAAATAACCTTGTAATATTATGAAATGCGAGGGAATTCTATGTCGGAAAAAGAGAAAAACTGCAATAATGAGAGTGCCGAAAATACCTCTCCAACCGAGGAACAGCTTGACCGTACCGACCTTATCGAGAAAAACGGCGAGGTCGTGTCACAGAACGCAAAGCACCTTATCCATTGCCTGACGGTTATTGGTCAGGTGGAGGGACATTATATACTGCCGCCGCAGAACAAAACCACCAAGTATGAGCATATTATGCCTGCCCTTGTGGCAATCGAGCAGGACCGCTCAATCGAGGGACTTGTGATAATCCTCAACACCGTCGGCGGCGACGTTGAAGCAGGACTTGCAATTGCTGAACTTATTGCAGGAATGAAAACCCCGACAGTTTCAATCGTTGTGGGCGGAGGTCACTCAATCGGTGTGCCGCTTGCAGTTTCGGCCAAAAAATCCTTCATCGTGCCAAGCGCAACAATGACAATCCACCCTGTCCGAATGAGCGGAACAGTTTTAGGTGTGCCGCAAACGCTGTCCTACTTTGATAAAATGCAGGACAGAATCATCAATTTCGTTTCAGGCAACAGCCATATCAAGCCTGAGCGTTTCCGTGAACTGATGATGAATACAGGCGAGCTTACTATGGATATGGGTACGGTTGTGGACGGCGAAACAGCTGTCAAGGAGGGACTTATCGACTCTCTCGGCGGACTTTCCGACGCAATCGAAGCACTGTACGAGCTTATCGAAACAGGGGAGAAACGCTATCCCGATGATGAGGTGAATGAGTAATGGTACTTCACACAATTATCGGAGAATATGATGTATTGTATGCACAGGAGCGTGAGCTTTCATTCGCAGAAAATACAAAGCAGGAGATTATGTCAACCAATCCTGCCGATTTTCTTCAAGCTACACAGCCTATGCAAATTTCAAATAAAAAGAGGAACAACTATGACTATTCTTGAAGCAATTTTACAGGGCATCGTGCAGGGACTGACCGAGTTTCTTCCCGTGTCAAGCTCGGGTCACCTTTCGCTCTTTCAGCACTTTTTCGGTCTTGACGGCGAAAATGCCGTCACTATGACCATTATTCTCCACCTCGGCACGCTTGTTGCCGTGTTCGTGGCATTCTGGGACAAAATCAAAAAGCTTATCCTTGAAGCATTCCGTATGCTCGGTGATATCTTCACAGGTAAGTTCAAGTGGAAAACAATGAACCCCGAACGCAGAATGATAATGATGATTATTGTGTCAATCCTGCCCCTTTTCGGCTTCTACATATTCAAGGACTTTTTCGACAACCTCGCTTCGGACGAGGACATTATTGTTGAAGGCTTTGCTTTCCTTTATACCTCTGCACTTCTTTTCTGCAGTACCCGTACAAAAAAGGAAAGCAGTTATACAGCAGGGGAAACAACTGTGAAGAATGCTCTTACAATCGGTATTTTCCAAGGTATTGCGCTTACTCCGGGTATTTCCCGTTCAGGCTCAACAATCTGCTCCGCTCTGTTCACGGGAATGAAGCGTGAGGACGCTGTTGAGTACAGCTTTATCCTCGGTATCCCCGTAATCCTCGCAGGCGCATTTGTCAAGCTGTTTGACCTGACTGATTCAGCGGCTGAGGAGCTTAAAGCTAACCTTGTGCCCCTTGTAGTCAGCTTTGTGATTTCAGCGATTGCAGGCTACCTTGCAATCCGACTTATCAAGGCAATGGTAGTGAACGATAAGTTCCGTATCTTTGCTTGGTACACTCTTGTTCTCGGAATTGCAGTAATCAGCTTGGGACTCTACGAAAATATAAGCGGTACACGCATTATGATAGGATAAAATTTGGGAGGAAAAAATCTTGGCTACGAAAAAAACAACAACTCAGCCTAAATCAAAACAGCAGCCCGAGGAAACCAATGCAGGGGATAAGGTGCTGTGGTCAACAGTGCTTTTTGCACTTGGCGTACTCAGCTTTGCGTTTACGTTTATCGAGGGTGAGTCTGCATGGAACAGCATACATAACATCTTTCTCGGAATGTTCGGACTTTCCGTGTTCCTCGTGCCCGTAATCCTGATTTACGTTTCAATAATGATTGCTATGGATAAATCCCACCGTGCCGTTCAGGGCAAGGTTATCCAGTGCTTTGTGATAATCCTCATCACATCTTCATTTTTCCAGATTGTCACAAGCGGCGAGCTTACGGGAGAAAAACTCTTTGAAGAAATTATCCCTGCACTTTTTGCCGAGGGTAAACAGCATCGCGGCGGCGGTGTAATGAGTATTTTTATCGCAGGCCCGCTCCTTTCGCTGTTCGGCAAAATGGGTGCAACAATTATTATCGTGCTTCTGATTTTCGTTGCAGCAATGATTATCTCCAACAAGACAATCGTTGACCTTGTAAATATGTTCAAAAACGCAGTTTCCGCCGCAAATGAAGCAAGAGGCGAGTATACTCCTACCGAAGCAGAAGATTTCGTTGCACCTCCAGGGGCAAAGAAAACAAGAGCGGAAAAAATTGCTGAAAAGAAAGCCGCAAAGGCCGTTCCTAACTCGGATGTACCACCTTCTGTTGTAAAGGAAAAGTCAAGAAATTTTAACGTGGATATTCCTATCCCTAACAATAAAACAGCGGAGCAACCCGAACAACCCAAAACCGAGCAGGAAATCTTTATGGAAAGTATGCCTGCCCATCCTGTTTCAGCGCCTTCCAAGGAGCCTTCCGCAAGCAGTGTAGAAGCTACCGAAACAATTGCCAAGGCTACAAACGAGCTTGACGATATCATCAAGAAAGCGGCAACAGCACCTGAAAAGAAAAAGGGACTCTTTGCTCCTAAGCCTGAAAAAACTGAATCTGAAAAGGCAAAGAAGCAGTCCACACTTGCTTCAAACAAAATCCAGACTGAGGAAGAACTTGATATGCCCGATGCGCCCACGGCGGCAGACATCCAGCATGAAATTGCCGAGCAGGAAACAGTTTCAGTTGCATATCAGTTCCCGCCAATTTCCTTGCTGAAAAACGTTGACAACAGCCTTAATTCCGCTGAAGCCGAGGCTGAAATGAAGTCCAACGCAGATACACTTGTTGAAACACTGAAAAGCTTCGGTGTGTCCACAAGAATTGTCGATATCCACCGCGGACCAACCGTTACACGTTACGAATTACAGCCAAGCGCGGGTGTGAAAATTTCCAAGATTACAGGACTTGCCGACGATATCGCACTTAACCTTGCAGCAGCAGGCGTACGTATCGAAGCGCCAATCCCCGGCAAGGCCGCTGTAGGCGTCGAAGTGCCTAACAGAGTAAAGGACATCGTAACAATCCGTGAAATGATTGAAAGCCCCGAATTTACCGAAAACAAGAGCAAACTCAGCTTTGTTGTGGGTAAGAACATCGACGGCGAAATTATGATAGGTGATATCGGCAAGATGCCACATATGATTATCGCAGGTACAACAGGCTCAGGTAAGTCTGTCTGCACCAACAGTATCATTATGAGTATCCTTTATAACGCTACTCCCGACGAGGTGCGCCTTGTGCTTATTGACCCGAAAATGGTTGAGTTCAAGGTTTACGACGGTATTCCGCACCTCCTTATCCCTGTTGTAACCGACCCACGAAAGGCGGCAGGTGCGCTGTCCTGGGCTGTTCAGGAAATGCTGAAGCGTTATAAGCTTTTTGCAGATTACAACGTACGTGACCACGGCGGCTACAACGAAATGGCGGCTGTAACAGACGGCGTTGAACCGCTTCCGAAAATTGTTATCATCATCGACGAGCTTGCCGACCTTATGATGGCGGCTTCAAACGAAGTCGAGGACTCAATCTGCCGACTTGCACAGATGGCACGTGCCGCAGGTATGCACCTTATCATCGCAACCCAGCGTCCTACTGTTGACGTTATCACAGGTCTTATCAAGGCAAATATCCCGTCAAGAATCGCCCTCACAGTTTCATCTCAGATTGACAGCCGTACAATCATCGATACCGCAGGTGCTGAAAAGCTTCTCGGTCACGGCGATATGCTGTACTATCCGCAGGGTATTCCAAAGCCAGTTCGTATTCAGGGCTGTTTCGCTTCAACAAAGGAAGTTGAAGCAGTTGTCGAGTTCATCAAGAGCGGCGGTACGGTTGAATACTCCAACGAAATTATCGAGGAAATTGAAAAGAATATGCCCGTGCCGAAGGGCGAAAAGGTTGCAGGTACAGACAGTACAGCTGTACCAAGCGGCGACGGCGATATAATCGACCAGGCCGTGGAAGTCCTCATCGACGCAGGACAAGCCTCCGTTTCCTACCTCCAGCGTAAGCTGAAGCTTGGCTATGCCCGTGCGGCAAGAGTAATGGACGAGCTTGAAGAAATGGGCGTTGTAGGCCCATATGAAGGCTCAAAGCCACGTTCCGTTCTCGTGACAAGAGAAATGTGGATGCAGAGAAAGCTTATCAATCAGGACAACCTTGAAGCAGGAGAAACAGGAGAGATTGCCGAGGAATAACGGGGTGACATGATGAAAGAGTTTATTGTCAGGCATATTATTTTTATTGTCGGAATTGTCTTGTTAGTAATTTTCCCCCATATATTTGCGGCACTTGGAATGGGGATAATGGCAATGTTTTTATTAGGCTTTGGTGTTGCGGTGATTATAATAAATGGTATTACCTTTTTCCTTTGTTCTAAGAATTTTGACAGCAAAACCAATACCTGTGAGGTCTTCGCAATTCTGCTTTCTATTTTAGGTGGCGGAATTGGCAGTAAGCTTTCCACAACGCTGTTTGGCAATACACCGTCGAGTGATGATGTTGAGGTAATATATCATTACTGCTGTGAACTGGACTTGTTTATTTTTATCGTGTGCCCGATTTTCGCATTAATAGCAAGCGCAACAGGCTTGGTACGCTTTGTGGTGTAATATAAGGGGTGACGTTATGAAAGAATTTATCAAAAAGCACTATCTGCTTGTGACGAATATTATATTTGCAATAGCCTATGCTATATTTTGGATTTTTGATGTAACTTTTTTGGATTACTGGCTTTTTATAGCAGATTTGATTTTTTTTGTACGGAATATTGTTTACGGAAATGCGGCAATATTTTTACCTATCTTGATAACAATGAATATTCTTTCATATACAACGGTTAAGGCTGGGAAGAAATCAGGTATTGTCCTTTCGGCATTGCTTGGCTTTATCGGCGGATTTATTGCTGTACAAACTGTAAAAAAAGACTATTTAGGTGCAAAAGTCATAAATGTGTTTTTCAGCATTTATTTCTGGATAATTGCTGTGTATCCGAATATGACGTCGTTTATGCTTCATTTTGGAGAGTTTTTTATAACTTATGCAATATTCCTATTGATTATTTTCCTGTTTGGTATAAAAGCAAGCAGAGTTATTTCTATTGAAAAGCTTTTAACAATCAATCTTCTTTCAAATACGGTTTTGTCTGTAATTGCAGCATTTGTTTTAAACTCAAGTTATTACGATTTATTTTACACAATATTGATTGAATTCGATAAGCTTGGCTGGGTAAAATATCTGATTGCAGTTATTGCATTTGTAATAGCAATTTTACCAAATATTGTTCTATATTTAAAAAATTATAACAATGAAAAAGAAAATTACAGTTTTAAAACACATATTTATAAAACGTTGATTGTATGTATTTGTAACTTTCAGGCGATTTGTGTCATTTGTTATTCTTTGTATGTAAATAGTATAGTATGGTTAGTTGATTATAATATTTAAAGGAGCAATTTATGCCTTTTCTTCCCATCTCAAAACAGGAAATGCTCGAACAGAATATCGACCAGTTCGACTTCATCTGCGTGACAGGCGACAGCTACGTCGACCACCCCAGCTTCGGCATTTCCATCATTTCAAGAATAATCGAAAGCCTCGGCTTTACCGTTGGCATTATCGCACAGCCCGATTGGCGGTGCGACCGTGACTTTATCCGTTTGGGCAAGCCGAAATATGCCTTCCTCGTAACCTCGGGCAACATCGACTCTATGGTTGCACATTACACCTCCGCAAAGAAAAAGCGTTCCGATGACGCTTACACCGCAGGGGGCAAGGCAGGCAAGCGTCCCGACCGTGCGGTTATCGTATACTGTAAAAAAATCCGTGAAATCTATGGCGACGTGCCAATCGGAATAGGCGGACTCGAAGCTTCCCTCCGACGTTTTGCGCACTACGATTACTGGGACGATGCCGTGCGTCCGTCAATCCTCGAGGACAGCACCGCCGATATCCTTATGTACGGTATGGGCGAGCATCAGATTACCGAAATCTGTACCCGTCTTGCAAACGGCGAGGACATTCATTCCCTCACCGATATCCGTGGTACAGCCTATCTCTGCAAGCCTGAAGATACACCATACGGAGCAGTAGAGTGCCCGTCCTTGAAGCTTTGCCGTGAGGATAAAAAATCATACGCAAAGGCTTGCCGTCAGCAGTATGACTGGCAGGACGAGGTCTACGGCAGAACGATTATCCAGCGTCAGGAGCAGAAAATGCTTGTCCAGCTTCCGCCGTCACCTGTACTGACAACCGAGGAGCTTGACAAGGTTTACGCACTCCCGTATATGCGTACCTACCACCCGATTTACGAAAAAGAAGGCGGCGTACCGGGCATACAGGAAGTGGAATTTTCCATCACACATAACCGTGGCTGCTTCGGCAACTGTAACTTCTGTTCAATTGCTTTGCATCAGGGCAGAAAAATAGCTGTAAGAAGTGAGGAAAGTATCCTTAAAGAAGCTGAGCTTCTCACCACACTTCCAAACTTCAAAGGATATATCCACGATGTAGGCGGACCAACCGCAAACTTCCGCGCGCCAAGCTGTAAGAAACAGCTTGAACACGGTCTTTGCAAGGGCAAGAAATGTCTTGCTCCCGAGCCGTGTAAGGCACTTGAGGTTGACCACACGGAGTACCTCAATCTGCTCAGAAAAATCCGTGCCGTTCCGAAGGTGAAAAAGGTTTTCATCCGAAGCGGCATCCGTTACGATTACCTTATAGAAGACAAAAACGAGGAGTTTATGCGTGAGCTTATCGAGCACCACGTCAGCGGCCAGCTGAAGGTTGCTCCCGAGCATTGCTCCGCAGTTGTTCTTGACAAAATGGGCAAGCCTCACATTGAAGCATACAAGAAATTTCAGGACAAGTTCTACCGTATCACAGGGCAAGTGGGCAAGGAGCAGTATCTTGTTCCGTACCTTATGTCCTCACACCCGGGCAGTACGCTTAAAGAAGCAGTCGAGCTTGCATTGTTCCTGAAAAGCCTGAAAATCCGTCCCGAACAGGTTCAGGATTTCTACCCCACACCGGGAACAATTTCAACCTGTATGTTTTACACCGAGCTTGACCCATATACAATGGAGCCTGTGTATGTTCCGAAAACAGCTGAAGAAAAGGCTATGCAGCGTGCGCTTCTCCAGTATTTCCGACCCGATAATCAGCGTAAGGTTATCGAGGCTCTGCAAAAGGCACATCGCACAGATTTGATTGGCAACACCAAGGATTGCCTTGTAAAACCCGATGCAAAATACCTCGCAGACGAGCGTAAACGAAACGAACAGCGAAAGGATTCTGCAAAATGGCAGCAAAAAAGAAACCAACGAAACAGCAGATCAGGAAAGCAAAATCAGCAGCAAAGAAAACCGTCAAAACAGCGGAAAGGCTAGGAATTTCTCCCGTACTGATTTTTCTTCTTATTCTTGTGGGTGCAACCTTTGTCTACAGCGGTTATCTTGAACTCGGCAGCGATGATGTGTCCAGAGTCGCCGCTCAGAATTTTATAGACAAGGACGCTGACCTTGAAATCCACTATATAGATGTGGGACAGGGTGATTGTTCCCTCATTATGTGGGAGGGCACCGCAATGCTTATCGACAGCGGCGAAAGTCAGTATGCTGAAACAGTGCTTGATTATCTTGACGGGCTGGGGGTTGAGCGTCTTGACTACATTGTTGCAACTCACCCTCATTCCGACCATATGGGGTCAATGTCTGAAATTATTTCAAACGTTGACGTGGGAAAAGTTATCGTACCAAAGATTGCCGAAGAAATTACTCCAACAACTGTATTCTATGAGAAATTTCTCGCTTCGTTAAGTGCCAAGGCAATCAAGCTTACAGCTGCAAAACCGAGTGCAAGCTACACATTTTCAGGTGCAACAGCAGCTTCTGTAAGCAAGACACCCCCAAGCTTTGAAATCCTTGCTCCAGTCACGGATTACGACGACCTGAACAATTACTCGGTTGTTGTAAAGCTTACCTACGGTGAAACCTCCTATCTGTTCACGGGAGATATCGAAAAGAAAGCCGAAAACGATATTCTGGAGTACGGCGCCGATGTTGATGCGGACGTGCTGAAATCACCCCATCACGGCAGCAGTACCTCATCAAGTGAAGCCTTTATTGACGCGGTTTCTCCCGAAATTTGTATAATCCAATGCGGCGACGGAAACGACTATGGCCATCCTCACGCCGAGGTTATGGAGCTTCTTGACGATTACGGTATAACAACCTACCGCACAGACAGGTACGGCACAGTAACCGTCTACTCCGACGGCAAACAGATTTATGTTTCAACCGAAAAGGAATGATAATATGCTTATAGTTTCAAATATTTCCGAGGGAATAGCCGTTATCGAGGACGGCGAAATCAGCTTCGACATTCCCGCAGGCGCACTTCCCGACAATACAAAGGAGGGGGACGTTATCCTCTGGGAAAACGGCGAGTACCTTATCGACGAAAAGGCAACAGCCGAAAGACGTAACAAAATCATTGAAATGCAGAATAATCTCTGGGAGTAATCTCAGTTAAGGAGGACTACATATATGGCTCATACTCCTGATGCGAAGCTTTTTGATAAGCTTCAGGAAATTATGCCCACACTTTCAAAGGGACACAAGAAAATCGCCGAATACATTATGACACGCTACGACAAAGCCGCTTTTATGACAGCTTCAAAGCTCGGAACAATTGTCGGCGTCAGCGAGTCAACGGTTGTACGTTTTGCAACCGAACTTGGCTTCGAGGGTTACCCCGAATTACAGCGTGCACTTAAAGAGTACACCAGCAATAAGCTTACAACCGTTCAGCGTATCGACGTTATGAATGACCAGTTAAGCGGCAACGACGTGTACGAAAAGGTGCTGAATATGGATATCGACAAAATCCGCAAAACCCTCGAGGAGGGCGACCGCGACGAGTTCTACAGAACAGTCGATGCCCTCTGCGCCGCAAAGAATATCTATGTAATCGGCGCACGTTCAGCAGCTGTGCTTGCGCGTTTCCTCTCATTCTATTTCAATATGATGTTTGACAACGTTAAGCTTGTTCATACCACTTCCACAAGTGAAATGTTCGAGCAGATTCTGAACATCGGCGAGAATGATATTATGATAGGTATAAGCTTTCCACGTTACTCAACCCATACCGTAAAGGCTTTCCGATACGCACACGAACAGGGCGCAAAGGTTATCGCAATCACCGACAGCAAGGCTTCACCACTTGCGGAGTACGCCGATAATATGCTCCTTGCAAGAAGCGATATGGTTTCCTTTGCCGATTCACTTGTTGCACCGATGAGTGTAATCAACGCACTTATCGTTGCCGTAGGTATGCGCAAGAGCGACTATGTTGTAAAGAACTACGAGCGTCTTAACGCTGTCTATGATGAGTTTGAGGTGTACGAGAAAACTGATAAGGATACTGATAATAAGGAATAATTATGCAGAACAACTTTTTTGATTGCATCATAATAGGCGGCGGTGCGGCAGGAATGATTGCCGCCGTAACAGCTGCAGATAACGGAAAAAGCGTGCTCCTGATTGAAAAAGGGGAGAAGTGCGGAAGAAAGCTTGCCATCACGGGCAAGGGCAGGTGCAACGTCACAAACAACTGCACCGACGAGGACTTCTTCGCAAATATTCCAGTCAACAGCCGCTTCCTCTATTCCGCATACAGCCGATTCAACTGTCAGGATTGTATGGACTTCTTTGAAGCCTGCGGAGTGCCGCTGAAAACCGAAAGGGGC
>CALATN010000251.1 GCA_937891895.1 uncultured Clostridia bacterium
TTGAACCAGAAATCGTCCTCTTTGATGTACTTTCTTGCCTTTACCTTAACGCCCAATTCCATTTCAAGAATCTCGTCAATGAGGAGGAATGGGTCACGGTGAGGGATAATTTCTTTAATCTGTTCCTGTGTCATAAGTGGCATAATGACGTTACCTCCAATTATTTAATCACCATTATTGGCTGGTCAAACTCAACAGCCTCGCCGTTCTTAACGAGAATTTCAGCAACAGTGCCGTCGAATTCGCTCTGAACCTCGTTCATAAGCTTCATAGATTCGATAATCATAAGCACGTCGCCCTTCTTAACCTGCTGGCCAACAGTTACAAATGGTGGCTTCTCAGGGGAAGCAGCAGCGTAGAAAGTACCAACGATAGGTGACTTTACAACATTACCGCTTACCTGTGGAGCAGCTGCAGGTGCAGCAGCCTGAGCAGGTGCAGGAGCAGCCATTGGAGCCATAGCAGGCATCATTGCGCCCATTGGTGGTGGACAAGGTCTTTTAGCCTTGAGAGTGAGCTTTGCGTCATCATATTCCATTGTGATTTCTTCGAGATTTTTTTCTTCCATAACATCTGCGAGCACGCTGATGTTTTCAACGCTGAAAAGCTTTTCAATATTCATTTTAGCGTATCCTTTCTGTGTGGATTTGGGAATTTGTATGTTTGTTTCGTCTAAAACGTGCCACTGGCACGTTTTAGAGATAGGTTTGCTCGAAACTTATAGTAGGAGAAGCGGTCTTGTTCGCTTCTCCTCGGAATGCTGTCGCATTCCTCACCTCTTTCTCCGTTTTTGAACGAAAAGAGAGTTTCGCTCGTTGTGACGAGCGACTTAGGGACGCTGTCCCTAAGTACCCTGCCAAAGGGGACAAAGTCCCCTTTGGAAACCCATTATTGTCACATCGAAAGTCCGCCGGAGATTTCGATTGTCTGTCCTGTTACATAGGATGCATCTGCGGAGCAGAGGAAGGACACAACGCCTGCGATTTCGTCAACTGTACCGTAACGCTTCATTGCGATTGCTTCGAGCATCTTTGCCTTCTGCTCATCTGTAAGTTTATCAGTCATAGGTGTGCTGATAAAACCGGGTGCAACAGCGTTAACGTTGATATTTCTTGAACCGAGTTCCTTTGCGGCTGTCATTGTCATACCGATGATAGCAGCCTTTGAAGCGGAATAGTTGATCTGTCCGGGGTTGCCGTAAAGACCTGCAACGGAAGCGAGGTTAACAATCTTGCCCTGCTTCTGACGAATCATAACATTGCCCGCAAGCTTCATCATATTGAACACGCTCTTCTGATTTACAGCGATAACCATATCGTACTGCTCCTCAGGCATTCTTGCCATAAGACCGTCGCGTGTGATGCCTGCGTTGTTTACGAGAGCGTCAATTGTGCCGAAGCGTTCCTTGACAGCCTTCACCATATTTTCACAGTCCTCGTACTTGGAAACGTCTGCGCAGAAGATTTCAACCTCAACGCCGAGAGCACGGATATCATCTGCGATTGTATTATTTTCAAACATAGACTCGTTAAGGTCGTTGAGAGCAATGTTGTAGCCGTCCTTAGCAAGGCGCATAGCGATTGCCGCACCGATACCTCTTGATGAGCCTGTGATAATTGCTGTTTTAGCCATTGTATTTTCCTTCTTTCGTAGCTTTACTGTAAGTATAATGTTTTTAAATTATTCAAATAGTAAAACACTGTGTCTGGTCTTTCAGCGGCGGATTGCTCCTTTACGGGAATGAACAGCTCACTGTAAAGCTGTTCGTCACGCCGCACCTCTATTGAACGGTCGTACTGTTTTTTTCGATTTTCATCAAGCTTTTTTTCAGCAAGCTCACGGCGGCGGATGCTTATCCACATTGAGATACTGCCGTACACCGAATAAACGCCGATATTTGCAAGGATTACAAACAGACCGCTGTTCTTGTCCCAGGCTGAAAAAGCAAGAGTGATAGCCTGAATTATCAGCACGACAACGCTTTTCTGTGTCAGAAACTCGAAAATACGGTTGACGTACAAATCAATCATATTCCACATTTCTACGTTATAATAATCGTAAAGCATTGTTACTCCTTAATAGTCCATAATAATTGCGCCAAGTGTAAGACCTGCGCCGAAGCCGACAAGACAGATTCTGTCACCCTTCTTGATTTTGCCGCTTTCAATAGCCTCAGTAAGAGCAAGCGGAATGGAAACGCTGGAGGTGTTGCCGTGCTTTGAAATATTCACGATGAACTTATCCATTGAAACACCGAGATTTTTTGCGGCTGTTTCGATAATTCTTACATTTGCCTGATGCGGCACGAACCAGTCGATTGAATTTATATCCACATTTTCTTTTTCGGCAGCCTTTGTTGCCGCAAGAGGAAGTGCCTTTGTAGCAAACTTGTAAACCTCCTTGCCGTCCTGAACAAGGAATTCGTGATTGCTTCCAAATTCGCCCTCTGTCATTTCGCTCTCTTTTGTTCTGAAAGGATGCTTCACGTCGGGATGCTTTGCAAAAAGGAAGTGAGCACCTGTTCCGTCAGCGCCTATATGGCTTGTATAAAGCTTATCGGATTTTCCGATTACAGCAGCTGCCGCGCCGTCGCCGAAAAGGATACAGCTTGAACGGTCGGAGTAGTCGAGAATTTTTGAAAGGCTTTCGTTTGCAACAACGAGAACATATTTCAGATTTTCGTCAGTCTGCAAAAAACGCTTTGCAACGTCAACGCTGTAAACAAAGCCTGAGCAAGCGGCATTGAGGTCGAAAGCCGCTGCATTTACTGCGCCGATTTCACGCTGGATAACGCAGGCTGTTGAAGGTGTGGAAAAGTCACTTGTAATAGTTGCATCAATGATGAGTCCGATTTCTTCAGGAGAAATGCCAGCCTTTTCAATTGCTTTCTTTGCGGCCTCGGCACCCATTTTCCAGGTTGGTTCGCCGTCAGAAAGGTTACGGGAGCTGATACCTGTTCTTGAGGTAATCCATTCATCGTTTGTTTCAACGATTTTCGCCATATCATCATTAGTTATGCAAAGGGACGGGTTATATGCGCCCATACCCAAAATTTCAATTCCGAACAATTCGTTTACCTCCGTATCACGATTGCGCAAAAATTTCGCCACAATCTCTTGTAATTTTCCAATATATATGGTATATTAGTAATAGTGACTCTTTATCAAGCTAAACCAAAGTTACGCATATACCATTATTGTAACTTTTTTCACGTCTGTTGTCAACAGCTTTCGTGGAATAAACTGCTGAAAGAGGTAAAATTTTTTCTGTATAAATTTGCTGTTTTCTGCATAAAATGATAAATTCCGGCATTTATACGGGTAATTATTGAAAGGAAACTGAATAATGGCAAAAACTGTATTTCTCTTTTCGGGACAGGGCTCCCAGTATGTAGGTATGGGCAAGGAGCTTTGCGAAGCGTACCCTGATATCGATGTGTACGCAAGAGCAAGCAAAATCCTCGGCTTTGACCTTGCTGAAAAAATCAACAACTCCACAGAGGAAGAGCTTGCGCAGACTGTTATTTCCCAGCCTGCTATAATGGCAACCTCTCTCGTGGCTTTTGAAATAATGAAGAAAAACGGCATTGAATTTTCCGCAGTTGCAGGCCACTCCCTCGGTGAGTATGCGGCTATGGTTGCAAGCGGCGTGCTTTCCTTTGAGGACGGCTTCAAGGTAATCAAGGCAAGAGCTTCCGCAATGCAGAAGGCCGCTGAAAACAGCGACGGCGCAATGTACGCTGTCCTTGGCAAGACCGCTGAGGAAATCGAGGAAGTATGCGCTTCAATCGACGGCTACGTTGTACCTGTAAACTACAACTCCTCCGCACAGACAGTTATCGCTGGCGAAACTGCTGCCGCTGAAGCTGCTGCCGCTAAGTTTGCTGAAATGGGCGCAAAGGCTGTAAAGCTTGGCGTTTCCTCCGCTTTCCATTCAAAGCTTATGCAGCCTGCCGCTGAGGAATTTGAAGCTGCCCTCAAGGAAATGAACATCACATTCAACAAGCCTTCCGTTGCTTTCTATTCCAACCTGCTCGGCGCAGAAATGACCGAATTTGACGATATGCCCGAAAAGCTTGCAAAGCACATCGTTTCCCCTGTAAAGTTCACTTCCGAGCTTGCGGCACTTCAGGCTGAAGGCTACGAAAACTTTGTTGAGCTTGGTCCTAACAAGGTTTTAACAGGTCTTGTAAAGAAAACTCTCAAGGGTGTAAATGCTGTAAATGTTGAAAATGAAAAGACTCTGGGCAAGGCTCTGGAGCTGTTTAAGTAATTAAAATATAGTTTGGAGAAGAATGAAAGATGACTTACGAAGAAATTTTCACACAGGCTAAGGAAGCCTTCACAGGCGGCGATATCACAGGCTACAATGGCGATTTCGCTATTCAGGTAAATATCACAGGTGAGGGCGAGGGTGCTTTCTATATCGCATTCAAGAATAACGCTCTTGACGTTGCCCCATACGAATACTACGACCGTGATGCAATTCTCATCGCTTCCGCTGAGGACTTCATCAAGATTGCAGACGGCTCACTCAACGCAGTTGCCGCTTTCACAACAGGCAGACTTAAGGTTGAGGGCAGCATTGACAAGGCTCTCGAGCTTCAGAAGATGATTGAGGTTATGGGCAAGAACGGCAAGAAGGCTGACAAGGCAGCAAAGAAAACTGCAAAGAAGAAGTAAGGATTGATTGCTATGGCTAAGTATGGTTTATTAGGCTACCCTCTGGGGCACACAATGTCCCCTCCGATACATAAGAGATTATTCGAGCTTGACGGCAAGGCTGATGCTGAATACGAGGTTTGCGAGTTTGCTCCCGAAACCCTTGCGGACAAGATTGAATACCTCAACAGCCTTGGTGGCTACAACATCACTATCCCCTACAAGGTTGAGATTATCAAGCATATCGACGGACTTGACGAATCCGCAAAACGCTACAACTCTGTGAACTGCGTTGCTGTAAAGGACGGCAAGCGTATCGGTTACAATACTGACTGCTACGGCTTTCTCCGTTCCCTTGAAGCAGGCGGCGCAAAGCTTGACGGTAAGGTTCTGCAGATCGGCTGCGGCGGCGTGGGAAGAATGATGGCGATTGAGGCGGCTCTTCACGGCGCTGACCTGACTATCGTTTCCCTGCCTGAATTTATCGCAGGTGCAGAGGCGGCGGCTGAAGAAGCACGTGCGCTTAATCCGAATGCTAAAATCAAGGTTATCACTCACGACGAAATCAATGGTGAATTCGACCTGCTGATGAACGCAAGTCCAGTGGGAATGTTCCCTAAGGTTGATGATTGTCCCGTTAGCGAGGAAGTAATCAAGAACTGCAAATGCGTGTTCGACGTTATCTATAACCCGAACGTTACAAAGCTGATGCAGATTGCTCAGGACAACGGCATAAAGGCTATCGGCGGTATGGCTATGCTGGTATGGCAGGCTGTTGTTGCACACGAAATCTGGGACAACGCAAAATACAACGATGATGACATCAACGCTCTTATTGAGGAAATGAGAGCAAAGCTGGCTTGAAAATATATACATACATAAAACGCAAACAGAAAGGAAGGAACGGCAATGAAGCTTAATCGCAAGCTGCTGGTTATTGCAAAGGGTATCAGTGTCTGGTGGGGAATTTATCTCATCCTCGGCTGCTGTGTTGCTTTTGCAATACATATAATTCAGACAATGTTTGTTTCCGCAAAACCGTTTGAGCTTATGACTTATCTGCCGCTTATGTGTGCTGTAACGCTGGTACTTGCCGTTGCTACTTATTTTATCGGTGAGGCGGCAAAAAAAGCCCCCCGAAAAAAGCTCAGAAGGCAGCTGTTTGCTATAATGAATGAGGAAGGTTTTTCCTCAAATTATATCAGCAAGCTTTTTGAAAACGCACGTGATGATATGAAGAATATTTTTTATATTGAGGCGGCTTGCGTGTACTGTACAAGAGGGGAGTACGACTACGCTGAAAAGACGCTGGCATCCGTTGATATAGTAAGCGTTTATGATATTGCTCATTCGACAGGGGATTATCGCACGATTGCTTATTTCTATTGTGTCAAGATTGCACTGAAGGTTATTCAGAATGACAAGGATGGTGCGGCAAGAGCTTACGATGACGGAATTTATTACCTTGACGCTTTTTCAGACAATGATATCGTAAGGGCAGTAATGGCGCTGTATCAGACAGAGGCTGGCTTGTACAACTCGGCAATTGATACCGTTGACAAGATAAAGTGGCACTCCCTTCCAAGAAAAATGAGAAGCAGCTACGGCAAGGCTTTTTCAAATTACGTAAAGGCCTGTAATATGCTTAATATGGGTAAATATGACGATGCGGTAATTTATGCAAGAATGTCTCTTGAAGCACCTTGTACGGAGTATATTGCATCTGAAGCAGAAGAAATCATAAAACGTGCAAAGAGTGCAAAGCTTGCTGCACAGAATAACACATAAAAAAAGCACCGCATATGCGGTGCTTTTTTTAGTCGCGGATTGCTTTTTTTGCCTTGTTTACAATGGATTTGTCATTTTCATAGGTAAGCACGGTTGTAGCGTGACCGATGTCAACCCATTTGATTTCGGCAATTTCCTCCTCCTGAGGAACAAAGTCATAATTCTTGGCTTTTGCGATAAAGTAGACAACAACCTTCTGTGTGTCTTTTCTTGGGAAATACTGAACAGTTTCGCGGAAGGTTGGGTCGATGATAACATCAATGCCTGTTTCTTCCTTGATTTCACGCTGTGCAGTTTCAACCTCGGTTTCGCCTTCTTCCACGTGTCCTTTAGGGAAAGACCAGTGACCGCTGTTGATATGCTTGATGAGCAGAATTTCAATATTTCCGTGATACCTGCGGTAAACAATTGCACCGCAGGACTTCTCATGGGTCATATATGTACTTCCTTTCCGACACCGCAAAACAGTTTTACGGTTCTGTTTTAATATAGCTTGGTATAATTATAACATAAATAATTTGTTTTGTCTTGCTTTTTTTGAAAAAAATTATAAATTCCCAAAAAAAGTTTGTCGAAAAGAAAAAATGCTTCCCGAAAAAGCAATCGGGAAGCATTGATTTGTTATTGAATTACTTTTCAGCAATTACATCTACGCCAGGGAGAACCTTACCTTCGAGGTATTCGAGGGAAGCACCGCCGCCTGTGGAGATGTGGCTCATCTTGTCAGCGAAGCCGAGCTGCATAACAGCTGCTGCGGAGTCACCGCCGCCGATGATTGTTGTAGCGTCTGTTTCAGCGAGGGACTTAGCTACAGCGATTGTACCCTTAGCGAGGATTGGGTTTTCGAATACGCCCATAGGACCGTTCCAAACAACTGTCTTAGCGGACTTAACAGCGTCAGCATAGAGTTCCTGTGTCTTTGTGCCGATGTCAAGACCCATCATATCAGCAGGAATCTTGTCGGAATCAACAACGGAAACTTCGATTTCAGCGTCGATTGGATCAGGGAAGGACTTTGTGATTGTTGTATCGATAGGGAGAAGAAGCTTCTTGCCGAGCTTTTCAGCCTTATCCATCATTTCCTTACAGTAATCGATCTTCTCATCATCTACTAATGAGTTACCGATTTCCTTACCCTGAGCCTTTAAGAAGGTGTATGCCATCCCACCACCGATGATGAGGGTATCACACTTCTCTAACAGGTTAGAGATAACATTTAACTTATCAGCAACCTTAGCACCACCAAGGATTGCAACGAAAGGTCTAACGGGATTCTCTACTGCATTGCCAAGGAAATCGATTTCCTTCTGCATTAAGTAACCAACAACGTTAGAACCACCCTTTTCGGTGATGAACTTCTTTAATTTTGCAGTATCTTTATAATCGACAGCAGTTGCCTTTTCTACGCAGAAAGTACAAACCTTTCTTCTTGGCGCTTTTCTAATAGGCTTTTTAACTGCTACCGGAGTTTGAGTAGTCTTTTCTTCCATTTTTACTTGCTCCTTTTAAAATTAGAATGGTAAATCGTCTTCGTTGACGGGTTCAAGCGAAGGTCTTTCACTGCGACGAGCAGGTTGCTCTACGGCGTCCATATCGTCACCTTGATTTCTTACGGATAAAAATTCAACTTCGTTAGCAATGATATCAGTAACTGTTCTCTTGTTTCCGTCTTTGTCTTCATAAGAACGATTTTGAAGGCTTCCGACGATGGCAACCTTGCTACCTTTTTTAAGGTATCTTCCACAGTTTTCAGCGTGATTTCTCCATACGGTTACGTTGAAAAAGTCAGTTGCTCTTTCGCCGTCACTACCCTGATATGGTCTGTTTACAGCAATTCCAAGACGGCAAAATGCCACTCCGCTTGCAGTTTCACTCATTTCAGGATCACGGGTTAAGTTTCCAATCAAAAATAACTTATTCATAAATTTTCTCCGATTAACGTTTAGTTATAAGACGTCTAATAACGTTTTCTGCGATACCGATAACTCTCTTCATTTCTTGAACGAGTTCGCTGTCGCCTTCAAACGCCATATATACGTAATAACCTTCAGTCTTGTAGTCGATAGGATAAGCGAGTTTCTTAACGCCCCACTTTTCCGTCTTTTCGACGCTACCACCTGCTTTTAAAACGACGTTTTCGATTTTTTCGATTAACGCTTCTCTCTTTTCGTCGGTGCAAGCAGTATCCAAAATGTAAATCATTTCGTACTTGTTCATTTCTTTTTTACCTCCCGGACTTATTCGGCTTATGGACTTTGCCATAAGCAAGGTACAAGGCTTTTTGCCTTGGTATATGAAAACGCCTTTTGGCGATTTTCAACGTTTTTTGCTTTTTCAAGCCTAAATATTATATAATTATAATTTTAGTTTGTCAAGCGTTTTTAATAACTTGTATTTTTGAACGCTTTCGAACCCTATCCGCCGATTTCGGCGGATAGGATATCGTTTTTACTCATTAAAGAGTAGGAAGTTCTATTGATCCGATAAGGACGTTGATGAGTTCGTTAGGAGTTAAATGTCTCCAGAAATACAAACCTACTGCTCTTACGTCGCTATCGTCAGGCGCACCCGTAGGCAATCCTGCTACTCCATAAACAGAAGCGATAGCTGCGTCTATTGCGGCGTCGTATCCGTTGAGCTTATTAGCAGCTAATATTCCCTTTTCCTTTGCAATTACCAAAGTACCAAACGTCTCGTTCAACTGGTTATAAGTTGAGTTCATATCCGTTGGGTCGCCAAGATTCAATACGCCTGCGTCGTACAAGTCGCCTGCCGTCTTAGTTTGAAGAGCGGTCTTGAGCTCATCATTGATATTACCTACCGGAGTATCCGACGGAATAAGAGTAATTGGCGTTCCTTCAGGAATATTGCCATGTTCATCAGCAAAGATGTCTGCAAGGGTTACGGTTGCTTTAATCTTATCGAGTACTTCGCCGATAAATCCGTCGTCCTTCATGTCGTTGATAGTAAAGTCAACGATTGCTTTAGCAAGGTTTTTCTCTACTTCTACGCCGTCGTCGAACCACTTACCTGCGGTAGAACTATCACAGTTGTCGTGAACGAAACAGTTGTGATCGCCAGTACACTTTTCATAGCCCATTATAGCGCCGATAGTAAGGTTACCCATTGCTCTGTCGGCATCAAACGTTCCTCTTACGATTTCACTCATAGCAACGTTTGCCATTGCGCCTTCAATTGCAGGAACTTTTACGTACTTACCGAGCGTTTCGTCATATTCGTACCAAACGTCAGTTGCCTTATGGTCTGTATCTGCGATATGTCCGAGTTCTTCAGCGCAAACTCTTTCGCCGTTTGCATCTACGTAGCAGTGTACGTAACCTAATACGTCACCGATATAAGTTCCTCTAAACGTGTCTTCTAAATCAAGACCGTCGGTAAGCAATACTTTCATATTGACGTCAGAAACCTTTTGCATAAGAACGCCTTCTTTAGTGAACTTTCTTACGCCGTCAACAGTTTCAACTTTGTACCAACCTGCTTTACAAGTATGAGTTTCGCCTGCTTGAAGGTCTGCTAAAATTTCACATTCTGCAGTTCCGTCGCAGTAAACGAGGTTCATTGCTTCGCCAAGTTTAACGCCTTCTAAGGTTTCAGCCATGCTGAATCTTCCACCCATAAGAACTTTAAGAGTAAGGCTTGCAACTGCTTTTTCTACAGCGCCAACTTTAGTGTATCTACCTGCTTCTAAGACGTACCAGCCTTCGCCTAATTTAGCGTGGTCGTGGTCTTCAAATTCGCATTCAAAGTGAACGTGATATCCGTCTTCGTCAACGTGAGTTTCGTCATCGCAATAACGGTAATCGCTTTCTGCATCTTTAGAATACTTGAATTCGCCACAGTAGTAGTAGCCCATAAGTTGACCAGCGTAAACGTCTTCAATTACAGAAGTTACGTCAAAGTCTTCGCTTAAGATTTCGTTAATCTTTAAGTCGTAGAGACAACTCATAATAACGTTCTTTGCGCCGTGAGTGTCAACAGGCGTTCCGTTAGACATATACCATCTTCCGTCTTTTTCAGTTCCGCCAACGAAGTGTCCTACCATTACTTCACCGAAGTGTTTAAGGATAAGGTCTTCCTTGACGTTTTCTCTTGCGTCATATACGTCTCTAAACGTAATGTTGTTGCAAAGGATGTTCATCGGAACTTCAAACGCGCCTTCAATATTCCACAATCCGTTATAATCGTGAGAAATTTTAGTGTCTTTAAACGTCTTTTCAAACGCGTTAAGATTTGGCAAGTAACCGAAGAGATGTCCTAACGGCATATCGGTAAATAATCCGTTATCCCCTATCAAGAGATCGCCGAGATTTGCCATAGTAAGTAAATCTTCAACGCTTATTGCAAACGCGGTGTTAGCGATTTCAGCAAAGTTGCCCCTTACGATAACCGCATAGTCGGTATATTCGTCATAAGTAATCGTCATTTCGAGAGCCTTTTCTAAAAGACTATCTACAAACGGAACTACCGTATCGGCAACTGTAATTGCGCCG
>CALATN010000252.1 GCA_937891895.1 uncultured Clostridia bacterium
CTCAGCTGCTGAGCCAGCGCACGCATTGACGGAAGGGCGTCCCCTGCCGCAAGCTCGCCGCTCATTATGTGCGATTTGATCTGCGAAATAATCTGCTGATAAATCGGCTCGTCGGAAGAATTGCTTAAAATGATATCCATTAGTGCACCTCATAGAATTATATTGTATATATACGATATATACAATATAACACGGATATACACACTTGTCAAGTGGTTTTTGAAAAAAATAAAAAAATCCGCTCCCGAAAAACGGAAGCGGATTGATTTTATTAAGAGATAAATTAGCCGAGCTCAGCAATCTTAGCCTGGAGTTCTGTGTTAACTTCGTCAACGAGCATAATGATTGTATCAGCAATCATTTCTCTGTTGGAAGCCCAGTCTGTACCGTGGAGAGCAGCTCTTGTACCAACGTTATCGCCGCCCTGTGTTGTGTAGGAAGCGATATCTGTGGAACAACCGGAAGCAAGGTCAACTACAGGGTACTGTCTTGCAAGCTCATTGATTTCGTTGTTCTTGTCAATGAGTTCCTGAGACCACTGGAAGTCATCCATTGTCTTTCTGTCGGAGATAGCCTGTGCGCCTTCATCCTTACCGCCAATGATGTTACATTCAGCAAAGAGAGCAACACCCTGTGGGTTTGTAGCACCCTTACAGATTGCGAAACCGTTAAGCTTAGCAGCTGCGTATGGGTCGGAACCTGCAGGAGATGGAACAGGAACGATACCTACGTTTGCAGGATCAATCTTTGTTACCCATGTAGCAGGGTCAGCCTGGATGGAGTATGCACCAACGATGTAGAACAGCTGTCTGCCTTCGCCCATCATTGCAGGCTGTTCAGCCCAGTTGAACTGTTCTCTTGGGAATACAAGACCTGCGTTGAAGAGGTCGTACTGATAGTTCATAGCTTTTTCCATACCTGGGTCATTGAGGTTACATACCAGCTGACCGTCAACAGATTCTACTGTTGGAACACCACCGGAGAGGAGAAGAGCATTTTCTGCCCAGTAACCGTCAATACCCCACTGGTCGTTTTCTTCATCAACGAATTCTTCAAGCATAGACTTGAATGTATCCCAGTTCCAGTTACCTGCTTCATAGAGTTCCCATGGATCATCAAGACCGTTAGCTTCGATTGTTTCTGTGTTGTAGATAACAATTTCTTCAGCTGTAACAGATGTTACGAGATTGAAGTATCTGCCGCCGAAGTTGTAAAGGTCCATAGCTGCCTTATTATCAGCCCAGATATCGGAATTCATATCAATATATTCATCTACAGGCATAAACATACCGCTGATGATACCCTTAGGGAAGTTATAAACGTCATCACCAGGGAAGAAGTCAATACCTTCACCGCCGAGTACGTATGTAGAAAGGTCGTTGAAACGGTTTTCCCAAGTTGTCTGATAATACTTGATGGAACCACCGTACTTCTTTTCAAACATTTCAAGTGCAACAGACTTGGAAGCACCGTTACCGGATGGGTTAAGGTCATAGTGAGCAAGCCACTTGATTTCCTTGTTTTCCAGTTCAACGTCCTGAAGCTGTGACATAGCGCCTGCGAGAGCGTCTTCTTCTTCAGCTGCAAGAGTAGCTGTGTTAACTTCTACTGTAGCAGCAGTAGTTGTGACAGTTTCAGCCTGTGTTGTTTCAGCAGCAGCATCGCCGCCGCCAGCATTGTTTGCTCCGCCTTCTTCTGCACCGCCGCCGCAAGCAGAAAGACCTGCTGTGAGAGTGAGTGCAAGAAGTCCGGAAAGAATCTTCTTTGAGTTCATCATAATTTACCTCCTAAAAATTGATATTTATTTTTAAGTAAAATATCTTCCAAACGATAAAATCGGCACAGCACGACTCGTTCCGTGCCGATATATTCAGTGTAAATTAACCTTCAGCCAACTTAGCCTGAAGCTCTGTATTTACTTCGTCAACAAGCATAGTAAGTGTATCTGCATATGTTTCTCTTGTTGTAGCCCAGTCTGTACCATTCAGCGCAGCGCCGAGACATGTATCGATATAAGATGTGATGTCAGCGGAGCAACCCTGTGCAAGGTCAACTACAGGATACTTCTTAGCAAGATCATTGATTTCATTGAATCTGTCAAGAAGTTCCTGAGGCCACTTGGAGTCGTCCATAATCTTTCTTTCAGCAATAGCAATAGAGTTAGGGTCATTTACAGCAACAATTGTACATTCAGCAAAACGTGCAACACCTTCAGGGTTTGAAGCACCCTTACAAAGAACATAGCCTTCAAGAGTTGCTGCCTGATATGGGTCAGAACCTGCCGGAGATGGTGTTGGAACAAAACCGAGATTTTCAGGAGCAACACCGTGTGTCCATACAGATGGATCACCTTCAGCTTCCCAGTAACCGCCGATATAGAACAACTGTCTGCCTTCACCCATCATCTGTGGCTGGATAGCCCAATTGAACTGTTCAAGAGGAAGAACAAGACCTGCAGTATAAAGGTCATACTGATAGTTCATAGCCTTTTCGAGTGTCGCATCATTGAGGTTACATACAAGCTGACCGTCAACTGTGGAAACAGCAGGAATACCTGAAGAATAAAGGAGAGCGGTTTTGTTGAACCAGTTGTCGAGACCCCACTGGTCATTTTCTTCATCAACGAATTCTTCCAGCATACCCTTGAATGTATCCCAGTTCCATTCGCCTGCCTTATAGAGTTCCCATGGATCATCAAGACCGTTTGCCTCGATTGTTTCCTTGTTGTAGTATACATAATAGTTAGCTCTTGTGTTTGTAACAAACATGAAATGCTTGCCGCCAAAGTTGTAAGCCTTCATAGCTTCAGCAGTGTTCTGCCAGATTGCAGAATCAAGGTCGATATATTCGTCAACAGGCTGGAACATACCGCTGATGATGCCCTTCGGGAGGTTACCTGTATCACAAGCATAGAAGTCAATTCCTTCGCCGCCGAGAACGTATGTGGAAAGGTCATTGTAACGGTTTTCCCATGTTGTCTGATACCACTTGATAGAACCTCCGTACTTTCTTTCAAAGAGTTCAAGCTCAACCTTCTTGGAAGCACCATTTCCGCCTGGGTTGATGTCATAGTGAGCAAGCCACTTGATTTCAGTGTTTTCCAGTTCAGCATCCTGAAGCTGTGCAAGAGCGTCTGCGAGGGCATCCTCCTCTTCAGCAGCAAGAGTTTCTGTGTTCTTTTCAACTGTAGCCGCAGTAGTAGTAGTTACTTCAGCTGTTGTTGTTTCTTCAGCAGCTCCGCCTTTCTCACTTCCGCCGCAAGCTGTAAGGCCTGCTGTGAGGGAAAGTGCGAGAAGACCAGAAAGAATCTTCTTTGAGTTGTTCATAATTAACCTCCTAAAATTTGATATTTATATTAAATAAAATATCTTCTCAAAGGATAAAAAACGACACAGCACGGCTTGTGCTGTGCCGAAATATTCAATATGAATTAGCCTTCAGCTACCTTAGCCTGAAGTTCAGTATTGATTTCATCAACAAGCATACAGATTGTATCAGCATATGTTTCTCTTGTTGTAGCCCAATCTGTGCCGTGGAATGGAGCCTTAACAGCAGAAGTAGCACTTGCTGTTGTGTAGGACTCGATATCTGCAGAACAGCCGGAAACGAGGTCAACGATTGGATACTGCTTAGCAAGAGCGTTGATTTCATTTGTTCTATCGATGAGTTCCTGAGGCCACTTAGCATCGTCCATAATCTTTCTTTCAGAAATAGCGATGGAATCAGGGTCATTTACAGCAACGATTGTACATTCTGCAAAACGTGCAACACCCTCTGGGTTTGTAGCGCCCTTACAAAGAACATAGCCTTCTACAGCAGCTGCCTGATATGGATCGGAACCTGCCGGAGATGGTGTAGGAACGAAACCGAGGTTTTCAGGAGCAATGCCGTGTGTCCATACAGAT
>CALATN010000253.1 GCA_937891895.1 uncultured Clostridia bacterium
GGAGGGAGTTTGAGGGATGACCCTTTTTCAAAAGGGTCTCCCTCAATAGGTCTCCGCAATCTCCCCGTTAAATTCCAATTTATCTGACTTTACTTTCCTTTCAGAAAGTGGTATAATTACATTATACAATCACTTTTTGAAAGGATATGTTTTTATGCGTATTGCGGTAACTTATGAAAACGGACAGATTTTTCAGCATTTCGGTCACACTGAGCAGTTCAAGATTTATGACATTGCTGACAATAAAATCGTAGGTGAAAAAATTGTTCCCACACTTGGAAGCGGTCACGGTGCACTTGCGGGCTTTCTGACAATGAACAGCGTTGACATTCTTATCTGCGGCGGTATCGGCGGGGGAGCTCAGACTGCTCTTGCTCAGGCAGGTATCAGGCTTTTCGGCGGAGTGAATGGCAGTGCTGATGAGGCAGTAAAGGCTTATCTTGCAGGAAATCTCGGCTACAATCCGAATGTTATGTGCAATCACCACAGTCACGGTGAAGGTCACACCTGCGGGGATCACGGCGACGGACATTCCTGCGGAAGCTGTCACCACTAAGTTCATATTGCAAAAAACAGATTGGAAGCGTTGTTTTCCAATCTGTTTTTTATTCTATATATTCAATTACAAATGTCAGAATCCGATACTGTCCGTAGTAATCTGTCCAGCTGAGCATAATATTCTGCCCGTATTCAAGCCGTGCCTTTTCAATAATAGGATTGAAAAGCGACTCATCCACAAGGTCATTCGTGCAGGAAAGCATTACATCCGTTGTATCAAACTTTACCATAGCGCTTGTTCTTCCGTTCTGCACTGCGCTGAGAATTGCATTTTCAGAAGCAGTAAGAAGCTCCTCCCTTGAGGAAATATCCGTTCCCTCTCTTGAGAAGTAATTTTCAGCCGTGCCGAAAGCCTGCGGAGGGTTGAATGGTGCAATGTCTATAATATGTGTATTCTTGATTACCGAATCCGTAACCATAAAATACTGATACAGGATAACATCGGGAAAATGCTTATGAAGCTCATCTGTAGGCTTATCCCAGGTAACATCAACGTGATACCAGTTGCCGTCAAGCTTGACCATATTCCACATATGGGGCACGTAGGTTTCTCCCGTTACAATCGCATTTTCAATCCCTGCAAGGTTGCAAAGATATGCAAAAGCCTTTGAGTAGCCCTCACAAAGCGCCTTTTTCTCAACAAGCGCACCGTAAACCGTATCGGCAAAAGCATAGGTCTTGTCGGTTTCACAGTTGAGTATCAGATAATCGTGAAAAAACTTCAGCTTTTCGTAATTGTCCATATCGGGAGTAAGCTGAGCAACAATTTCCTGCGCCGCCTTTTCTGCCGCCATATTCATACTGCTTATTTCATCAGCAGTCATTCTGTATTTTACAACAACATCAAACCCGCCGTTATATTCCGTCCAGTATTTTGAAACGTGAGGATATGCAAGATTTTCTATTCTTATCGTTTTCAGTATTTTTTCATAAACACCTGCTTCCGTTGCAAGCGGCATTCTGTCCGTCAGCGTGCCAAGACTTTCAGTAATGCTGCCATACAGCTCCTGCTCCTCAGCGGTAAATCCGCTGCTGCAATAGTCCATAAGCATTCCCTCAGGGATATAGAAATCCGCAAAATCGTTTCCTATATCCTCGGGAATTTCTTCCTCCTGAAGCACGTACGTACCGTCAGAGAAAATCTTGTAGCCATCATCCTCAGTATTCCCATCGGAACAGCCCGTAAGCAGTATACAAACCGCCGCCGCAGCTGCCGTCAAACGCTTCTGCAAATTCTATCACCCCTTTCAGCTAAGTAAAGTCAATAAGGGGCACAACTGCCCCTTACCGTAATTATTCTGTATAATCAAGGAAAAGCTTCACAACCATAGATGTCTTATCCTGACTGTAATTCACTGAACCTGTGTCATACTTCTTGGCAGCTGTTGCAGCACCGTCCTCGAAAATCCTAAGTGCCTGCTTCTGGCTTGGGTCAAAAAGTCTGTAAATAACATCCTCATAGGTTTCCTTTGAGGAGCACTTCACCTGAATTACAAAGCTTCCTTCCTTTGTAACCTCGGCAATCTGATTTGTCAGCATTGCCTTGGCGTCCTCCCAGCTGTCAGCCATAAGACCGTTCTTTATATAGTAATCACAGTCTGTAGCCGTTGCCTTCGGATATGTATAAATCTGCTCATAAACACTGCGTGTATCCGCAAGCATTTCATCGGTTACGCAGAAATAATCATATCTTACATAACTGCCAAGCTCGGATTCCGTTACCGCATAGGTAATGTCTATATTATACCACTGACCGTCGATTTTAACCATATTCCACATATGAGCCTCGCCGTCAGCGTCGCCTGTTACCGTAACAGTTTCAATTCCAACCTTGTCGCAAAGATGTGAAAACGCCTTTGAGTAACCGCCGCAGATAGCCTTTCTGTCAACAAAAACGCCGTAGATATCACGGCAGTTTTCACCGCTTTCATCGTAAACAGCCGCAGAAGCAAGGTAATCATAAAAATATTTTACCTTGTCATATTCTGTCATATCCGCAGTTATTCCCTCAAGCACCTTTGTCACTTCATCATCAATTTTCTTCTGCATTTCAGCAATCTTCTCATCGCTGTACTTGTAGAAGATAACCGCTGAAGCGATCTTCTTTGTGCTGGTATTCATTGCGTACTGCATTTTTGTGTCAATGTAGAACAAAGCGTGTTCGTCATTATAAATCTGCTGATAAACCTCGCAGTATTCCTCCGCGGAAATATCCATTACAGTTGACAGGGGAACATCGGTTTTAAGCCTTTCAACCGCCGCAATTACAGCGTCATAGATATAAAGCTGCTTTTCGCTGAGCTGATTATAGCTGTAGGGACGGAGAATTTCGTCCGCTGTATGCACTTTGCTGATAACCGTTTCCGCCGCAGAAGTATCCGCCTCAACAACACCTGTGCCTGTATTAGCCGCTGTCGCATCGGACGGATTTGTAGTCGGCTTCATTTCCGTTGAAGGGTCGCGGGCTGTTGAGCTTGTGTACTCAGAAATAGGAACGTTGGAAATATCCGTCGGCAGAGTAGGGGAGGTAGGCGCAGCCGAAGTTGTCGTAGCAAGCTCAGGGGTTGTTTCCGACGCAGCTGTGCGCTTTGTTTTTTCAGTTGTAACAACAGTCGGCTCGGGAGTCGTCGTAGTTTCCTCCGTTTCGCAGACTGCTGTGGGAGTTGTTGCCTCGGACAGAGTAACGGGAAGAGTATCCTCCCATTCAGGCTCCTTGTCACGGCACCCGCTCATCAGCAGGGCAGAAAGAACTGCCGCAGATAATAAAATCAAACCTTTGCCTTTTTTCATTGCACGGTTCCTTTCCGTGGGAATTATTCATCGCTCTCGTAAATCAGTGAAATATGAACGATGCACAGGTCTTCATTGTTATGCTTGTATGCGGAACGGATTTTTGTTCCGTAGCGCTCGTTTGTGTCCTCGATGATATCCTTCATTTCTCCGCTGTCAAAAAGCCTTGCCATTGCGGCATAGAAAGCATTGACATCGGAAAATCTTACCTCAACCTCACGCTTGCCCATACTGCCTTTTTCCTTCACCTGTCTGACAAGCTCCTCAACGCCCGCCTCGGCATTGTCAAACATCAGACCTGCGCCGCTGAAATAGTTCAGCCTGTCAGATGTGCAAAGCGTATATCCGCTGTAAAGCGGGTCGGTAAAATGAGTTCTCCCCTCAATTTCGCTGTCCTTCACAAGCAGATAGTCGTGACGGACAAAATCGGGGTTGTTTCTTTCAATAATGGGGTCATCCCAGGTGCAGTCTGCGTTATACCATTCTCCGTCAAGGCGGATTTTGTTCCACGCGTGCGTATCGCCGTCAGCATTTGTTCCGCAGGCAACATAATTAGGTATGCCTGCCTTGTTGCAGAGCAGAGCAAGCGCCGCCGCATAGCCCTCGCACTGACCGTAGCCCGTAACAAGGACACCGTAAGCGGAATTGACGTGCTGCTCCTCGGTTGAAAATTTACAGCCTGTAACAATCCTGTCGTGGAAATACACAACCTTATCGAAATCACTTGCCCCTGAAGGAAGCCCTCCGATGATTGTGGAAGCGGCAAAATCCAGCTCCGCACGCTTCAGCTCAGCGTCCTCTCTTTCGTACAGATAATTCAGACGGAGAGTCGCAACCTCGCTTTCAGGCGCATAGAAAATATTGCTGAGCCAGAAATACTGTCTTTCCTGAGAATAAACCAGCCTGTATATTTTTCTCACGGAATCACGGGGCGCAGGCGGATCAAAGCTCACCGTTTCCTCAAAATTGAGCACGGCCTCCCTGACCTTGTCATAAAGCGCCTTTTCCTCCTCCGTTAGCTGAGCGTAAAGCGGAGAAACAAACTCCTCCTCTGTGTCCGCTGAAGGAACAATTTCCGTCGTTGTAGTATTCAGACTTTCATCAACCTTTGTGCAGCCCGACAGCAGCATTGCCGCCGCAAGGGCTGCGCAGATTATTTTTTTCATAGCAATTACTGATAGATAACGTCAAACTCAATCAGCAGCATATTCTTGTTGCACTCGTCGCTAAGACCCTTTACGCCGTCAAATGTCTTGGAATAATCATTGTAGCTCATTCTTGCGTCAAAAATCTGGTCGTAAAGCTCAGCGGAAGCAACAGTGATCTGTGCTGTTCTGGAGCCGTCCTTTGCAGCTCTTTCAATTTCAGCCTTGATAGCAGCCTCAGCAGAAGCAAAGTCGCTGTAAACAAGACCATTCTTCACAAAATAGTTCTGAGCTGTTTCAGTACAAGCAGGCGGTGTGAAGTATGTAACATAATCACCGCTGGAAAGCTTCTTCTGGCTTCTGTGGAAGTGTGTGAGGTTATCGATATACTTGTCAGGAACAAGGAAATAATTGTAGCGGATATTCTTGTAGTTTGCTGTCTTGAGGATAGGGTCATCCCATGTTGCGTCAAGGTTATACCATACGCCGTCAACGTCAACAACATTCCATGCGTGAGTCTGGCCTGCTTCTGTTTCGCCTGTTACAACCATACAGGAGATGCCTACCTTGTCACAGAGATACTGGATACCCTTTGCGTAACCGATACACTGGATATTACCCTGTGCCTCGCCGCTGCCGAAAGCGTTGTAGATAGAAGCATTGTATTCATAGCTTCCTTCCTCATTAAGCTCAAATGTAGAGTTGAGAACGAGGTAATCGTGGAAAACCTTCAGCTTTTCAAAGGTAGAGGACTTGCCGTTTGCTTCCGCAACAAGCTTGTCAGCAACAGCATCTATATCCTTCTGCATCTGGTTGATTGTTGCTGAATCCTTTGTCAGATAGAAAAGCTTGCCGACCTTGATTTTTGAACCCATATAGAAAAGCTCAGGCTCCTGATTGTAAACAAGACCATAAACCTTAACCCATTCCTCAAGAGTGTAAGCGTCTTCAGCGCAAACCTTGTAGCGAAGGTCAACAACACCCTGATAAATAAGGTCATAAAGTTCCTTTTCTCTGTCGGTAAGAGTTTCATAAGCATAACGCACGCCTGCATTCTGACTTACATTTACCTGCGGCTTATCCTCGGAAGGCGTTGTCATAGCCGCAAGAATGTCATCCTCGCTGAGTGTTTCGGAGGAAGATGCTTCTGTGCCGCCCACTTCCTCTGTAATAACGTTGCCGCCTGCACCTGTAACAGCGTTGCCCTCGCCATCTGTAACAACTACAGTTTCCTTTGGCTCAGTCTGATTGAGGGAAGCACCGTTGTCATTGTATGCACCATCACCGATAACGTTGATTGAAACCGAAGTTTCTTCAGCTGCACCGTCACCGCCGCAGCCTGTTGCAAGCATTGAAGCAGCCATAAGTACAGCAAGAACGGCATATTTTTTTCTTGTATTCTTCATAGCAATTTTCCTTTCAGGTTAAATATGTAAATACGCACAGGGGCAGAGTGAAATATTCTCCCCGCCCCCGATTGAATTTTATTTATAAACGATATCGAACTGAATTACGAGAATATCTTCTGTAAGTGTTGTCTGTCTCTTGAGCTTGTCAACGTCGCCGGAAAGTTCCTTAGCGTAGTTCTGGTACTTCTTCCAGTAGGAGTCGCTTCTCATTGTTTCCCAGAGGTCGTAGTCGGTTACTCTGATGTGAGCAACATTCTTGCCTGCCTTTACAGCAGCCTTGATTTCAGCGCACATACCGTTGTAAGCATCTGTTTCGTTGTCATAAGTCTTGTCGTAAGCGTTGAAGTAGTAGCAAGCTGTCTTTGTACAAGCAGGAGGCTCATAAATCTTGATTCTCTTGTCTGCGGAGTTTATGTACATTGTACTTACATTAACGTGTGTATTTTCTGTTGCAGCATCATTTGCAAGGAAGAACAGGTAACGAACATAGCTGTTCTTGCCGTAATCTGTTCTTGGGTCGCCCCATGTTGTGTCAACAATGTAGTAGCCGTTGTCGCAGTAAACAACGTTCCATGCGTGGGATGTGCCCTCAGCATTGTTGCCTGTTACAACCATACAGTCAATACCTGCAACATCACAGAGATACTGGAAGGTCTTAGCGTAGCCCTGACACTGGAGAGAGCCGTTGCCTGCAATACCGTTGTATACACCAAGTGTACCGATGCTGCCGCCTACTTCGTTGTAGTTGTTTGTAACAACCCAGTCATAGATAGCCTTGAGTCTGCTTACAGTGCTGGAATAGCCGCCTACAACGGACATAACGTCCTTTGTAACATCGTCAATTTCTTCCTGAATTGCAGCAGCCTCGTCCTGGCTGAATGCGTAGTCGATAGTTACTGTGCCATAGCCTCTCGGAGCAGAGGATGGGAGCCAGAAAAGCTGTGGCTCCTGGCTGAATACCATAGAGTAAACCTTGAAGATATCCTCATACATCAGACCGTCAGGAACTGCAACCTCAGGATCAAATGCGTATGCGGATTCAACGAAGTTTCTGTAAAGCTCCTTCTCTGAGGAAGAAAGCTGCTGATAAGGATATCTGTCCTCATAGCTCTTATTGTAAGAGGAGCTGATCTTGGAAGGCTTGGAGGATGGCTTTTCCTCGGATGAGCCGCCGTTGTCATCATCGTCCTCAACCTTTGCTGTAACGGAAGGCTTCTGGTCGCTTACGTAATCAGAGTGAATGAATGTGCCGTCAGCAAGCTTGTAGTAGCCTGTGTCAGTTGCGGCAACAATGTTGATTTCAGTACCAACCTTGTAGGCCTTTACAGACTCAGAACCAACAACAGCCTTCACTCTGGAGTAACAGTTGGAAACAACATAAAGTGTTTCGCTGATTTCTGTTTCGCTCCATTCTGTAGGCTTTGCTGTTGTTTCGGAAGCCTCTGTTTCAGAAGCCGCAGTTGTGGTTTCATCAGCTTCAGCGGAAACTGTAGTAGCCTCAGTTGTTGTAGCCTCTGTTGTAGTTTCAGCTTCAGTGGTAGTCGTTGTTTCCTCAGTTGTAGTAACCTCAGGAACTGTTGTCTCCTCAGTTTCTGCAACAGTCATCTGTGTAAGTTCAGACATAGCGGTTGTTGTGGCAACCTCAGGAAGTCCTGCTGTTTCCTCATCGGTTTTCTTACAGCCCGCAAGCATTGTTGCCGCCATAAGAAATGCCAGAACAAGACTAATTTTCTTCTTCATTTTTCAAGCTCTCCTTTTTTGATTTTTCATTATTGTCATCGGCTCTCGGGGAGTCGATTTCATTTTGCGGAACATCATTCTGAATTTTCTGTGCCTTGATTTTGGCAATGCACTTGTCCTCGGTCAGCAGCACCGTGAATCTTATGTCACCGTACTCCACCGTCGGATTTTCGTCCTCCTCGGGGATACGTCCCAGCAGCTCAACAATAAAGCCGCTCATCGTATCGAACTTATCCTCCTCAGGAAGCTCGGCACCAAGCTTACCCATAATCTCCTCAGGGTCAGCCGTACCGTCAATCGTGTATACGTCCTCGGAAATCTGAATAATTTCCTCAGCCTCATCATCATATTCGTCCTGAATATTGCCCACGATTGTTTCGACAATATCCTCCATTGTCACCAGCCCCGCAGTGCCGCCGTATTCATCAATTACAACAGCCATCTGCATCTTTTCCGCCGTAAGCCGCTTGAACGCCTCACCGCAGGAAACGGATTCGGGAAGGTAGATTATATCCCTGACAAAATGCTTTATGTCCGCACTTTCAGCCGCCTCCGAACCTACCAGACAAAGCAGGTCCTTCACGCAGATAATGCCGATAATGTGGTCAATTGTGTCTTCATACACGGGAATACGTGAGAAGCCGCTGCCGATTGAAGCGTTGACAACCTCGGAAACCCCTGCCGTGTCCTCAACCGCAACTACATCGGTACGGTGCGTCATAACGTCCGAAAGGATAAGGTCATCAAACTCGAATACGTTGTTTATCATCTCACGCTGAGTTTCCTCAATAACACCCGTTTCGTTGCCCGCGTCAACCATAAGGAGAATTTCCTCCTCCGTGACAACCTCACGCTCAGCAATTCCTCCCACACCGAAAATCGGGGAGAAGACCTTGATAAGCAGCGACGAAAGCGCAGTCATCGGCGTAAGAACAATAACCAGATATTTTACAAAGCCCGAGCAGAAATAGGCAAGCTTATCGCCGCCCTTTACCGCAATTTTCTTGGGTATACCCTCACAGAAAACCGTAATCACAACAACGCTTGCCAGCAGTATAATCAGATACATGGCTATGATATAATCCGCCGAATTTATCCGACCGCCGCCAAGGTCATATATTGCTGTTGTAAGAGCGTCATCGAAGCAAATCATCGCCAGCCACGAAATTGCAATCGCCGTCGTAACTCTGTTTACCGCAAACGCCGTAACCAGCTTTGACGGTTTTTCCAGCAGCTTCAGCAGCGTTTTCCTGCCCTTGATTTTATCCTGTGAGTTTTTCACCTTTCTGTCGTCAATCTCCGTCACAGCCGTTTCGCAGACCGTGCAGAAAGCCTTGTAAAGAATAAGCACCAGAATAAGAATAATTCCGGTAAACCCGTCAGAGTCCATAATCAACTTCCTTCCGAAAATAGTAATGTCAATGTATGTATCAACTTAAAAAACCGCATAAGCTGACACAATAAAAATTATACAACATATTCACAGAAAAGTCAAGGAAAAGCGGCATACCAAATATTATGAAAAAAGGGATTGTCAACCGCGGTTTTTTGGTTTATCTGCGACATTTGCACGTCATCAGCAAGATTTTGTAACCGTAATTCCTGCAAAATGTAAACGGATTGTAATAATTTGAGTGTGGAGTGTGAAGAGTGGAGTGAGGAGTTAA
>CALATN010000254.1 GCA_937891895.1 uncultured Clostridia bacterium
GCTTCACGGGTTGGAGGATATCGGCATTGCGATTGAAGAAGCTGCTGACAGGATACTGGTTTCGCTTGGTCAATAGGAGGTAATTGATGAGTATAATTAAAAATATGTACTATGGCGAGTTATTTCCGCTGTGGGAGCGTTATCCTGACACGAAGGAATACGCTGAAAAGACAAAGGAAATTCTTGATATTCAGCGTGAATTGCTGGGAAAATTTCCTGATGTGAAGGAATATCTTGAACGATATTTTGAGGCACATTACGGTGCGGCAAACGAGTTTGGATTTCAGCAGTTTCAGATGGGTGTCAGGGTCGGGGCACAGTTGATGTTGGAGATGATGAGGAAGGTTGAAAAATAGTTGTTGACAATATCTGTTTTATCGGATATAATACAAGTGAAGATTAAGTGTGAGGGTAACACTATAAAGATGTCCCAGCTGAAGATCAAGTGTGAGGGTAACACTTTAAAGATGTCCCGATTGAAGACGAAAAGGCTGTTGTATTGATAATATGACAGCCTTTTTATGTTGTGCAAGATTGAAGAATAACGAAACCCTCGGTTATGGCTTGGACGCTGTAACCGAGGGTTGTTTTTTACGCTGTCTTACGGCATTTTTTCACTTTCTTATTTTCAAACACAAGACATAAACAAAAAACGATTTCCGTGCAAAGCATAAGTACGGCTATAATTCCGGAAGAAAATTTTATCCCCGTTATCAGAACAGCAATGGGTATCACTGCTGACAGGACATAATAGGTTTTTGACTTGTAAAGCCAGCCATATGGAAGAAGATGTGCACCGAAAATCATTGCGTATATCATCAACATATTTTCGGGACTTGCTGAAAATATCCACATTGCAATCAACAGGTACGGCATCTGCCCAACAGAAAAAATTATACCGAGATTTGTAAGTGGATTGCTCTTGTTCTGAAAATCAACCTTTATAATTTTAGAAATCATATATGCAAGCGGCATAAGCGGTGCAGAACAACAAAAGGTAAACAGGTTTTTGCTTTCGGTTGGCAGGGGTGAAATATGAATCAGCAATACCGCTGTCCATATTAACACGGAAGCCACAATGAAATGCAATCCCTTTTTCTGCTTTACACAGCAATCATCACGCAGTCTGTCAATAGTTTCATTCATTTGCAAGCTTCCTTTCCTGCTGATATTTCTGCAAAGCAACGGTATAACGTTCGCCGTTTTTCTTTCTGTAAACGCTATAGATTGCAAGGCAGATAAGATACATTAAAACAACCAGTGCTGAAAACAAAAGCCACTCATAAGCGTGCCCACTGCCTGTAAACAACCCTTCGTGATAAAAATACCCTGCTTCGTAAGTTGTTATCAGTACCATAAAAAGTGTAAGTCTTGCGGTAAATCCTGTTTTCCTTAATACAAGCTTTCTGAAAGCAATACAAAAAATCAGTACGCCCCCCGCTGTCCACAAAAGCATTTCAATAAGCTGATTTACTGATATTGTATCAATGCTGTTTGCCTTTAAAACTATAAGCCTTAACAAAAGAAACCATGTAAAAGCAAAGCAAATTCCATTACGGAACCATATAAAAAATACTGCAAGTTCTTTTTTTATATTCATAAAGTTTCTCCTATATGTTAAGTAATGTTTTCAATGTTTTTGTATAACGGCGAGAAATGTTAAGCACCTCACCATTTTCAAGAGTTGCCGAAACAGAACGATTAAGCTCTGGAGCAAGTGATTTTATGCAGTTGATATTTGCAATCTGCGACTTTGAAATTCTTATAAAATCCTTGTCGGAAAGAATTTCTTCAAGCTCATACAGTCTGTATTTTATCTCATATACATTTTCTTTTGTGTATAAGAAAGTGCGGTCATCCACCGACTCAAAATAAAGCACATCTGCTGGATTTATAAGAAAAGTTCTGTCATCAAGCTTTGCAGTAAGTTTACTTTCAAACAGCTCTATATGGCTTTTGAGTTTCATAACTTCACTATCTGCTTTTCGGCATTTTATTATAACCTGTAAGGCTTCTTCAAAGTTTTCAATTATCCGGATATTCATATTGCACCTCCTATGATTATCATTATATATCCATGATTTTATTATTGCAAGAGCTTTAGGGGTAAGCGGTACAAATAATGGGGTGAAAGGTTATATGCGTTTTAATATGAAACTAACCCTTGACAAACCAAATCAATCGTGATATACTAAAGCATCATAAACACTATGAAATTTTAAAGAAAGCGAGGTAATTGAATATGACACAGGCTATAGTTAGAAACAACAGAATAAATATAATTACCTCGGTGGGTTTGAAGCAGCTTTGCGTATAAGTTTTTGCAAGGCATTGCTGTAATTTTTGTATAATGTAAGGATACCGAGCGTGGCTTGGTATCCTTTTTTATTTTTAACAGGAGTTGATACATATGAAAGAAACAAGTATTTTTTTAAGCCTTATTTTAAGGCACAAGCCCTCTGCGGCTGGTATTACGCTTGATAGTCACGGCTGGGCAAGGGTTGATGAACTGATTGATGGTGTAAATGCAACGGGCAAATACACGCTGGATATGGCGAAGCTTGAAGAAATTGTCCGCACTGACAACAAGCAGCGTTACAGCTTCAACGAGGACAAGACGCTTATCCGTGCAAATCAGGGGCACTCCGTCCCTGTTGACGTTGAGCTGAAAAAGTGCGAACCGCCCGAAATTCTTTATCACGGCACGGCAGAGCGTTTTGTTGACTCGATTATGGCGGAGGGGCTGAAACCGAAAAGCCGTCTTTATGTGCATTTGTCGAAGGACCTTGAAACTGCTGTAACCGTTGGCAAAAGACACGGAAAGCCTTTTGTGTTCAAGGTTAAGTCGGGTGAAATGCACCGTAACGGATTTGAGTTTTTTCTGTCGGAGAATGGGGTGTGGCTGACTAAGGCTGTGCCTGTTGAGTTTCTTGAAGTGCTTGATGATTGAATAAAAGCGGGGGTAATTATGAATTACAGAAATGAGAAAATAATAAATGCTGTTATTGAAAAGGCAGAAAAAGTATGCCCTGATTCTTTAGCACTTATAGGAGTTTACGGTTCAGTTGCAACGGGTGATGATTACGAAAAATCAGACCTTGATTTGCTTATACTTATTCAGGATGATAACGGCTGGAAGCTGGGAACAGGCTTTATTCTTGATGACATCAAGGTTGGTTATGATATCTACTGTACGAACTGGGACGGATTGAAATATGATTCAGCCTGTCATCACGCACAGCTTTCAAAGCTAATGGACTCTGAAATTGTATACATTAAAAATCAGGAAGCCTACGAAGATTTATGCCGATTAAGAGAACAGACAAAAGCATTTTTATGCTCGGAGGAACGCTTCGACAGAGTAAATGAACTGATAGAAAAAGCAAAGGTATCCTTTGCAAACGCTTGTCTGCACGAAAAAATCGGACAGGTACGAGTGGACGTCTGCGAAGCGATACTGTCACTTCTTGATGCAATAATGCTTTATCACGGGACATATTTCAAGCGTGGTGTAAAACGTACTTTTGAAGAACTTGCTCAATTTCCTCTTGATGAGAAATTCTCCGAAGACATAAGGAAAATATCGGAAAGCAAGGATGTTACAGAATTGCGTTCCCTTGCAAAATCGCTGATACTGTATGCTGAAAATTACACATCAAAAGAAAATGAAAAAGCGGCTCCTACAAAGGAATCGCTTTCGGGAACATATGAAGAAATGTACTCAAACTGGCGAAACAAAGTTGAGGAAGCGGCGGTCAATAATGATACCTACTCATCTTTTGTAAATATGTGCTGTCTGCAATATATGATTTCAGATGTTTCAGCGGACGTGAACATCGGCACTTACGATATTATGGAAGCTTATAGTCCCGATTGTTTGAAAGACAATGTCAGGATTTATGATGAGTTTTTAGCTGACTACGAAAAATTATATAAGGAAGTAGGAATAGCTGTCAATCGCTTTTCTGATGTGGATAAGTTTTATGGGGCTTATGTCGGGGGAGATGATTTGTAAAAGTAAGCGTTTCTGTTCTATGAAGTATATGAGGTGAACACAGAATGATTGAAAACAAAACGATTGAAACCGGAACAGTTTTTTACACAGGCGATACCCACGGAAAGATATTTAAAATCACAAATGCGATCCGCAATGGTATACTTACTGCAAATGACACGATAGTAATCCTCGGTGACGCAGGGTTTAATTATTACGGCAATGATCTGGGCGACAAGCGGACAAAGTACAAGCTGAACGAGGTCGGCATTACTGTGTTCTGCATTCACGGCAACCACGAAATGCGTCCCGAAACGATACCGACCTATACCACTAAAGAGTGGCACGGCGGCACTGTTTACTACGAGGAAAAATATCCGAATATTCTCTTTGCCAAGGACGGCGAGATTTACGACCTTGACGGGCGGAAATCCATTGTTATCGGAGGTGCGTACTCCGTTGACAAGTTTTATCGTCTGCGGAACGGCTTTCACTGGTTTGAGGACGAACAGCCTTCGGCTGAAACAAAGGCACGGGTTGAAGCTGTGCTTGACAGCTGTAACTGGGAGATTGACCAGGTGCTTACTCACACCTGCTCGTACAAATACATTCCTACGGAGGCATTTCTGCCAAGCATTGACCAGAGCACAGTTGACAACAGCACGGAAAAATGGCTTGACACCATTGAGGACAGGCTGAATTACAAACGCTGGCTTTGCGGTCACTGGCATATTGACAAGCGTATTGACGATTTGCGGTTTGTTATGGAGGATATTATTGAGTAGCTGTACTCACGTCTGAAAGGAGCAGAAAATGTCACTTAACAAGGCAATAGAACACGGCAAGGAGCACCGCAGACCCTATCGTGGAAGCAAGGCGGTTGACTATACCTGCCGAAATCACGGCACTTGTGACTGGTGCAAAAGCAACCGTATGTACAACGAAAAACGTGAGCTTGAGAAAATGAAATGCAGGCTTGATGAAATCGATACTGACATAAAATGATAAAATAACTGAACGGAAGGTGAAAGAATGTTAACTTGTCCACAGCACGGCTGGTCAGAGTTCCGACTTGAAAATACATCAAGATACTCATTAAGCTATTTGGATGATATTGCATTTGAATGGCTTCAACAAGCTATACACGGCTTGGAAAATTTATATCCTTTTTGCGTGAAGGGCAACCTTGAACCTGACAGGCTTTTATGTGTTGTCAGTCATTGGCATTGTCACATAATTATAGAAAATGATGATAGGTGCCCTTTGGACAAAGACGAAATTATCCACGAGTTTTCTGATACAAATATGCTTGATTTCTGCAGATATCTGTATGAGGATATAAGCAAAAATATAAATGAATGGGCTTCATTTGTTAGTTACAATAATGAAAATACAGAGGTAAAATTTCAGGAACTTACAAATCTGCTAGAGAAATTACGTCTTCTGATTATCTCTAAAGAAGAATATTTTGGGAAAGGTCACGGATTTTCTTAAAAACTGATTTCAATACAACCGCACTCCAATAGAAGCAATAAACTTATGGATGCTTAATTCCGATTGCTAAAACCACTTCCCTATGTTATACTTATTACATATTACTGACAAGGGAGTGTTACAAATGCAGGAATCAGACACATTGGCACGAGCAAAAGATTTGCTTAACAACCAATTCCACATAGATGGCGAACTGTTTGACTTTCAGGAGGAGTGCATTAAAAGAATCATAGATAAAAAGAAAAATGTATTCTGTATCCGTGAAACAGGTGCGGGCAAGTCGCTTTGCTATCAGATTCCTGCTCTTATGCTGGACAAATACCATTGTACTGTTGTAATCTCGCCCCTTATTGCTCTGATTGACGACCAGGTCAGGTCGCTCAGGGAAAACGGCATAGATGCTGAAGCTTTTCACTCACAAAGCCACAGCAAAGCTGAGCGAAAACGCATTGAAGAAGAAATTCTGCGTGGCGATAGAAAACCCAGACTCATTTACACCACTCCCGAAACCTTGCGTGCAAAGGCGGATTACTTTTTCAGCAAGCTTAAAATCTCCCTGCTTGTAATTGATGAGGCACACTGCGTTTCTGTATGGGGCAACGATTTCCGTCCGTCGTACAGGTGTATTCAGAATTTTATTGAGAATAAGCTTCGCACCGCTACTCCTCCCATAATTGCGGCGTTTACTGCAACTGTTGATGAGAAAATTTTTAAAGATGTTGCAACTAAGCTTAATATGGGGATTGAAAAAAGCGACTGCATAGGACAGCGTCCCAAAAAGGAATTTAAAATCGACAACAAATCGGGAAAGTATGAAATATCTCTTTCTAACGGAAGTCTCCAAAGAAACAACAACGTATGCAAATTCATTATAAAACACAGGAATGAAAAGCTTCTTGTTTTCTTTTGCAGCAAAAAGTTGATGGAGAAAGTGAGTAAGAGACTGGAAAGTATGAGTAGTGGCCTTAAATTTGCAAAGTATTTCGGTGGCACCAACACCGACGAGGCAGCCAAGGCTAAAGAGAACGCTTTCAGACTTTTTTCAGAGGGCGAGGTCAATATTCTGCTGGCAACCTCTGCTTTCGGAATGGGCGTTGACATTGGTGATATACGGCATATTATTCATGTCGGCTTTCCGCTTACAATGCTTGATTATATTCAGCAATGCGGTCGGGGTGGGCGTGACGGAATGGGTTGTGAATACAAGCTGTACGCCTCACTCTCGGACATAAAGCGATGCGGCAGATTGATTTCCTCAAAGCAGCTTAAAATGTACCCCATGTCACGCTGTATAAAGATACAGCAAAAGGGTCGTGTAAAATTTGCTGAGGTAGTTGATTTCTGCCTTAACAATGCTTACGATGCCGACCCTGAGCTTATTGAGCAGTTTCGTAATAAGCTTGAAATGTATATGAACAGTCCTGTTTTCGAGGAATATTGTCTCAACAAAAAGATTTATCAGCCGCTCATAAACACCTCTCCTGAGTTTGAGAAAGCAAGCTACTATGAAAATATCCTTGCAGACGGGATATACTCGCTGTGGTATAACGGTGCGACAAGCTTTACTGCAAGAAAGCTGATTACCTGTGTTACAGGCAATGATAAAATCAGTCTGCACAATGAAAAGGCTGGTCATATAGAAGAAATTATAGACAAGTTGATAGTGAAGCATTACATTCCTGCAGAAAAACGACACACGGAAAACGGCAGGACAAAATATTGCTTTACTCCAAAGGCAAATGAATGTATGCCTGACACATTTGCTTTACAGGAAACAGCCTTGCAGAATGGGCATATGTGTAACATTCCGAACGGCGTACTCAAAGCGATGAGTGATTTTTCCGACAATTCACAGCGTAAGAAAAGGCTTGACGAGGACGCTGATGTTACGGTTGTGAAATACTATCTGCTTAAAGAATTCAACAGGATTTTCGATTACTCGAAAAAGCACGGTGCTGAAATAACCGACCCTGATTATGAAAAGGAAAAGTATTTTTATTATTGTGAGCGTCCCGAATCGTCGAATAAGATATTGTACAACCATTACGACATAAAGGCAGTTGGTGATAAATGCACGGGAATGTACAAGGCAACAGGCTTTTCTTTCAGCATCGGGCAGATGCACAAAATTGTGTGTATTATATTG
>CALATN010000255.1 GCA_937891895.1 uncultured Clostridia bacterium
CGCCTCCAAGGCTCGTGACACAGGCGTCTCCGTAGATATTGAGATCCCTGAAATGCCCGATTTCTACAAGTGATTCTCCAGGGAGACAGAAGGAGACAGAGAACCGTCCCCTGTCTCCTCCTGTCTCCCCCACGTAAGGAATGATTGCTATGCATTTTGTGGACGCAAAGGGAATACTCACCGGCAAAGGCGGGTATTATGGCATGAATATATACAGGGGCTGTTCCCATGGATGCATCTACTGCGACAGCAGAAGCGATTGCTATCACGTTGACAATTTCGAGCAGGTGCGTGCAAAGGAAAACTGCCTGCAAATTCTTCGTGACGAGCTTCGCCGCAAGGTGCGGACGGGTATTGTGGGCACGGGTGCAATGAGTGACCCGTACAATCCCTTTGAAGCAACGGAACAGCTTACCCGTCACGCATTGGAACTTATCGACGCTTATGAATTCGGGGCAGCGGTGCTGACGAAAAGTCCGCTGATTGAACGTGATACTGACGTTTTGTGCAGTATAGCGGAGCATTCCCCTGTTCTGTGTCAGGATACGGTTACCGCCGATGATGACAACCTATCAAGGCTTGTTGAGCCGAATGTCAGCGTTACTTCTGAGCGGCTTGATGCAGTTGCAAAAATGTCTGAAAATGGCTTGTTTACGGGAGTTGTAATGACACCGATACTGCCGTTTATCGAGGACAACGAGGATAATATCCTGCGTGTGCTGAAAATGGCAAAGGAATGCGGTGCAAGGTCTGTTTACCCGATGTTCGGGGTGACAATTCGTGCAGGACAGCGTGAATATTTCTACAGCAAGCTTGAAGAAAGCTTTTCGGGGCAGGGACTTGCTGAAAAATACGAAAAAACTTACGGTGACAGATATATCTGCACCTCGCCCCACGCAAAACGGCTGTGGAAAATCTTCACGGAAGAATGCGAAAGGTTGGGACTGATTTACGATATGAGGGAGATTATTGCGGCGTATAAGCTTGGCTACGGCGATAGTCAGCTGACGTTTTTTTGACGGAAAGGGTGAGGGTATGAAGTGTGAATTTGACTCAACAAGCCGATTTACAGTGCTTAAAGATTTCTTTATTATAATTGCCTGCATTTCGGTATCTACCGCTATTGCAGCTGCAATATATGATGAGCTGCAAGCTTTATCTGCTATATGCTTCACTGTGATTTTTCCGTTGTCAGCAATTGTAGGTGTTACCATTTCGTTTTTGCAGAAGGGGACAATTATTGCTGACGAAAATTTAGTTGTAATTTCACATAAGCTTTTTAAACGCGATGTTTTGATTTCTGGTATCTACTATGATGACATTGATTGTGTTGAATATCAGGTAAAGCATTTAACAGGCAGATTTGGTTTTATGGGGTACAGACTTGTTGTTACAATAAAATACGGTGATGAAAACGAAATTATCGTTTTCAATGAGTTGGATATCTCCGAAAATATGCCAACAGAAAAGCCTGACGAGTATAAGAAATTTCTTGAGAATTGCCCTATGGTGAAAATGTGCAAGTATATAAACGAAAAATTATAATCAGAGGTGAAAAATATGCCTATCGACTGCTGTTTCTGCAAGGACAACGACTGGTTCCGATACCGTGTGGGCGCGATAATTATTTCGGAGGGGCACGCTCTTTTCTCTTACGGCGAGGAGTCGGGCTACTACTATACAATCGGCGGCGGTGTTCACGTCGGGGAACGCTCCGAGGACGCTGTTATCCGTGAGGTTTTCGAGGAAACAGGCGAAAGGTTTGAGGTTGAAAGACCGCTTTGCCTTGTGGAAAATTTCTTCAAGGGTGACGATGTGTGGCTGAAAGACCTTAATTGCCACGCTATTGAATTCTACTATCTGATGAAGTCCACGAAAAAGCGTGAGTATGACGTTGGAAGCGTTACAACCTGCGGAGCACACGAGAGAATGTGCTGGCTGCCGATTGATAAGATTGACGATTATGACGTAAGACCCGTGCTTGCAAAGGAGCTTGTGAAAAAGCTTCCCGAGCATTTTACGAGTTATGTCAATGATATGAGATAAAGAGGTTATTTTATGGCAACAACGGAAATGCTGAAAATACAGTTTTATGACAGCTATAATATGCTGAAGGCATTGGTCAGAATTTGTCCCGATAATTTGTGGAAGGCTGAAAATCACGGTTTGCCTGTGTGGAATCAGGTTATTCACACAATTTGCGGAAGCTTCTTCTGGCTTCGTGAGGATTATGAAAAACATTTTTCGTGGGAATTGCCATTACCCGAAAGGCTTCGTAACAAAATCATAAATGATGATTGGTGCGTTGACTCCGATGATTTTATGACAAAAGCAGAAATGAACGAGTGTCTTGATTGTCTTGACAAACGCTTGGAAAGCTTTTGGGGCAAAGTTACTGACGAAATGCTTAACAGCAAGACGTGGGCAGATAACGAATTTACATATTTAAGCGTGATTACAGCACAGATAAGACATATTATGTGTCACGTGGGAATGTGCAATGCTGCACTTATTGAAAATGGTTTTGACGAAGCTGAATGGATTGCATTTGGTGAAAACTGATATAATTACCTTGAAAGGCGGTGGTATCCGTGAAATCAGCTCTTGATTTCATCGTTTATGTTGCTCCGTAAATCAAAAAAGATTGGGAGTGAAACAATGATAAGAAAAGCAACAGCTGATGATATTAACGAAACAGCTGAAATTTACAAAGAACTGCACGAACATCACATACAATTGCGCCCCGATTTCTATCGGAGTCCCGATGCGGAATTTTACCGTGCACAGCTTGCTGAACAGCTTGATTATGTGTTTGTAATCGAGGACGGCGGTGTAATCCAAGGCTATGCGATTTTGTATATTGATGTGCGTGATGATTGTATCCACATTGCACGAAAGCGGTGCTATGTTGACCAGTTTGCCGTAAAGGGAAAATTCAGGCGGCAGGGTATTGGCGGTAAGCTTATGCAGTTTATCCGTGAGTACGCATTGGAGAATGACTGCACGGTAATTGAACTGGGCGTGTGGTACGAAAATTATGACGCAGTTGATTTTTATGGTAAAAACGGCTTTGTGCCGAGAACATTAAATTTAGAATTAAAATTAAAAAAGGAGTAATAACTATGACACTTTACGAAGAACTCGTTGCCCGTGGTCTTATTGCACAGGTAACAGATGAGGAAGAAATCAAGAAAATGATTAACGAGGGCAAGGCTACTTTCTACATCGGCTTTGACCCTACTGCTGACAGCCTTCATGTTGGTCACTTTATGGCACTTTGCCTTATGAAGCGTCTTCAGATGGCCGGCAACAAGCCTATCGCACTTCTCGGCGGCGGTACAGCTATGATTGGTGACCCATCAGGCAAGTCCGATATGAGAAAGATGCTCACTAAGGAAGATATCGACCACAATATCGAATGCTTCAAGAAGCAGATGAGCCGTTTCATTGACTTCTCTGACGGCAAGGCAATGATGGTAAACAACGCTGACTGGCTCCTCAACCTTAACTATGTTGACGTACTCCGCGAAGTCGGCGCTTGCTTCTCTGTAAACAAGATGCTCACATTCGAGTGCTACAAGCAGAGAATGGAAAGAGGACTTACCTTCCTTGAATTCAACTACATGATCATGCAGAGCTACGACTTCTACATGCTTTTCCAGAAGTACGGCTGTAATATGCAGTTCGGCGGCGACGACCAGTGGGCAAATATGCTCGGCGGTACAGAGCTTATCAGAAAGAAGCTGGGTAAGGACGCTCACGCTATGACAATCACACTTCTCCTCAACTCCGAGGGCAAGAAGATGGGTAAGACAGAAAAGGGCGCTGTATGGCTTGACCCTGAAAAGACAAGTCCTTTCGACTTCTACCAGTACTGGAGAAACGTTGCTGACGCGGACGTTATGAAGTGCATCAGAATGCTCACATTCCTCCCAATCGAAGAAATCGAAGCAATGGCAGACTGGGAAGGCAGCCAGCTCAACAAGGCTAAGGAAATTCTTGCATACGAGCTTACAAAGCTTGTTCACGGCGAGGAAGAAGCAAACAAGGCACAGGAGGGTGCAAAGGCACTTTTCGGCGGCGGAGGCAACACAGCTAATATGCCTTCCACAGAAATTCCTGCTGCTGAAATTCCTGCTGAGGGTATCAACATTCTCGACCTGCTTGTAAAGACAGGACTTGTTCCGTCCAAGAGTGAGGCAAGACGTAACGTACAGCAGGGCGGCGTATCTGTTGATGACGTGAAGATTACAGACCCTAATGCTCTTATCCAGATTGAAACAGAGGTTATCATCAAGAAGGGCAAGAAGGTTTTCCACAAGGCCACGCTGGCCCAGTAATTTCGTTAAATTATCGCAAACAACGCGGGGCATTTGCTCCG
>CALATN010000256.1 GCA_937891895.1 uncultured Clostridia bacterium
ACAAGGCTGACAATTCTGAAGAAGCTATCCGTCTTGCTATGAAGAAGGTTGACCAGGCTGCTGCCAAGAACCTCATTCACAAGAACGCTGCTGCAAGAAAGAAGTCCCAGCTTGCTAAGAAGCTCAACGCTGCTAAGGCTTAATCGAATATGATTTTAAGGCTGTCAGGAGTAATTCCCGACAGCCTTTTTATTTTTTAAATGGTATTGTAATTTTCTTTGCGATGTGTTATAATGAAGGGTAGATTGTTGACGGAGGAATTCGTTTTGTATAAAGTATTGAAATGTGTTTTTGCCGCTCTGATTGCGGCAGCGGTGCTGTGCGGCTGTACCGAGGTTGACGAGGAAAGACCAATCAGACTTACGGAAACTACCGTTGCGGTTGAACTCCCCTACCCCGTAACTGTCGGCTCGCTTACCTTTGAAAAATCGCCTGAAACGGTCGGTTCGCTTTCTCCCGCTATAACTGAGATTATCTGCGAGCTTGGCTATGGCGACAAGATTATCGGCAGAAGCAGCTACTGTGACTACCCCGAAAGTGTGAAAAGCAGGAATGAGCTGGGCTCGGCGGCTAACCCCGATGTTAATGCGATTATCGAGGCAAAGCCTGAGCTGCTGATTTCCATGAGTCCTATCGCAAAGAAGGATATTACCGCTATCGAGGCGGCGGGTACACGGGTGTGGATTATTCCTCAGCCTGAAACCCCCGATGAGCTCTACAGCTGCTACTACAACATTGCAGCGGCTTTCGGCGGAAGTATTGACTGCGAGGAAGTTGCAAAACAGGCTCTTGAGCCGATGTACAACGTGCTTAATGGCACAGACGGCAAGCTGGGCAGCTTTGTCTATATTATGTCACCTGACCTTGCGGTTGCCACAAATTCTACCTTTGCGGGGAACTTTCTTTCCTATTTCGGCACCAACCTTGCGGGTGACGGCGAAAAGCTGACGCTGACTGTTGAGGAACTGCTGGAGCTTGACCCCGACTGGATTATCCTGCCCGACTTTATCAGCAAGTATGAGCTTTCCGAGGAAACTGCGGAGCTGTCTGCGGTGAAGAACAACAGGATTGTCTACCTTACCGAGGACGTGCTGGCAAGAATGGAGCGTCCTACTTCAAGGCTGAGTACAGCGGTTAAGGGTGTGCTGGAATGTATCGCCGAGGCTGAAAGCGGCGAGTCTGCCGAGACGGAACCTGAATCATCCGAGGATGAGAAAAATACCGAGGAATAACGCAACAAAGGCATTTTTGCTATTGACAAGCAATAAAATATACTATATAATAAAATTTTAGAATAAACGAAAGGATTGAATCAAAATGGCTGTAAAAAAGGTTAGAATGTCAGCTGAAGGTCTTAAGAAACTGGAGGCAGAGCTTGATTATCTCGTTACCGTAAGACGTGCGGAGGTTGCACAAAAACTTAAAGAAGCAAGAGCTTTCGGTGACCTTTCCGAAAACGCTGAATATGATGAAGCTAAGAACGAACAGGGTATCCTCGAAGCTAAAATTCAGGAAATGGAGCTTACTATCGCCAACGCTGTTGTTGTTGACGAATCTGAGCTTTCCAATGACGAGGTTGGCGTTGGTTCAATCGTTAAACTCAAGGATCTTGAACTTGATGAGATTATGGAGCTTCAGATTGTCGGTTCGACAGAAGCTGACCCTGAGAATGATAAAATTTCCGAAGACTCACCAATCGGTATCGCTGTACTGAAGAAAAAAGTCGGCGACGTTGTTGAGGTTGAAGCACCTGTCGGTATCATCAAGATGGAAATTCTTGAAATCAGACTTTAATTAAATTAACATATAATCGAAAGGATTGTAAAAGAGATGTCCGAAGAAATCCAGAATACTGTTGCTCCCGAGGAGGAGCAGACCGAGCAGGATGTGCATATCCTGAAGAAAATCCGTATTGAAAAGCTTGACGAAATGAAGGAAAGCGGCAAGAATCCGTTTGAAATCACAAAGTTTGACGTTACTATCTGCAACGCTGAACTCCGTAAGGCTTACGAAGAATCCGAGGCTAAGGCTATTGCTGAGGCAAATGGCGACGATGAAAAGCTCAAGGAGCTTCTCGAGGCTGCTAAAATTAACGTTAAAATCGCAGGACGTGTTATGTCCTGGAGAGATATGGGCAAGGCTAACTTCATCGACGTTCGCGACGGCAGCGACCGTATGCAGGTTTATGTAAGAATGAATGATATCGGTGCTGACGAGTTTGCTGATTTCAAGAAGTGGGATATCGGTGATATCGTTGGTGTTGAGGGCTTTGTTTTCCGTACAAGAAAGGGCGAGATTTCCGTTCACGCACAGAAAATCACTCTCCTTTCCAAGTCCCTTCTCCCTCTCCCTGAAAAGTGGCACGGCCTCAAGGACCAGGATATGCGTTACCGTCAGAGATACGTTGACCTTATCGTTAACCCTGATGTTGCCGACACATTCAGAAAGCGTTCCAAGATTATTTCCACAATCAGACGCTTCCTTGACGAGCAGAACTTCATCGAGGTTGAAACACCGATGCTCGTTGCTAACGCAGGCGGTGCTTCCGCAAGACCTTTCGAAACACATTACAACGCTCTCAATGAGGACGTAAGACTCCGTATTTCCCTTGAACTCTACCTCAAGCGTCTTATTGTAGGCGGCCTTGAAAGAGTTTACGAAATCGGCCGTGTATTCAGAAACGAAGGCGTTGACACACGTCACAACCCTGAGTTCACACTTATGGAGCTTTACCAGGCTTACACCGACTACTTCGGTATGATGGACCTGACTGAGAATATGTTCCGTCACCTTGCAACAGAGGTTTGCGGTACAACTACAATTCCTTACGGCGAGCATATGATTGATCTGGGCAAGCCTTTTGAGCGCCTTACAATGATTGAAGCCGTAAAGAAGTATTCAGGTGTTGATTTTGCTGAGGTCAAGGATACAGCTGAAGCTAAGAAGCTTGCTAAGGAACACCACATCGAATTTGAGGACAGACACGAGCGCGGCGACATTCTCAACCTGTTCTTCGAGGAATTCGTTGAAAAGCACCTTATCCAGCCAACATTTATTATGGATCACCCTGTTGAGATTTCTCCGCTTACAAAGAGAAAGCCTGAAAATCCTGACTATGTTGAACGTTTTGAGCTGTTCATCAACGGCTGGGAAATGTGTAATGCTTACTCCGAGCTCAATGACCCAATCGACCAGAGAGAGCGTTTCATTGCTCAGGAAGAGCTTCTCAAGAAGGGCGACGAGGAAGCTAACAGAATTGACGAGGACTTCCTCCGTGCACTTGAAATCGGTATGCCTCCAACGGGCGGTATCGGCTACGGCATCGACAGACTCGTTATGCTGCTGACAAATTCACCTGCTATCCGTGATGTGTTGCTGTTCCCTACAATGAAGTCGCTTGACTAAAAAGTGTTTGAAAACAATAATCTTAAAATAGGACTTATCTGATGTAAGTCCTATTTTTTTATACTGATAATTGTATAGTACAAAAGAGAGGAAAATTTCAATTCTACGGAAATTACAGGCAACCGGACAAGTGTGTCTATCAGGTAAATACGTCATTTTCTCGCTTTGTGTCGTGTTATTGATGGATGGTATGGTGTATTCTGTGGATGAAAGGAGGAACCATAATGGATCAGAAAAAAATTGGTTTATTTCTAAAAAAGTTAAGAAAAGAAAAAGGCATTACGCAGGAAGCTTTTGCAGAAACATTGAATATATCGGGAAGAACGGTTTCCCGTTGGGAAACCGGAAACAATTTACCTGATATTTCATTACTTGTAGCAATTGCTGATTTCTACGAAGTCGATGTCAGAGAAATTATTGAAGGAGAAAGGAAAAGCGAGATGAATGAAGAAATTAAAGATGTAGCCAACAAGATGGCTGATTATGCAGAAAATGAAAAAAGCAAAATGATGAAATGTATTCAGGCTATCGGATTTGTAGGAGTCTTTATAATGACGGTAGCAATTGTTTTTCAATGCATATCATATAATTCAACATTTTTTCATAAAGGTGCATTGATAGCGTCTTGCGTATCATTGGTAACTATGATGATTATCACATTGTATGTGATTGGAGTGCTTGAAAGAATCTGCAGAAAAAAAGTATTATTAACAGTAATAAAATGTGCAACGGTTGCACTAACAGCAATCAGTCTGTTTTTTGTTGCTGAAGTATTATTGATATTTGGGGTAGGTATTGTTGATTATGCGATTCCATTCAATGCAACACAAGGAATTGAAAATTACGATAAAGCAGCTATTCAGGAAAAATACGGAACAGATATGGATTCAGGATTTTTTGTTTTTCCTGAATCAGTTGACAATGCGATTTCGGCAAAGTTTGAATCCAAAATAAAAACAGGATTCTTTGATTCTGATGGATTTTATATACTTGAAGCAAGGTATAATGAAACGGATTTTGAAAATGAAGTAAGAAGGTTAGCTGATATCACATGCGAAATTACATACGCTGGAACATCAATTACAAACAAAATTGAATATAATGAAGATATGTATAAATATCCGGCATATATTGCAAGCGATGGATATGATCATGTTTATGAGTATGCGTTGATTGATAAAGCAAATCATAGAATTGTTTATGTTATTTTAAGCTATCCTGAGTATGATAAGTTGCAGGAGTATGAGGAGTTCCTGAAAAGAAATGCTGATGAGTATGATCTCGATAATAGTGCTGTTCTTGAAAGCTTTACAATATATGCATTCAAGTTTCCGGAATCAGATGGATGGATAGAGTATGCAGATATGCAATAGTAAATGAACAGATAACTTTTTAGCTTTGCAAACAAATTCTTTGTCTGTGATTTATCGTTTTTGATTTAAAATATTGACAATCACTGCATTGTCAGTTATAATAATAAAGGGTAAAAACGGGGACGGTTCACCGATTTGGTGCAACCGTCCGTGTTGTATACTGTATCGAAAGGAATTTACTTCAATGGCTGAAAATGAAAAGAACGAGCAGGCTGAGCCTACTGAAAATAATGAGAAGAAAAAGGGCAAATCCTTTTTGCAGACCTACCGTGAGGTGAATGAGAAAGCACGTGCCGAGGAGCTGAAGCGTGAGAGTGAGGCTGAGGCGGCAAAGGCTGAGCGTGAGCGTCAAGCGAGGGCAGCTTATAATGAAAGGCTGCGTCAGGAGCGTCTTGAACTGATGAAGCTTAAGCAAGGCATCATTTCCGAGGCTGATATTCCAAAGGAAGAGGTCGTGCAGAAGGAATACTCCATATGGGAGAAAATCAGCAACTTTTTCTACCACAACAAGATATATATTATTGCGTGCACGGCTATTGCGGCTATTGCAATTTTCCTGATTTACGACCTGGTGACAACCGTCAAGCCTGATGTTGCGGTGCTGTTTATTGCTGACGATGCACAGGTTCAGTTCATTACCGAGGATATGGAAGACGAACTTGCAAAGTATGCGCAGGATTACAACGGTGACGGTAAAATAAAAATCCGTGTCAGCTACACTCCTGCTGCACCTACTCCCGAGGAAACTTCCGAGCTTTATTACCACGGCAGCGACCAGGTAAAGCTTTCCGCTGAATTTATGGGCAGTGACACCATTATCGTAATCGGTGACGACAGCTCCTTCGGCGTAATCGGAATTACTCCCGGCGACGGTGTGTTTGCCGACCTGAGTGAGTATTTTCCCGATGATGAAAATGTCACTGAAATGGGATACAAGCTTAACGGTACTGACTTCAAGGAAAATGTAGGCTATGACGGTCTATCGGACGAGCTTGTAGCAGGCTTCCGTTACCCATTTACCGCAGGTCTTGGCGGAAGTGAAAGAATAGAGAAGAATTTCGACAACGCAATTGACCTCTGGACAAATTATGTAAACGGCAATATAATTGACCCTGATGCAGTAAGCTACAGAAAGTAAGGAGAAATGATTATGGCAAAATTCAGCTTCTCAGTTAATGTTGAACCTCAGGATATCCCGCAGCTTGATGATATACATAAACGTGATGTAGCCGATGTGTTGACTTCGATTATCAATCACACTTTCAAACGCACACTGATAATTGCCATAGCTTCAATTGCTTTTTTTGCGGCGTTTTCCCTATTCAGCTTTACTTTCTATATGCGTATGGGGACGCTTCTTCCTCAGCTTCCCGCAGCTATGCCGATAATCTGTCCTGCGGTTTTGCTTGTTGAATTTATTGCAGGAACAATGAACAAGCCTGCTATCATTATTGAAGTTGTGCTGTGTCTTGCTATGGCACTGACCTTTGCATTCAGTATTCCGACGCTGATACTTATCCCCTTTGCACTTTATGCTGCTTTGCTAAACTTCAAGCTGCTTACTCTTGTTCCTATTCACAAGGCAATTTCATCTGAACCGGGATACCCTGAATTTACACCGCTCCCAACGAAAGAAGAAGTTGCGCAGGCAAAAAAGAATATCAGCAAATAAAACAAACCGTGCCGAAAACTGCTTTGGCACGGTTATCTTTTTTTTCGTTTATCAGGCGGCTGATAACGGTCTTTAAGCTTGTGAGGATAATTGACATTCTTTGCAATTTCAAGCATTTCCTTACGGAATTTTGCCCGTCGCTGTTCTCGGTCACGGACTTTGTTTGCACAATGAAGAATATGCCGCACAATTCTTTCACCGTGTGTATAGAAGTCAGTTATTTCAATTGAAGTAACATCTTTGCCGCCGTTTGCATTGTACCACCAACGTTCAAAGGCAATTCCCTCATCTGTTCCTGAGTAATTCAGCCACTCTGAATTCTCATTGAAATAGCGAGCAGGCGCAATAAGACTTATATGATTTTTTATACACTCAGCATTTTCAACCTCCGAAAGCCTTACGACCCACATTTTTTTGTAATGCACCCATTTCCAGTCCTGAAAAACTGTTCGGCAGTGCTGTGAAACAATCATTATTGAATCAGCAATCTGTATATATGTATGCTCGCGATGTGCACGGATAAGGATATCCTCAAGGATTGAACCTATAAGACATACCGCAAAACCGTATGCAACCGCTCCGTATGCTACATAGATTATAGTTCTGTACATCTGAAGCGGCATATCTGAATCAAGTCTTACAATAAAAATCAGAACAATAATCAGCAATGAAATAAGTACACTCAGTGAAGGAAGAGAAAAAAGAAAAATACGTCTGTTATATTTTGCGGCAAGACGCTTTTCATTGACCCTTATCATTTTGTGCATCTGCCGCACCTCCCGTAATCAGGCCGTTTCGGTATGAATAGCGGGAACCTTCCCGTCCTCTCTCTTAGCCTTGATGTTTTTTATGTAATCACGGTAAAGCTTCAGGTCACCCTTATAAATCAGCTCTGCGCCCTTAACGCTTCGGAAATCCTCAGGCTCAATAAGCGACGGATGCTTCTTCATATCGTTGACGATGCCCGTCTTACCAAGCATAAAGCCTACCCACACTGAACACACGAACTTATTGTTTCGCATTTTATAGGGGATATGAAGTGCCATAGGAAGAAGCGCACCCAAATCATAGGAATATTTTTCACGGTTGAGTACAAAATGACGTATAAGTGTATGATAACGTTCAATCTGGTCATCATTCACCGGAATACGATATACCTCGCTTGGTATCGTCTTGCAGGCTCCGAAAACCTCAGTGAAAATATCCTCATGATTGAAATTCGCAGGAAGAGGACGCTCCTTATGGTCACGGCAGAAGCTGTACATATCAGTCAGCATTTCATTTGATGCAATGGAAGCATGGGTATACTGCTTGCCTGTGGCAACGCCTATTACCTTTGAAAAAATAGTCCCTGTCCTTGTAAGGACAAGATATATATATTGTCTGTTCATAATACCTGCTCCAAACATTTATTTATAATAATTATAGCATTTTTGCCGTTATTTGTACAGACAGGTTTTTGTTGTATTTTATACAAAAAAAACGCCCAACTTTTAATATATCTCATAAGATAAAAAAAATCCTATTGCAAAACGTAGTTTTTTTTAGTATAATATATGGTGATTAAGAATTTGACTATGGGAGGTTTCAGGCGTGATAAATAAAGATAAAATCAGCCGTGTGCTGATTTATGACGCAAAGGGAAAGCTGATGATTACCACAAAATCAGTGCACTTTCCCAAGGACTTCTTCAAAATAAAAGGCAAAGACCTCGTAATGCTCAAGGGTACTGATTTTCCTTTGATTTCAAAAGGCGAAAATATAGAGGCTGTATTTGAATATATTAACGGAACACGTGTCAAGTACGAAACAACTGTTGACTTATGCACAGAATATCAGATAAATTTCCATGTCGGTCAGGGTGAGGTGCTTGAAGAACGCCGCAGAAGCTTCAAGGTTTCCGTGGATTTCAATGCGCTTTCTCCTTTTTACATCAGAGGTGAGGAAATGTATGCCTTTGATGACCCGATTATGTTACATTTTGTCAATATAAATCTTGGCGGAGTATACTTCAATTCAAACTCAGAATTTGAAACAGGCGATCAGGTTATGCTGAATTTCCTTGACGGCGAAATGCAGCTGCTGGCAGAAATTCTCCGTGTGCAGAAAAACGACAAGGGCCAAATCGACGGCTACGGCTGCAAATTTCTCGATGTAAACCAGACACAGGAAGAACGTCTTGCAAGATTTATTTTTGACTGTCAGGTGCTTGAAAGAGAACGCCGAAAAGCAAAAGAAAGTATTTTTTAAGTAAGGAAGCAGAGGGCATATGGCTACTGTAATTGTTGTTACAAACCAAAAAGGCGGGGTTGGCAAAACCACCACCTGTTCAGCGCTGACGGGTATATTCAGAAGCAGGGACAAGCGTGTCCTTGCCATAGATATGGACCCACAGGGCAACCTGTCCTTTTCTCTCGGAGCAGAGGACGAGGGCTATACAATCCACGATGTCATGACAGGCAAGTGCGGTATCCGTGACGCAATAAAGACCACGCATATCTGTGATGTCATCACATCAAACATCCTTCTCTCAGGAAGCGAGCTGGAGCTTGACTCCGACCGCCGAGAGTTCATTCTCAAGGGTGCACTTGAAACGGTAAAGGATGATTATGACTACATAATCATTGACACACCGCCTGCCCTTTCAATTCTCACAATCAATGCGTATACTGCCGCAAACGACCTGATTATCCCGATGACACCCGAAATCCTTTCACTTCAGGGTATCGCTCAGCTCAGGGAAACAATCCTTGCGGTCAAGAAATATTACAACAAGAATCTGAATATCAGAGGCATTCTCCTGACAAAGTTCGTGCCGAGATATGCCCTTTCCCACGAGGTTGAAGAAATGGTGCAGATTGTTGCAGACCAGCTTCAGACTCAGGTTCTCGATATAAAGATTTCTGTTTCCATCGCAGCTGCCGAAGCTCCCGCTCATCAGGAAGTGCTCACCAAGTACTCACCTAACAGCCGTGCTTCAAGAAATTACACCAAGCTTGCAGAGTATCTTTACCCCGAAATTATAGCCGCAAAGAAGAAAAGATAAATCAGAAAGGAATCCTGAAATATGGAGCATAAAAGCAATAAAACGGAAGCTGTTATGCGCCTGCTGACGGGGAAAAGGGTTGTTACAAATCCGAGTCTGGGCAGCAACCTCAAGGAAGAGGAAACAGCACCGAAAAATACAGAGCCTATGGTTGAACAGCCTGTTGCCGAAGCGCCAAAGGCTGAACCTCAGGTTGTTGCACAGCCTGTTGTTGAAGCACCAAAGCCCGAGCTGCAGGTTATCGAACAGCATAAGCCCGAGCCGCAGATTGTGGAACAGCCTAAACCTGAGCCACAGCCAAGCGTTGTAGAAATAGACGTCACAGGCGAGCTTATCACAGAGCTTATGCCGCAGGTTTTACAGCGTTTCAACTGCTGTCAGTGTCCGATTTGTTACGCTGACGCCGTTACAGAGGCGGGTAACCGTGTGCCGACGATAAAGGTGAAAATCAACGGCAAGGAAGATATGAAGATGGTTGACAAGATGAAGGACCAGCACCGTAAGGACGTTATGATGACTCTGGTGCGTCTTGCACTTGAGAGAAAACCACTTCCTAAACATGATTAACAGCAAATTTCCAAGGGTATCGGTAATTCGGTGCCCTTGATTTGTTTTGCAGGAATTATTTTGTCAAATCCCTTGCAATTGTGGCGAAAAAGGTATATAATGTATGTATATGTCAATTTAGCAATTTAAAGCTTGTCAGCCTTAAAATAATATTGGAGGAATAAAAATGTTTTTTCAGAAGGACATAGAAACAATGCCAAGACAGAAGCTTGAGGAGCTCCAGCTGGAGCGTCTGAAGTGGCTCGTAAAGTACTGTATGGACAATATCCCATTTTACAATAAGCGCCTTACAGAAGCGGGCGTTACCGCTGATAAAATCAAGTGCCTTGAGGATATCCAGTATATCCCTTACACAACAAAGGCAGATATCCGTGATACATATCCGTTTGGCCTGTTCGGCACACCGCTGAAGGATATCGTGCGTATCCATGCTTCTTCAGGTACAACAGGCAAGCCTACTGTTGTTGGTTACACAAAGAATGATATCGAAAACTGGTCTGACTGTATGGCACGTCTTGTTACAGCGGCTGGTGCAACAAGCGACGATATCGTACATATCGCTTTCGGCTACGGTCTGTTCACAGGCGCTCTCGGTCTGCACTACGGACTTGAAAAAATCGGCGCAACCGTTGTTCCGACTTCAAGCGGCAACACAGAAAAGAATCTTATGCTTATGAAGGATTTCCAGACAACAGCTCTTGTTGCTACTCCTTCCTACGCTCAGTATATCGGTGAGCTTGCCAAGGAAATGGGTATCCTCGGCGACCTCAACCTCCGCCTCGGTCTGTTCGGCTCTGAGGGCTGTACAGAGGAAATGCGTTCCCAGATTGAAAAGACTCTTAACCTTTTCGCTACAGACAACTACGGTATGAGTGAGCTTATGGGTCCGGGTGTATCGGGTGAATGTGAAGAACGTGACGGTATGCACATCAACGAAGACCACTTTCTCGCTGAAATTATCAATTCCGAAACAGGCGAGGTGCTTCCTAAGGGTTCAACAGGTGAGCTTGTTATTACCACACTCACTAAGGAAGGTATCCCGATGCTCCGTTACAGAACAAAGGATATCACTAAAATCAACTACGAAACATGTAAGTGCGGAAGAACCTTTGCACGTATGGATAAAATCAAGGGCAGAAGCGACGATATGCTCAAAATCCGCGGCGTAAACGTGTTCCCGTCACAGATTGAGTCCGTACTTATGGGCTTTGAGGAGGTTGCTCCTCACTATCAGCTTGTAATCACAAGACAGAATTTCTCCGACCGCCTTGAAGTCAAGGTTGAGCTTTCCAACAACGCTCTGCTGGAAAATTTCGGTGACCTGGAAAATCTCCGCAACGGTATCCACCACAACCTCAAGACCGTTCTCGGTATCGACACCAAGGTTTCACTTGTTGAGTACAAGTCCCTCGAACGTTTCCAGGGCAAGGCAAAGAGAATTGTTGACCTCAGAAACGAAAACAAATAAAATAAAGCTGCTTCCAATCGGAGGCAGCTTTTGTTATATATGCACTGTGACAATTTGTAAACCTTTACTGCACAAATAAGTTCAAGCTGTCCCCGAAAAGCGATGCAAATATGTTGTGAATTGACATAGAAATATATGGTCGGAACGTGGTATAATATTTATAGATATTTCTCGGAAAAAATAAAAAGGTTGGGTTTGTTATTATGTTTAATGTTGCTGTTGCACAGTCAGGCGGTCCTACCGCCGCTATCAATTCCTCTCTCGCAGGCGTTTTCACAGCCGCTCTCGAAAGTGACGAAATCGGCACAATCTACGGCTCGGTAAACGGTATCGAGGGTGTACTCAAGGACGAATTTGTTGACTTACAGAAAATCCTCACCTCGGAACACGACATTGACCTGCTTATGAAAACTCCGTCAACCGTTCTCGGCAGCTGCCGCTTCAAGCTGAAAAATGCCGAGGAGGACGACTCCGACTACCGCAGAGCTGCTGAAGTTTTCGCAAAGCACGACATAAAGGCTTTCTTCTACATCGGCGGCAACGACTCAATGGATACGGTTATGAAGCTTGACAAGTGGTTCAAAGCCAACGGCATCGACATCAAGGTTGTGGGCGTACCGAAAACAATCGACAATGACGTTATGGCTACCGACCATACTCCGGGCTTCGGCTCAGCTGCAAAGTACGTTGCAACCTCTATGCAGGAAATCATCCGCGACAGCCGCGTTTACTCAATTCCTTCCGTAACAATCGTTGAAATTATGGGACGTGACGCAGGCTGGCTCACAGCTTCCTCCTGCGTGCTCCGTGCAAACGGTGAGCCTGCACCGCACCTTATCTACCTGCCCGAATCGGAATTTTCCATCGAAAAGTTCCTTGACGATATCCGCATCGCACAGCAGAAATACAAGGCTGTTATCATTGCCGTGTCCGAGGGTATCAAGTTCGACGACGAAAAATACCTTGCAAGCGGCTTCTCCTCCGAGCTTACCGACGCTTTCGGTCACAAGTACCTCTCAGGCGTGGGCAAGTACCTTGAAAAAATCGTTGGTGCAAACATCGGCTGTAAGGTTCGTTCAATTGAACTCAACGTTATGCAGCGCTGCAGCTCACACATTGCTTCCCTTACAGACATCACCGAGGCCAAGACAATCGGCGAGGAAGCTGTCAAGGCGGCACTTCGCGGCGAAAGCGGCGTGATGATGATTTTCAAGCGTATCAGCAACAACCCTTACCGTGTTGAAGTTGTTTCCGCAGACATCAGCGGCATCGCTAACAAGGAAAAGTTCTTCCCTTCCGAGTGGATTAACTCAAAGGGAAACAACGTTACAGTTGACGCGCTCAACTACTTCCTGCCGCTTATCCAGGGCGAACCTACAATCGAGTATATGAACGGCATCCCTGTACATTTCAGACTTAACCAGTAATTTGAAAACCGCTTCCTTTACGGAGGCGGTTTTTGTTAGCCCGCAGCTATCAATATTGACTAATTTATGAATTATTCATAAATTGTAAATAGCATATAGTATTATTGTGCATAAAATAATGTTATAATATCTATGAATATGTGCGATTTGTATGAAAGGAGTTGCGGAAAATGGAAAGACGTCTGAACATCGGCCTGATGATAAGCCACCTTGAAGATGACTTTGCAAGCGCGGTGTGCCGCGGCGCTATTATCGGCGCCAAGGAAATCGACGCTAACCTGTTCATTTTTCCTGGAAGATATATTGATGGAGTATATGCTGATAAGAAGCGTACAGAGTTTGAGTATCAGTACAATACTCTCTTTTCCTATGCCTTCCCTGAGGATATCGACATTCTCCTTGTCCTCGTGGGCACAATCGGCAACTCACTTTCTCATGAACGCAAAAAGGATTTTCTCGCACAGTTCGACGGCATCCCCGTAATCACAATCGCGTCCGAGGTTGAGGGCTATGCCTCGGTTTGCTTCGATAATAAAAGCGGTATAAGAGAGTGCATTGAGCACCTTATCAACGACCATAACTGCCGTAAAATCGGCTTTGTAAGCGGTCCGAAAACTAACGAGGATGCTGCTGAAAGACTTAGTGTATATGTCGAAGTGCTGAAGGATAACGGTATTCCTTACGAGGAAGACAAGGTTGCCTACGGCCGCTTCTCGCCGTATTCTTACAGCGTGGTAAGTGAGCTGCTGGACAGATGTCCAGACCTTGAGGCAATCGCTTTCGCCAACGATGCTATGGCAAGTGGTGCTTACGAGGTTTTCGATGAAAGAGGTATTGAGGTCGGCAAGGATATTTTCGTGACTGGCTTTGACGATTCGCCTATCGCCGCTAACCTTATCCCGCCGCTCACAACCGCAAGGGCTGACGCTTCCGAGCTTGGCTACGACGCGGTTATGGAGTGCCTCGAATACTCCAAGACAGGCAAAATCAGCAGCAAGAAGGTACGCTCATCAATGGTTAAGCGTAAGTCCTGCGGCTGTAAGACCGATATCTCCGCGGAATTTTCCTACAAGGATGTTTTCGTGTTCAACTATTGCTGGTGCCGCTCCGATATACAGACCGTGTCCGCCGTAAGCAAGTATCTTTTCGACAGCTACAGCTCAAGCAGTCAGGTTATGGAAGTAAAAACTGCGTTTGAGACCTTTTTGAAAAAAATGTTTATTGTGCTTAATTCCGATGATCATGGCGGAATTACACTTACAAATGAAGCTATTGAGCAGATTCCGAAAATGTTCGAGAGCCTGCTCACTCCTGAAATGATGACTTGTGCATCCCACGATAAGCTGTGCAGTGTAATAGACTATCTCAGTCAGCGTTTTGCAGCAGGACTTTCCGATGCTGACGACAAGAAGCGCCTCGCTTCAGTGTTCATCAGCCTGTACCAGATTATGATGCGTGCCGTTGTAAACTACAACAACAAGCGTGTTGACGAGGTTGAGTTCCTTACATGGCAATCCAACTCCATTACAAAGGATATGCTCCTTTTTGACAGCTACGACGACAAGGGTTACGGCTCTGTAACCGACAAGCTTATGCGCCTCAACATCGCCAGCAGCTACATCTATATATTCCCCGAAACGCTGTCCAACCGTAAGGAGGAAAAATGGCTGCCGCCGTCAAAGGTGCTGCTGAAATCCTACCACAACAGGGACATCGCCGAAACCGTGCCTACCGAGGAGCAGGAAATCTCCATCAGGCACATCTTCGACAACAAATATATTCCAAGCGACAGACGTGTAACAATGATTCTGTCCTCGATTTTCCTTAACTATGACCACTATGGTCTGTTCCTCTGCGAGCTGGAGTACGAGTATTTCTACTATATCAGCTCTCTCTCCGCACAGCTTTGCGCGGCGATGAAAATTCTCCGACTCATTCAGGATAAGGAAAATATCCGTCAGGAGCTTGAACAGACCTTGCTCCAGATCAAGGAAAGAAACCTTCTTCTCGATACGATTTCCAAAATTGACGAGCTTACAAGCGTATACAACAGACGCGGCTTCTTCACTCAGGCAAACAGCGTAATCTGTTCGCCGATGAACGAAGGCAGGGATGCTCTTATCGTATTTGCTGACCTTGACAGCCTGAAGATCATTAACGACCAGTTCAGCCACGAGGACGGCGACTTCGCAATCAAGAACGCGGCGAAAATTCTCCGTGATTCCTTCCGAAGCTCCGATATCATCGGACGTATCGGAGGCGACGAATTCTCCGTGCTTGCTATGGTTGAAAACGCAACAAGCGAAGAGGTTATCGAAATTGTAAGGGCAAGAGTTGCAGCCGCAACCGACGCCTTCAACGCTACCCACGACAAGCCGTATATCGTACATATGAGTGTCGGTATGTACGCCTTCAAGTGCGGTCACGACGTTGAGCTTTCGAAAATTCTTGCCCAGGCAGACAACGTTCTCTACGACCAGAAGAAGAACAAGAAATCCATTCTCAGATAAAATCAAGGGTACCGATTTGTTCGGTACCCTTATTTGTTTGAATGTAACAAAAAAGCCGCTCACGTAAAGTAAGCGGCTTATTGTTTGTAAGATTACTTAGCAAGTCTTGCTTCGAGAGCGTCGAGCTGTGCTTCGAGAGCAGCAGGGATACGGCCGCCCTTAGCAGCGATGTCTTCGCTGTAGTATCTTCTCATTTCAGCGATTTCAGCTGTCCAGAGATCCTTGTCAACTGCAAGGAGCTTATCCATAACTGCGGGAGTAACTTCGTCTTCGATACCTTCAACATTGATGTCGCCCTTCTTGGGGAGGTAACCGATAGCTGTTTCTTCAGCGTCGATTTCGTCGTCACATCTCTTGATGATCCAGTCGAGAACTCTCATGTTGTCGCCGAAACCAGGCCACATGAAGTTGCCTTCTTCGTCCTGCTTGAACCAGTTAACGTTGAAGATCTTAGGAGCCTTGTCGCCGAGCTTTTCGCCCATTTCGAGCCAGTGTGCCCAGTAGTCGCCAACGTTGTAGCCGATGAATGGCTTCATAGCCATTGGGTCGTGACGGAGAACGCCTACTGCACCTGTTGCAGCAGCTGTTGTTTCAGAGGAAACAGCAGAGCCCATGTATGTGCCGTGTGTCCAGTCGAAGGACTGATATACGAGAGGAGTTGTGGAAGCACGTCTGCCGCCGAAGATGATAGCGGAAACAGGAACACCCTGTGGGTTGTTGAATTCAGGGGAGATGCATGGGCAATTTTCAGCTGGAGCTGTAAATCTGGAGTTAGGGTGAGCGAGCTTCTGTGGCTTGCCGTCTTCGCCCTTTACAGATGTGAACTCAACGCCGTTAACCTTAGCACCCTTCCATTCTGTAGCATTTACAGGAGGATTCTTGTCGAGGCCTTCCCACCAAACTGTCATATCATCATTGTTGATAGCAACGTTTGTGAAGATTGTGTTCTTCATTGTGGAAGCAAGAGCGTTGTAGTTGGATTTGGAGTTTGTACCGGGAGCAACGCCGAAGAAGCCGTTTTCTGGGTTGATAGCGTAGAGTCTGCCGTCTTCGCCCTGCTTCATCCAAGCGATGTCGTCACCAACTGTGAATACTTCGTAACCGTCCTTGCGGTATCCCTCCGGTGGGATGAGCATAGCAAGGTTTGTCTTGCCGCAAGCGGATGGGAAAGCAGCAGTGATGTACTTGATTTCGCCGTTTGGCTTCTTAACGCCGAGGATGAGCATGTGTTCAGCCATCCAGCCTTCGTTCTTACCCTGGTAGGAAGCGATACGAAGAGCAAAGCACTTCTTGCCGAGGAGAACGTTACCGCCGTAAGCGGAGTTAACGGACCAGATTGCGTTGTCTTCAGGGAAGTGAACGATGTATCTCTTTTCAGGGTCAACGTCAGCCTTGGAGTGGAGACATCTTACAAAGTCGTTGGACTCGTTGCCGAAAGCGTCCATAACTTCCTTACCCATTCTTGTCATGATGTTCATGTTGAGAACAACGTAGATAGAGTCAGTGATTTCAACACCAACCTTAGCGATTGGGGAACCGATTGGACCCATGGAGTAAGGGATGATGTACATTGTTCTGTCCTTCATAACGCCATCGTAGAGAGGAGTGAGCTTAGCGTACATTTCCTGTGGGTCGCACCAGTTGTTTGTAGGACCTGCATCTTCCTTGTTCTTGCAGCAGATGAAAGTTCTGTCCTCTACACGAGCAACGTCGTTAGGGAGAGTTCTGTGGTAAAGACAGCCAGGGAGCTTATCCTGGTTGAGCTTAAACATCTTATCCTTGCTATCATCAGGAAGAGCGCAAACCTCTTCGGTAAGAGCGTCGAGCTGTTCCTTTGAGCCATCGATCCAAACAACGTTTGCAGGCTTGCAGAGAGCAACCATTTCATCAATCCACTTGAGGATGTTAGGGTTCTGAGTAAGTGACATAATTTACAACTCCTTATAGAATTTTGAAATAAAATCCGAATGTCTATGCAATTTGGGATAATATGCCGCAAAAACATTCAAATTTTCCACATATACTATTATACTTTATTCCCGTCAATAAGTCAAGGGTGATTTGAAATTTTCATTATCCCAACACAACAATTTTTCGGGAGTTTTTTCGGCATAATGCACTTAAAAGAGGGTGAATGACAACTTTTTAACAATTTGTTCCTTAAAATGGATAAAAAGCGAAGAAAGTAAAAATGAAATTTTGATTTTGAAAACTTGCAAAATGCGTACCCGAAAAATCGGATACGCATCTGATAAGTATGGATTAAAGAGCCTTGAGAGCTTCAACGATAGCAGTTTCAGCTTCAGCAGCGGAGCCTGCAAGAATGAAGTAAGCGTAGTTGCCTTCTGTGCCTACGATGGAAGCTTCTGCAAGTTCAACATCGTTAGGGTACCAGGCATCCTGTGTGATAGCCTTTTCGCGGCGTGCGTCAAGGTCAGCCTTTGCAGCGTCAACGTCGTCAGCCTCGATGATGATGATTTCGCTCATTGTAGCGCTCATAGGGCACTGCATAACCATGAAGTTGCGGTAGTTAGCGTTTGCAGGGTCAATCATGAAGTATTCTGTGAGCATCATTTCGTCAGTAATTTCCATCATTGCAGGCCATTCGCCGACAGCAAGTGCAGCGTCAACAACGCCCTGAAGCGGATTTGCACCAACCTCGCCCTCGTCCTCGGAAGGAACTTCGTCCTCAGCAGGCTCGTCAGCGGATTCTTCAGTTTCAGCAGGAACTTCCTCAAGAGTTTCAGCAGTAGTTTCATCTGTAACTTCTTCGGAAATGATGATGTCGCCTTCAACAGCTGTATCGTTTACGGTTTCGTCAGTAACTTCAGCAATTGTTGTATCTGCAGTTGTTTCGTCGGATGGTACGTTAGTGTCCTTGCCGCAGGCTGTGAACATAGCAGCACACATAGCGATTGCGGAAATCATAGCTATAATCTTTTTCATATTTTTAATTCCTTTCATTTGAACAACTTTAAGGGTGTTCCCTTAAGCCAAACTAATTATAGCATGCTAAACAAAAAATGCAAGCGATTTTTATAACATTTAACGATTGCGTAACAATTTGTCATCACGCTGTAACTGATTATGAAGCTTTTGCACAAAATGTCAATTGGTTTCAGCACTTGTTTGGGTCAGGATTTCCATTTCTTCCATTTCGTCAAGCGTAGCAAACCCTTTTATTTCCGCAGCAAGCGCCGCCTCAGGGATTTCCATAAGTACGGGCTCCAGCTTTTCGCTGTCGAAGGTGATACGGTAAAGTAAGCCGCCAGCTTCCCCCTCGTAGTACATACCCTCCTCGGTTTCTGTGCAGGAAAGCTTGCTTAAAGCGGCATTGTCCAGTGCCTTGAAAATCAGAGCAAAAGCTGCCTTGTCACGAATATTTTCAGCAGTAATATCAAACTCAAGCCCGTCAAGCTGAGCCTTCACTCCATCACTGTTCATCTGAATTTCCAGTCCCGCAATAGTGTCGGGGGAGCCCACACTCATCTGCCAGAACTCCGTGCCGAAGCGCTTCACCGTGCAGGAAAACTCCAGTTCACCCGCCTGTACCGACATTTCCGCCGTGTACTGCTTGTCAAGGTCGGGAGTTTTTGCAAGGAAGCTGACACCGCTGTTGTTGCAAGCCGTGCAGACAAAAAGAATAATTAGCAATACGATTGACACAGCTTTTCTGAATTTGCCCATAAAAATGCCCTCCATTCAAAGAACAGAGGGCTGATATGTATTTACCTTTGCCTTATCTGTTCCATTTCTTGAACACAAAAGGCAGATTTTCAATCACATCGGAAGGAAGCATACCCATCTCGGACAGCTTTTCAGCCGTCAGGTCAGCCGCCGCACCGTGTACAAACACGCCAGCTGCAGCCGCATCAACAGGTTCAAGTCCCTGTGCCGCAAATGCCGCAATAATTCCCGTCAGCACGTCACCGCTGCCGCCCCTGCTTAAACCTGGGTTGCCAGCGGGGATAACGTAAGCCTTGCCCTTGCCCACAACGATAGTGGGAGTACCCTTTGCAACAACGGTTACGCCGTACTCTCTCGACAGATTTACCGCAAGTGTGAGCCTGTCAGCAACAGCCTCCTCCACGGTTGTTCCGCAGAGCCTTGCAAGCTCGCCCGCGTGAGGTGTGATAATCAGTTCTGCTTTTTTGTCCCTGATTATATCTATGTTGTCCGCAAGGCAATTTATTCCATCTGCATCAAGAATTACGGTACAAGCCGCATTTGTGATGATTTTTTCAACAAGCTTCTTTGTTTCGGCTGTCACGGAAAGCCCGCAGCCCACAGCAACAGCATCCTTGCCGTCACATTCCTTTGCAACGGAGTCAGCGTCAAGCTTGTCCGTAACAACGTACATAGCCTCAGGCATAGCCGCCGCAATTCTGCTTATCACGGTTTCAGATGAAGCGAGCGTAACAAGTCCCGCACCCGAACGAAGCGCCGCCTTTGTTGAAAGCGCCGCCGCACCGCTCATATTTGCACAGCCCGCAACATTGAGCAGTTTGCCGAAGTCGCCCTTGTGGGAATTTTTCGCACGTTTCGGGAACAGCGGAGCAACGTCCTTTTCCTCAAAAAGTGCAGGCAGAAGCTCAATTCCCGCCGCCGCCTTTGCAGGCAGACCGATTTCGCCCACGACGATTTCGCCGCAGTATTCAGCAAGCGGCTCAAAAAGCATACCTATTTTCTTGTAACCGAAGGTCACGGTGTAATCGCACTTCAGCGTGCCTTCCTCAATCGTACCCTTTAAACAGTCCGCACCTGACGGCACGTCAGCCGCAATCTTGATAGCGGGACTTCTCTGGGCAAAGGAGAAGCAGGCCTTTATCTGCGGAGGAAGGAAGCCGTGGAAGCCCGTACCGAAAACACAGTCCACGATTACCGCCGCAGAGGCGAACTTTGAGAAAACCTTGTCGATGTTGTCGTTGAGGTTCAGCACCTCAACCCCGTGCACGCCGCTGAGCTCGCAGTATTCCATAGCCGCAAGCTCGGTTGACGGGTCACCGCAGGCCAGAACAACAGTAACGTTTGCGCCGCTTTCAGCCAACAGACGAGCCGCAACAAAGCCGTCGCCGCCGTTGTTGCCGCTGCCGCAGACAAACACTACCCCCGAAGAAATGTCGGTTTCCTGACCGATTTTGTAAATGAGCATAGTAAGAGCGCCGCCTGCGTTTTCCATAAGCTCGCGGCAGGAAACTCCGTTCTTCTCGGAATTTTCCTCGATTGTTTTCATTTGCTTAGGTGTAGGAAAAATCATCTTGCTACCCCCGTATTATTCGTAGAATGTAACAATTCCCGAAGCGATATTCTTTGTGTGAGAACAGCTTACAGCTACTCTGCACTTCTTAGCGGCAAAAACCTTCTTGCCCTTACCCGAAAGGCTGATGTAATAAGCGCCGCTGTAATCGGTGAGCACGGAAATCTCGTTGAGGCTGATGCCTGTTGAGTTGATGCCCATAGCCTTGAGAAAGGCAAACTTAGCGGCAAACATTTCGCCCATTGCAAACATAGGGAAATGTCTTTCCATAAGATACTTCATTTCCTGAGGGGAATAATATTTGGCAAGGAATCTTGGCTTGGCAGCCATTTTCTTAAAGCGGTCAAGTTCTACAAGATAGGAGCCAATGGTCATAAAAATACATCCTTTCGGTCAATTATAGTTGTGGTGGGATTTATACTTATTGCTTGTTAAGATTAACCTTGAGCTGTCTTGGAAGGAAAGGTCTGATAGCCTCGATAACCTTTTCCTCTGCGGAAATGATAAGGCGGACCTTGCCTGCCGAAGCGTGGGTGAAGTCAGCGTACCACATTTCGGTTTCAGCGCCGCTGAGGCTGTTTCCCACAGCGCTTACGATAGTAACGCTGCTGTCGATTTCGGATGCGTTTTCGTACTTGCCGAAAGCCTCGAAGGAAGAAACCTTGCCTGTGATAAGACGTGAGCGCTTTCTCTTGGCGATAATCTTGTCAATGTCGATTTCGCCGTTGGTTACGATATATTCGTACTCCACGTCAAGACCCGTGATAAGATAGTAGCCGCCGTACATGATACCGCACAGCAACAGAAGCGACACACCCGCAAATGCAGGCATGAACATCATCACGAATGCCAGCACCGCAGTAAGCAGGCACATAGCAGCCACGAGAAGCACTTTCTTTGCCGTATCTTTGCCGTCAGGGGTCTTCTTTACAATTTGTTCAACAAAAATGTCCATTTTTGCCTCCTGGATTGAAATAGTTTTTGTACAAAATATATTATAACATACTTTTTTTCAACTTTCAAGAAAAATTTGCTTGCAATTTGTGACAGGATTGTATATAATAGTATTTGTAATAATAATCCCGAAACACGATGACCTGGGAAAACCAACCGCAAGCGGTTGGTTCCAAGAAATTTTCCGTTGGCAAATTTCTTTTGGCTGTTCGGCTGAAGAAAATTTATCCGATAAATTCTTGGCTGTATCTTATGGATACAGAATTAGTAAGCGTATGGAAAACGGTATACACAGAGAGAGGGGCGTAAGCTGGAAGTCCCTTTGTACCTCCGTATGACGAATTTCGCTCACGAGTGGTTCTGCTGAAACATCTGCAAGTAGGCGGAAACGTATTTGCTGCGTTAAGGCATAGAGGATGATTGTCCTTTGTGGGTGGTTTATAAGCAAGGTTATGCCTTGTCCCGTTCAGGGGCAGGGCTTTATTTTTTTGCATAGAATTCCTCGTAATTTCGGGATAAGGAAAGGATTGTTTTTTAATGAAGGAACAGCTTGAAAAAATCAGACAGCTTGCAGAAGCAGAGCTTGCCGAGTGCAATTCCGCAGAAGCGCTTGAAGCACTCCGTGTAAAGTACCTCGGCAAAAAGGGCGAGCTTACCGCTATTCTGAAGCAGATGGGCGGACTTTCCGCAGAGGAAAGACCTGTTATCGGTCAGCTTGCAAACGAAGTAAGAAAGAGCATCGAGGACACACTTGCAGCAAGAACAGCTGCTCTCAAGTCCGAGCTTGCGGCTAAGAAGCTGAAGGAAGAAACTATCGACGTTACACTTCCCGGCAAGGTGCAGACAGTGGGCAGACTTCACCCTCTCACAGCCGTACTCAACGAAATCAAGGAAATTTACCTTGGTATGGGCTTTGAGGTTGTTGAAGGTCCTGAAGTTGAAACTGACCACTACTGCTTTGAGGCACTGAATATGCCGAAGCATCACCCTGCACGTGACACACAGGATACATTCTACATCAGCGAAAACGTGCTTCTCCGTACACAGACTTCCTCCGTACAGATCCGTACAATGGAGAACAAGAAGCCTCCTATCAGAATTATCTCCCCAGGCAGAGTTTACCGTTCCGACGCTGTCGACGCAACACACTCTCCTCTTTTCCACCAGATTGAAGGCCTCGTAATCGACAAGGGCATCACATTTGCTGACCTTTGCGGTACACTTGAGCTTATGATGAAGCGTCTTTACGGCGAGGATTGTCAGATTCGTCTGCGTCCGCACCACTTCCCATATACAGAGCCTTCCGCTGAGGTTGATATGATGTGCTTCAACTGTCACGGCGAGGGCTGTCCGATGTGTAAGAACGAAGGCTACATCGAGCTTCTCGGTGCAGGTATGGTACACCCTAAGGTACTTAAAGACTGTGGCATTGACCCTGAGGTTTACAGCGGCTTTGCGTTCGGTATCGGTCTTGAACGTATCGTTATGGGCAGATACAAAATCAGCGATATGCGTCTGCTCTACGAGAACGATATGAGATTTTTGGGTCAGTTCTAAAAGCCAAGTGCACTATCGTGCACTTGCTTTCCGAATTTTTTCGCCTTGCGAAAAAATGTCGGAGTTTGCTTGTTGACTATCAATATTGAGTAACCATTGGTAGTTTGCGTGTTAATTTAACTTATTCCCTAAAAAATATTAGGAGGAAAATAAAATGAATTTATCAATGAGATGGCTGTCGGATTATATTGACGTGTCCGACCTTTCAATAAAAGAATTCTGCTCAGGTCTTACAATCAGCGGCTCAAAGGTTGAGCGCTGGGAAACTGAGGGCGAGGAAATCAGCAAGGTTGTTGTGGGTAAGCTCCTTTCCGTTGTTCCACACGAAAATTCCGACCACCTTGTAGTGTGTCAGGTTGACGTGGGCAAGGCTGGTAACGGCGAGCCTATCCAGATTGTAACAGGTGCGCCTAACGTTAAGGCAGGCGACATTGTTCCAGTAGCAATGGACGGCTCAACTCTCCCTAACGGCATCAAAATCAAGAAGGGCAAGCTCCGCGGCGTTGAATCCAACGGTATGCTCTGCTCCCTCGGCGAGCTTGGTCTTACAACTCACGATTTCCCTTACGCAATCGCTGACGGCATTTTCATTATGCAGCAGGAAGAAGGCTGCCCTGAGCTTGAACTCGGTATGGATATCAAGGAAGCAATCGGTCTTAACGATACTTCCGTTGAGTTCGAAATCACTTCCAACCGTCCTGACTGCCTCGCTGTAATCGGTCTTGCAAGAGAAACAGCTGCAACTTTTGACCGTCCTTACACAGTGAAAGAGCCAACCTACAAGGGCATTGAGGGCGACATCAACTCCATGCTGAAGGTCAACGTGCAGAACACAGACCTCTGTTCACGCTATATCGCTGGTGTTGTAAAGAACGTTAAAATTGGTCAGTCCCCACGCTGGATGAGAGAAAGACTCCGTGCAAGCGGCGTTCGTCCAATCAATAACTTCGTTGACATCACAAACTATGTAATGCTCGAATACGGCCACCCTATGCACGCTTTCGATATCCGCTACATCAAGGGCAACGAAATCAATATCCGTAACGCTAAGGCAGGCGAAACAATCACAACTCTCGACGGTACAGAGAGAGCACTTACCGAAAATATGCTCGTAATCGCTGACGCTGAAAGCCCTGTTGCTGTTGCAGGTGTAATGGGCGGCGAGTACAGCGGTATCATGGACGATACAGTTGACGTTGTTTTCGAGTCCGCTTGCTTCGACGGCGCTTCCGTTCGTACAACAGCCAAGGCTCTCGGTATGAGAACTGACGCTTCCGCACGTTTCGAAAAGGGCATTGACCCGCAGAACGCTTACCCTGCAATTATGCGTGCATTCGAGCTTGTTGAAATGCTGGGCTGCGGCGAGGTTGTAAACACAATAATCGACGCTGACCACTCCGACAAGACACCAAAGGGTGTTGAGTTCAACCCTGACTGGATCAACGGCTTCCTGGGCACAGATATCTCCGAGGACGTTATGAAGAAGTGCCTTGAAAAGCTTGATTTCAAGATTGAAAACGGTATGGCTTACGCTCCTTCCGTTCGTATCGATATCGAGTGCAAGGCTGATATCGCTGAAGAAGTTGCAAGAATTTACGGCTACAACAACATTCCAAAGACAATTATCCGCGGTGTTGCAGCTGCTGAGCTTACCGAAAAGCAGAAGTTCGAGCGCAAGATTATGAACGCTATGACTTCCCTCGGCGCTTACGAAATCACAACTTACTCCTTCATCAGCCCTAAGTATTTCGACAAAATCCGTCTTCCTGAGGACAGCAAGCTGAGAAATACAGTTGTTATCACAAATCCTCTCGGTGAAGATACTTCCGTTATGAGAACAACTCTCATTCCTTCAATGTGTGAGGTTCTCGCAAGAAACTACAATAACCGTAACGCTTCCGCTTGTCTGTTCGAACTCGGCAACGAGTACCTCCCTACAGGCGCAGAGCTTCCTGACGAACCTGTACGTCTCAGCGTTGGTATGTACGGCGGCAACCGTGATTTCTACGACATCAAGGGTATCGTTGACGCAATGCTGAAGAACGTCGGCGTTGAAGATTTCGAGTACGAAGCTTGCACAGACAGCGCAGTATTCGCAGAAGCTGACGCTTTCCACCCCGGCAGATGCGCAGTAATCACAAAGGACGGAAAGGCAATCGGTATCGTTGGTGAGCTTCACCCTGAAACTCTCGAAAACTACGGTATCGGCACAAAGGCTTACGCAGCAAAAATCAACGTTACAGAAATCCTTGAGGTTGCTGTTGCAGCAAAGACATACAAGCCGCTTCCTAAGTTCCCTGCAACAACCCGTGACCTTGCTATCGTTTGTGACGAAG